>NZ_CAXTHR010000004.1:0-66132 GCF_964244095.1 uncultured Methylobacterium sp. | reverse complement strand
GCACGACCGGGTGGTGCTTCTTCGTCGGCTGGAGGTACTGGCCGATCGTCAGGAAATCGACGTCGGCCGAGCGCAGGTCGTCCATCAGTTGCACGACTGCGTTCCGCTCCTCGCCGAGGCCCACCATGATGCCGGACTTGGTGAAGATCGACGCGTCGAGCTCCTTCACGCGCTGGAGCAGGCGCACGGAGTGGAAGTAGCGCGCGCCCGGGCGGACCGTGAGGTAGTTGCCCGGCACCGTCTCGAGGTTGTGGTTGAACACGTCGGGCCTGGCCGCCACGACCGTTTCGAGCGCCCCGTCCTTGCGCAGGAAGTCCGGCGTCAGGATCTCGACGGTGGTGCCGGGGCTCAGGCGGCGGATCGCCGCGATGGTGCGGGCGAAGTGCTCCGCGCCGCCGTCGGCGAGGTCGTCGCGGTCGACGGAGGTGACGACGACGTGGTGAAGGCCGAGCTTGGCCACGGAGTCGCCGATCTTCTCGGGCTCGTCGGCGTCGAGCGCGCCCGGCAGGCCGGTGCGGACGTTGCAGAAGGCGCAGGCCCGCGTGCAGGTGTCGCCCATGATCATGAAGGTGGCGTGGCGCTTCTCCCAGCATTCGCCGATGTTGGGGCAGCCCGCTTCCTCGCAGACCGTGACGAGACCGTGCTCGCGCACGATCCTCCGGGTCTCGGCCCAGGCTGGCGAACCGGGGGCCTTGACGCGAATCCAGTCGGGCTTGCGGGCCTGCACCGGCTGGTCCGGCCGGTGCGCCTTCTCCGGATGGCGCGCCCGCGCCGGCATCGGCGGCCGCGGATCGTTCTTCAGGAGGTCGAGGACGACGGCCATGCCACACCGCGTGCGAGGCACCCGCGGCGCGGGCATCGGGAAGCAGCCCTGACTTAAGACCTCCGGCGCGCGGCCGCAAACCGGCGCGACCGCGGGTCGCCGGCGCGCGGGGGATGGGGTCGTTGTGCCGGCGTCGGCACCCGCTGCGTCGCGGTGCAGCCGGCGGGGCTGATCCCCGCGCCGGGCGGCGGGCGACGAAACGCGGCCGTCGGCATGAGCATGGCGCCCGGGCCCCGGCGCCATCCGGGGACGGTCGAGCGGCCTCAGCCGCCGCGACCCGCCTCGGCGAGCCCCGCCACCCGGCAGATGTCGCGGGCGGGCCCGGCCGGCCCCGTCCATGCGGCGGCGTCGGGCTCGGCGGCCGGGGTCACGAAGGCCGTTGGCGCGGCGGCCTCGGCATAGGCCATCGGCGCCAGGTCGGGCGCGCCGGCCTTCCGCTTCTCGTAGAAGGCGTTGCCGCCGGCCACCGCCACGTAATGCATGTTGTCGTAGGGGTATGTCCGTCCGGCGGTGTGGAAGTGCATCGCCCGGCCGACCTGGGGGTGGCGCTGGCCCGCGAGCACCGCGTCGGCGGCGTCGGCGACCCTCTGCAGGTCCTTCTCCGCCATCGGCTTCGTCAGCACCCCGGCGGCGAACTGCCGCGGCTGGCCGACCACCGCGCAGATGCCGCCGTTCGGGAAGGCGGCGTTCTCCAGGCGGTTCATCACCACGGTGCCGACCGCGAGCAGCCCCTCGGGATCGCTGCGGTTCGACTCGAAGTACATCGCCCGGCCGAGGCAGTCGCGCTCGGCATCCGTCGCGGCCACAGGTGTGGCGGCCGGGATCGAGCCGGTGGTGAGCCCGGTCCGGGCGCCGGCGTTGCAGGCGCCGAGGCTCGGAACGGCCAGCAGAAGCAGGAGCGCCGATCGCCTCGCCCGAACCGTCCGCATGCCGCACCGGCCCCCTGCCCGTCGCCTCGCTCCGCCGCGATGCGTTCCGGCCAAGCTCGATCCGAAAGGTGCGTTATTTGTGGCGTCGTGGCGGACGGCGTCCCGCCTCAGCGCGCCTGCGCCTTCAGCATCGCATCCGCGGCGTCGCGGAAGGCGCGGGTCGGCACGGCGATGGAGGGCGCGCGCCCGTCCTCCCGTGCGCGGCTCGCCACGAGGACGCCGATCACCGCCGGGCGCCCGTCCTCGACCTGGAGCAGGGCCGAGCCGGATTCGCCCGGCACCGCCCGGCAATCGTGCAGCAGCAGCGGCGCCGGGCCGGCATCGAGCCGCGCGCTGCAATGCCCCTGCGCGCTCATCACCTGCGGCCTCGCCCGGCTGTAGCCCGCCCGCCGGATCTCGCGGCGGAGCGCCCGCGCGTCGCCGCCGGGGGCGTGGTCCTCCAGGGCCAGGGGCTCGCCGGGGATGGCCTCGGCGAGCTCGACCAGCGCCCAGTCGCCCTGCATGTTCGGCCGCGCGGTGCCGTAGGCGTAGGCGTAGTCCGGCGCCCTGCGGTAGGCGCTCGCCACCGCATGCGCCCGGTAGGCGCCCTGGCGGTAGCCGGCGACGAAGTGGATCGCGCCCGGGCTCACCCAGCGTCCGGCCGGCACGTCCCACAGGCAATGGGCGGCGGTGAGCGCCAGCCGCGGCCCGATCAGCGTCGCGGTGCAGGCCTGGAGCCGGTTGGCCCCGAGCACGACGTTGAGCTTGCCGATCGCGCTGTAGGGCCACGCATCGGCATCGACCGCGATCTCCTCGGCCCGCGCCGCGCCGGCCCACAGGATCGCGCCGGCGAGCGCCAAGGCGCGCACCGGCTCAGGTCCCGATGTGCCGCGCGAAGGCCGCAAGGTCGATGTTGCCGCCGCTGATCACCACGCCGACGCGCTTGGCCCGCACGTCGAGGCGCCCGTGCAGCACCGCGGCTGCCGCGAGGCACCCGGTCGGCTCGACCACGAGCTTCATCCGTTCGGCGAAGAAGCGCATCGTCGCCACGAGTTCGGCGTCCGACACCGTGACGATGTCGGCGACCCGCTGCTGGATGATCGGGAAGGTGTGCGCCCCGAGGAACGTGGTCTGCGCCCCGTCGGCGATGGTGCGCGGCACGGGGATCGTGACGATCCGTCCCTCGCGGAACGACCGCTGCCCGTCGTCGCCCGCCTCCGGCTCGACGCCGATCACCGTGCAGCCGGGTGCGCGCTCGGCGGCCGCCAGCGCGCAGCCCGACAGCATGCCGCCGCCGCCGAGGCAGGCGACGAGCATGTCGAGGGCGCCGGTGTCCTCGATGAGTTCGAGCCCCAGCGTCCCCTGCCCGGCGATCACGTCGGGGTGGTCGTAGGGCGGGATCAGGGTGAGGCCGCGCGCCTGCGCGATCTCGCGCCCCAGCGCCACGCGGTCCTGCGTGTAGCGGTCGAAGCGCACCACCTCGGCGCCGTAGCCCGCGGTGGCGGCGACCTTCATCGCCGGCGCGTCGAGCGGCATCACGATGGTGGCCGGCACCGCCAGCAGCCGGCTCGCGAGCGCGATCGCCTGGGCGTGGTTGCCCGACGAGTAGGCGAGCACGCCCCGCGCCCGCGCCTCGGCCGGCAGCGCCGCGATCGCGTTGTAGGCGCCGCGGAACTTGAAGGCGCCCGCGCGCTGGAGGTTCTCCGCCTTGAAGAACAGCCTCGCGCCGGTGCGCTCGTCGGCCGTGCGCGAGGTCAGGACCGGGGTGCGGTGCGCGACGCCGGCGATGCGCTCGGCGGCGCGCGCCACGTCGGCGAAGGTCGGCAGGCGTAGGCTTGCATCGGTCATGGGGGCTCGGCTCCGCATTCCGCCCGGCCCGCGCCCGGTCGCGCGGTCAGGACCCTCCATAGCCGCCTGCGCGCCGCGCGGGCACCCCATGCGATGCACGGGCGGAGCCAATCGGGCGCTCGCCGCTTATCCGGACGGCGAGGCCCGCGGCGGCCGTGGATGGAGCGAGATCATGCGGACGGGAACGAAGATCGGGCTCGGTGCCCTCGCGGCGGTGCTTCTCGGCGCCGCCGCCTTCACGCGCTTCATCGTCTATCCGGAGCACGCGAGCCTCGATGTCGCCGCCGGCACCGGCGCCAACCCGACCCTGCCCGCGCCGAACCCGACCCTGATGCCGACGGTCAACATCGCCCGCGTCGCCGGATGGGCGCAGGGGGCCAAGCCCGTCGCCGCGCCGGGCCTGTCGGTCGCGGCCTTCGCGCAGGGCCTGACCCATCCGCGCTGGCTCCATGTGCTGCCGAACGGCGACGTGCTGGTCGCCGAGAGCAACAAGCCGCCCTCGGGCGACAAATCGACCGGCGTGGCGGACTGGGTCGCCGACCAGGTGAAGGGGATGGCCGGGGCCGGCGTGACGACCCCGAACCGGATCATCCTGCTGCGCGACACCGACGGCGACGGCGTCGCCGATCTCCGCACGGTGTTCCTGAAGGACCTGTACTCGCCCTTCGGCATGGCGCTCGTCGGCGGCGACCTCTACGTCGCCAACGCCAACGCCCTGGTGCGCGTGCCCTACCGGGAGGGCCAGACCGAGATTTCGGCCACGCCCGAGACGGTCGTCGATCTGCCGTCGGGCATCAACCACCACTGGACCAAGAACGTGATCGCGAGCCCGGACGGCACCAAGCTGTTCGTCACAGTCGGCTCGAACAGCAACGTGGGCGAGAACGGCTTGGACGCCGAGAAGGGCCGCGCCGCGATCTGGGAATACGATATCGCGACCAAGGCGATGCGCGAATACGCCACCGGCCTGCGCAACCCCAACGGCCTCGGCTTCGAGCCCAGGACCGGCGCGCTCTGGACCGCGGTCAACGAGCGCGACGAGATCGGCAGCGACCTCGTGCCCGACTACGTCACCGCCGTGAAGGAGGGCGCGTTCTACGGCTGGCCCTACAGCTATTACGGGAGCCACGTCGACGCCCGCGTGAGCCCGCAGCGCCCGGACCTCGTCGCCCGGGCGGTGGCGCCGGACTACGCGCTCGGCACCCACACCGCCTCGCTCGGGATCGCCTTCTCGCAGGGCTCGACCCTGCCGCCGGCCTGGACCGGCGGCCTGTTCGTGGCGCAGCACGGCTCGTGGAACCGCCGGCCGAAGAGCGGCTACAAGGTGGTCTACGTGCCCTTCACCGAGGGCAGACCCACGGGCAAGCCGGTCGACGCGCTCACCGGCTTCCTCGATGCCGACGAGAAGGCGCAAGGGCGCCCTGTCGGCGTGGCGCTCGACAGGTCCGGTGCGCTGCTGGTGACGGACGACGTCGGCGACGCGGTCTGGCGGGTGACGGGGGCGGCGGCCTCGCAGTGAGCGCCCGCTTCAGATCCCGCCGTACCAACTGAATCCGAGCTCGGAGACCATGCTGCCGCGGCCCTGGCCGATCCCATCGACCCGGGCCACCGCCTCGATCGAGGCGAGGTACTTCAGCGACTTGTAGCCGAGCTGGCGCTCGACCCGCAGCCGCACCGGCGCGCCGTGGGCGATCGGCAGCGCGCCGCCGTTCATGCCGTAGGCGAGGATGGTCTGAGGGTGCAGCGCGTCGAACAGGTCGTAGCTGTCCCACCAGCCGTCGACGGTGCGGATCACGACGAAGCGCACCTCGGGCTTCAGCCCGACCACGCCGAGGAGGTGCGACAGCGGCACACCGGTCCAGCCGCCGATCGCCGACCAGCCCTGCTCGCAGCTGTGGAGCGTGATCTGGGTGCGGGCCGGCATCGCCCTCAGATCCGCGAGCGAGAAGGAGCCCGGTTTCTCCACGAGGCCGCGGACCGGCAGGCGCCAATCGGAAAACCCCGCCGCCTTCGAGCGGCGATAGGCGGGATCGTCCGGATCGGTGGTGTTGATCGTCGGGAAGACCGACGAGATCGATTCCGGGCCGAACTCGCGCACCAGCGGCTGGTGCCGCAGCAGGAACCGCTGGACCGTGAAGCTCAGCACGTCGCTGAGCCCGTAGAGGCCGCCGCGCGCCGGCCCGCCGTCGCCGAGGAGGTCGCAGCCGGGCAGCAGGGCGGCGGAGCCCAGCGCCGAGGCGCCGAGGATCAGCTTGCGCCGGGAGACGTCGGTCATCGCAGGTCCTCCGGTGCGCGTCGCCCGGCGATCATCCCGCGCATCAGCGCCGCCGGCCCGTTGGCCAGCACCTGCCAGACATGGACCAGCAGGAACAGCACGAGAAGGGCGGCCGAGAGGAAGTGGAGCGTGCGGGCCGATTGCCGGCCGCCGAACAGGGTGAACAGCTCGGGGAACGCCGCGGTGACGCCCGGCGACATCGTCAGCCCGGTCGCCAGCATCAGCGGCGACAGCACCAGGATCACGGCGAGGTAGGCGAGCTTCTGCAGGGCGTTGTAGCGGCCCTCGGCCGGCGCCCCGCCGCGCAGGCGGAAATGGCCGCGGATCTCGCCGACGAGATGACGGGGGCGGATCTGGTCGGCATCGGGCAGCAGCCGCCGGCGCAGGTGGCCCGCGGCAAGGCTCCAGCCGAGGTACAGCCCGCCGTTGAGGACGAAGACCCAGCCGGCGAGGAAGTGCAGGTTGCGGCCCCAGCCGGTCTGCTCGAGGTTCACCGGCAGCGGCAGGACGAGGAAGGCGGGCGCGTCGTTGGCCCCGGTCTCGCCCCAGAACAGGCGCGGCAGCGCGAGCAGGATCGCGGTGCCGCTCACCGCCAGCGTCAGGAACGCCGCCGCGTGGACCCAGTGGGTCGCCCGCACCCAGGCCGGATGGCGGATCGGCGCCGCCTCCCGCCCCATCGTCGTCCCTGGCCCGGATGTGCTCATCGGACCCAGGATCGCACGCCCGGTAGCGATGATCCAACGCGAAAGCCGGGATGCGACGCGAAGGCCGGGCAGGGCGCCCGGACGGGGCGCGGCGGTCCCCGAACCCGCGAAGCCTGACCCGCGATCCTGCGCAAGCGCGGCGCGGAACCGCGGGGCGCGCCTCGCGCTTGTGAAACGAAAAGACCGCATGATAGCCCACCCGTTCATCGTCCGCACAGGCCCGTCGTGCGACGGTCTCCCCGGTGGCCTCCGTCGCTGAAAACGAGCTTTCGTGAAGATCGCGCTCCTCGCCCACCTGAAGTTCCCGATCGTCCAGCCCTATCCGGGTGGGCTGGAGATGCACACGCACCTCCTCGCCGGCGCCTTGCGGCGGCACGGCCATGCGGTGACGCTGTTTGCCTCGGATGGCTCCGATCCCGCGCTCGCGCCGGTGTGCGTATGCCCCCCGACCGGCGACGGCCTCGGCGACCCGCTGCGGCACGCCGCCATCGCCCGGGCCGAGCAAGCGGCCTACGTGCGGATCATGGATGCGGTGACCGCCGACGGTTTCGACCTCGTCCACAACAACAGCCTGCACGACCTGCCGCTGCGCCTGAGCGGGGCGCTGAGCATCCCGATGGTGACGGCGCTGCACACGCCGCCGTTCGCATCGCTGGAGGCGGGGGTGCGCGCGGCGGCCCCCGGCATGGTCTTCGCCGCGGTGTCGAAGCACACCGCCGAGGCGTGGCGCGGCATCGTGCCCGCCCCGGTGGTCATCGGCAACGGCGTCGAACTCACGGTCTTCGTCCACCGGCCCGTGCCGGACCCGGTGCCTTACGTGTTCTGGTCCGGCCGGATCGTGCCGGAGAAGGGGCTTCATCTCGCGATCGACGCGGCGCGCGCCGCCGGCCTGCCGCTGCACTTCGCCGGCCCACGGCCCGATCCGGCCTACTGGGCGGCGTGGATCGCGCCGCGGCTCGGGCCCGACCTCACCGATCTCGGCCATCTCGGCCATGCCGCCCTCGCCCGCCATCTCGGCGGGGCGCGCGCCGCCCTCGTCACCCCGTGCTGGGAGGAGCCGTTCGGTCTGGTGGTGGCCGAGGCGCTCGCCTGCGGCACGCCGGTCGCCGGCTTCCGCCGCGGCGCGCTGCCCGACATCCTCGACGCGTCCTGCGGCGCCCTCGGCCGGCCCGACGACGTCGCCAGCCTCGCCGAGGCGGTGGCGCAGGCGGTGCGCCTCGACCGGCGCGCCTGCCGCGACCGCGCCGAGGCCCTGTTCGACGCCGACGCGATGACCGCCGGCTACGAGGCGCTCTACGACGCGGCGCTCGAAGCCTTCCACCGAATGCGGATCGCCCCCGCCCCGCGGCTCCGCCGCGTCGTCGCGGCGCAGGCCTGAACCTTGGACCGGTCCGCGCCGGCGGTCGTCTGCGTCCCCGCCCGCGACGAGGTGCGGCGCCTGCCGCGGCTGATCCGCTCGCTCGCGGTGCAGGACGGGTTCTCCGCCGCCGCGCCGCTGCGCCTCGTGATCGTCGCCAACAACTGCGACGACGGCACCGCCGACGCGGTGCGGGCGATGGCGGCGGCTGGCGAGGCGGGACCCGTCGCGATCCGGCTCGTCGAGGCGCGGCTCGCGCCCGGCGAGGCCCATGTCGGCACCGCCCGGCGGATGGCGTTGGACGCCGGCGCCGCCTGGCTGGAAGCGGACGGCTGCCCCGACGGCCTCCTCCTCACCACCGACGCCGACGCGCGGGTGCCGCGGAGCTGGGTCGCGGCGAACCTCCGGGCGCTGGAGGCGGCCGAGATCGTCGGCGGACGCCTCGCGATCGATCCGGAGACGGCGCCCGCGCCGGCGCTCGCCGACCTGCACGCGCGGATCGAGCGTTACTGGGCCGCCGTCCGGGCGATCGAGGACGCCTTCGACCCGCAGGCCCACGACCCGGCACCCCGCCACGGCGACCACACCGGCGCGAGCCTCGCGCTGCGGGCCGCGCTCTACCGCCGCGTCGGCGGCCTGCCGCCGCTGCCCCGCGGCGAGGACAACGCCCTCGTCGCGCGCGTCCGCGAGGCCGGCGGGCGCCTGCGCCACTGCCCCGACGTGTCGGTGCTGGTCTCGGACCGCGCCGCCGGCCGCGCCGACGGAGGCATGGCCACCGAGATGGTCCGCCGCGCGGCGGCCGCCCGCGCCGCCCTGCCCTATCGCCTGCCCGCCCCATCCTATTGGGCGGCCGTGATCGCCCGCCGCGCGGCCCTGCGCCGGGCCTGGACCGGCCCGGATCGCCGCGCGGCGCTCGCGGCCCTCGGCCTGACGGAGTCCGACCTCGCCGCGATCGACCCGGACGCCTGCCCGAACGCCATCGCCTTCGTCGAGCGGGCGGCGCCGCGCTGCGAGGCCGCCGACGGGCCGGCGCCGGACATGGACCTGGACGCGGCCCTCGCCGCCTTCGCTGCGATCCTGAAGCCGGGCGCGGCGGCGTGACCCGGCCGATCGGCTACTACGTCCACCACCAGGGCGCCGGGCACTGGCAGCGCGCCTGCCGGATCGCCCGGCATCTCGACCGGCCCTGCACCCTGATCGGGACGCTCGCCGGCCACGACCGCGCCGAGGCGCCGGGCGCGGTGCTGGACCTGCCCGACGACCGCCTGCCCGCCTCGGGCTTCGACGGACGGGACGGCGAGGCCGGGCGGCCGGAGGCCTTCCACTACGCGCCGCTGGGTCTGCCGGCCGTGCGCTGCCGCATGGCCGCCATCGCCGCCTGGATCGCCGCGGCCGACCCGGCGCTGATCGTCGTCGACGTGTCGGTCGAGGTCGCGCTGTTCGCGCGCCTGCTCTCGGTGCCGGTGCTGATGGTGCGGCTTTCCGGCACCCGCACCGACCCGCCGCACCGCGAAGCCTTCCGCAGCGCCACCCGCCTGATCGCACCCTTCCCGCGGGCGCTCGACGGCGACGCCGTCCCGGTCTGGGTGCGGGACAAGACCCATTACGCCGGCTTCCTCGGCGCGCCCGCGCTTCCCGCGGCGGCGCCCGATCCGGCCGGCCCGATCGTCGTGGTGTTCGGCCGCGGCGGCGCCGGCGGCACGCTCGAAAGGCTCGCCGCGGCGGCGCGTGCGGTGCCGGAGCGCGGCTGGCACGTCCTCGGGCCGGTCGCCGGCGCGGTCTCGGACGCGCTGCCCGAAAACCTGCACCTGCACGGTTGGGTCGCGGAGATCGGGCCTCACCTCGCTCGCGCCGCCCTCGTGGTCGGGGGCGGCGGCGACGGGGTGGTCGCCGCGGTGGCGGCGGCGGGCCGCCGCTTCATCTGCCTGCCCGAGCCGCGCGCCTTCGGCGAGCAGACCGAGAAGGCCGCGGGCCTCGCCCGCCTCGGCGCGGCGGTGGTGCGCGCATCCTGGCCGGAGGACGCCGCATGGCCGGCGCTCGTGCGCGCCGGCCTCGCCCTCGACCCGGCGGCGATCGCCGCGCTGCACGATCCGGACGCCGTGCCGAGGCTCGGCGCCGTCATCGAAGGCATCGCGCGCGCGATCGCGGTGCGCTGACCGCCATCGGGCCCGTGCGCTGCGTGGACCCACCATCGTCGTCCCGGATGAGCGGGGCGGCGGGTGACGGCCGGGGCCGCCCCGCGCACCGCGTGGGGAGCCCGCTCAGAACGGCCGATCCGGCGGCACCCGCGCGGCGGCGATCTCCGCCTCGGTCGGCGGGCGCAGCACGGCGAGGCCGTCGCGGCGGTCCGCCCGCACCAGCCCGAGGCGCGCGAAGGCGTCGAGCCAGCCGTCCATCGGCCAGAGGCCGTGGCGGGCGTGGAAGCGGCGGGCGTTGGCGACGATGTCGGAAAAATGCTGGAGCGGCGGGTCGCAGGAGTTGTGGTGCTGGTGGAACGCGCGCATCCCGCCCGCAAACAGCACCGGCACGCCGGCCTCCGCCGCCCGGAAGGCGAGGTCGGTGTCCTCGGCGCCGTAGCCGGTAAACCCTTCGTCGAAGCCGCCGATGCGGTCGTAGGTGGCAGCCCGCACCGCGAAGGCGAGGGACCAGAACAGGCCCGGCTGCGGCGCCGGGCTCACGCCGGAGGCCGGAAAGGCCCGCGCCGGGTGGCGCTGTCCGAGGCGGTCGAGTGCCGCCTCCGTCCAGCCGTCGCCGACCGCGCCCGCCGTCAGGTAGCGGATCTCGCAGCAGACCAGCGCGTCGTGCGCCGTCACCGCTGCCGCGAGCCCCGCGACGAGGCCGGTTGAGGGGATGCAGTCGACGTCGAGGAACACCAGGAGATCGCCCGCCGCCGCGCGGCGGCCGGCGTTGCGGGCCGCGGCAAGCGGCAGGCCGTCGCTCCTCAGAGGCGTCCGCCGCACGGGGAAGCCGAGGGCCGGCAGCGGCGCGTCATCCCCGCCCATCTCGACGATCACCGCCTCGGACGGCGGCGCGCCGCGGCCGAGGCCCTCCAGCAAGCGCGCGAGGTGGTGCCCGCGGCCCTTATTGAGGGTGACGACGCTGGCGCTCACGCGCCGGCCACGGCGGTTCCCCCGTGCGCGCGCAGCACGTCGATGCGGTAATCCGCGTTCCGCGCGCCATGCAGCGGCGTGGCGAAGCCGGCGGCGGCGGCGATGAAGGTCTCGGCGGCCGCGTCGCCGGAGAGCGGGTAGTCGGTCTCGCCGAGCCAGTGCACCAGCACCACGTCGCCGCCCGGCTCGATCGCCGCGCCGATGCGGGCACCGATGCGGGCGACGTCGTCGCGGGTGAAGAAGTAGACCACTTCCGAGAGCAGGATCAGGTCGAACCGGCCGTCGGGCCACGCCTCCGGGATCGCGCAGGCCTCGAAGCGCACCCAGGGACGGTCGGCGCAGCGGGCGCGCGCGGCGACGAGCGCGGTCTCCACCACGTCGATGCCGATGAGCGCGTCGCAGCGCGGGCCGAGGTCCCGCGTCAGCACGCCGATCGAGCAGCCGATCTCCAAGCCCGAGGCGTAGCGCGTTCGTGGCAGGGCGGCCAGGGTCGCCGCGTACTTGGCCGCCTCGTAGGCGCTGGTGGTGAAGCCCCACGGGTCCGGGTCCGGGCCGCCGCCGTAGAGGCCGGCGAAGTATTCGGGGGTAAGCGAATCGGCGCGGCGGGTCATTCCGGCAACTCCACGAATCGCTCGTAGCGC
Source organism: uncultured Methylobacterium sp. (assembly GCF_964244095.1). Classification (GTDB taxonomy): domain Bacteria; phylum Pseudomonadota; class Alphaproteobacteria; order Rhizobiales; family Beijerinckiaceae; genus Methylobacterium. Next base: position 54,466 of record NZ_CAXTHR010000004.1, on the reverse strand, counting down.
CCGCACAGGTGCTCGATCATGTCGTGCGACAGGCGGAAACCCTCCGGGTCGTCGGCGATCAGGCCCGTGGTCTGCGAGGCGTGTGCGGCCACCGCCCGGCGCTTGGCGGCGCGGTGCGCCTCGACGTCGAGGCGGAAGCCGGCCGGCGCCGGGCCGACCTCGCGCCCGGGCGGCAGGGTCCAGCCCCAGACCGGATAGGCGAAGGCGCGCAGGCCCGGCATCAGTGGGCGGGCGAGGCCGACGATGTCGGCCGCCGCCGCGTGGTCGCAATGCGGATCGTGGCGCCACGTCACGAACACCGCGTCGGCCCCGATCCCGCGCGCGGTCGCGGCAACAGTGCGGGCCGCGGCCTCGGCCGGCTCGTTCCGGCTCGGCACGTGCGCGTCGGGCAGGCGCAGGAAGGCGACGTGTTCGGAGGCGAGGCCGAGCTCGGCCGCCGCGCGGAGCGTCTCCGCCTCGCGCAACGTCCGCAGGCGTGCGGGCGGGTAGAGGCGGGAGTTCGGGTGCGAGCCGCAGCCGTCGCTGATGACGACGAGGCGGACGGGCAGGCCGCGGGCCCTGCCCTCCGCGATCAGGCCGCCGCAGCCGAGGCTCTCGTCGTCGGGGTGGGGGGCGACCACGACGAAGCCGCGCGTCGTCATCGCCGCAAGGTCGGCGACGGGCAGGCGGTCCAGCAACGGGAGGAAGGCGTCGGCGCGCATGAGTCTCAGGTGGTCCCGGGGTCGCGCCACAGGGCCTGGATCGGCAGGCCCGCTTCGAGCACGTAATCCGCGGCGCCGGTCAGCGCCGCGTCCGGCCCCGGCTGGCGCAGGTAGGTCGCCAGGTCGCGCGCCAGCCGCTCCAGGGGATGGGCTTCGAGGAAGCCCGCCAGCCCGACCGACCGCTGGGCCAGCCCGATCGCGTCGAGGCCGGCCCGCTCGACCGCGCCGCGGGCGAGGTTGACGTAGGCGATCGCCCGCGCGGCGTCGACCGGCTCGGCGGTGGCAAGGTGGGCCGCCCGCTCGACGAACAGCCGCGCGGCCTCGGCGGCGGTGGCCGCCTGCCCGAGCCGGGCGCGCTGGTGGGGATCGCCGCCGCGGCCGGTCGCGGCGAGGTGGTCGCGGTGGGCGCCGAGCACCGCCTCGATGCCCCCGCACTGGACGGCGAGGAACCGCCACGCGCCCGCCGCGAAGAACGGCTGGCGGAAATAGTCGTCCGGCGCGCCGATCCGCTCGTGCGGCCCGAGCCGGATGCCGGAGAAGTCGACGGTGCCGGTCGCGCTGGCGCGCATGCCGTGCGCGCGCCAGCTGGAGAGGTCGGCGCGGCCCTCCGGATCGAGGGGCACCACCAGCATCTGGCAGCGCCCGTCGGGCAGCCGCGCCGTCACCAGGGGCCGCGTGACATGGCCGGCGCCGGAGGCGTAGGACTTCGCTCCCGTGAGCACCGGCCCGTCGGCGTCGGCACCGATCGCGAGCCCACCCGGGTTCGGCTCGGTGTTCCACACCCCGAACAGGTGGCCCGCCCGCGCATCGGCCGAGAACCGCGCGCGCGCCGCGTCGCCGCCGTAGCGCAGCACCAGCGCCAGGGCGTTGACGTGGCCCTCGTAGACCCGGCCGGCCGCGAGGTTGCCCCGGCCGATCCCGCACAGGACATCGCGCAGCCGCGCCGCGCCGCCGGGCTCGCACAGGCCGGCACCGCCGAGCGCCTCCGGCAGGGGCGCCGCGAGCAGCCCCGCGGCGCGGAGCGATGCGATGGCCTCGACCGGGAAGCTGCCGTGCCGGTCCGGCGCCGGCACGGAGGCCACCGCCGCGGCGGCGACCTCTCCGAGGCCGGTCGGCCGCGCGGTGGCGATGGGGACTGGGAGATGAATCGTCATGATCGCATGGAAGATGGCGCGCGCGCGCGATTGCGCCATGTCCGGCACGGCAAAATCCCCGCCGGATCGCCGTCCCTCGCCCGTCCTTCGCCGCCGGCGGCTCGGGAGGCTTGACCCCTGCCCCAGCATGATCCTTGCTCGGGGCCCGACCCGGCCGGCACACGAGAGGCCTCTTCGTGCTCCTGACTCCCCGCGAAAAAGACAAGCTCCTCGTCGCCATGGCCGCGCAGGTGGCGCGCAACCGCCTGGGCCGCGGGGTGAAGCTCAATCATCCGGAAGCGATCGCGCTCATCACCGACTTCGTGGTCGAGGGCGCGCGCGACGGGCGCTCGGTCGCCGACCTGATGCAGGCGGGCGCCAACGTGCTCACCGCCGACCAGGTGATGGAGGGCATCGCGGAGATGATCCCCGACATCCAGGTCGAGGCGACGTTTCCCGACGGCACCAAGCTCGTCACCGTGCACCATCCGGTGCGCGGCGCCCCCTCCTCCGACGTGCCGGGCGCGGTCACGACGCTGCCGGGCGCGATCGTGTTCAACGTCGGCGCCGAGCGCACGGTGGTCGAGGTCGCCAACACCGGCGACCGGCCGATCCAGGTCGGCTCGCACTACCACTTCTACGAGGTCAACCCCGGCCTCGCCTTCGACCGCGAAAAGGCCCGCGGCCAGCGCCTCGACATCGCGCCGGGCACGGCGGTGCGCTTCGAGCCAGGCTCGACGCGGGAGGTAGCGCTGGTGCCGCTGTCCGGCGGACGGACGGTGTACGGGTTCCGGGGCGACGTGATGGGGGCGTTGTGATAGCCTCGGCTGCCATCGGATCAGCAATCATCGAGTCTTGGAGCGGTGCGATGCCGACATACAGGGCCGTTGTCGATGAGCAGGGGAAGGTCGCGCTTCCCGAGGAGCTGGTCCGCAGGCTTGCGATCGAGGCCGGCGAGGCGGTCGAATTCTTCCTGACTCTCGATGGTCAGGTTCATTTCCACGTCGTCAACGGTTCGTGGGACGCTCTGACTCCGCAAGGGCCGGCGCGCAGGCCGCCCCTGTCGATTCGCGAGATGGACGACGCGATCGCCGACCATATGGCCGAGGACGACGCGCGTATCCGCCGGCAATCCCGTCCGTCGGAACGGTCGGCAGCCGAGTAGATGATCGGGCTCGACACGAACCTGCTCGTGCGCTTATTCGCCAACGACAGCCCGGACGAGCGCGCCCGCGTTATCGCGCTGCTTGACGCTCTGCCTTCGGGCGAGACGGCCTACGTCAACGTCCTCGTGGTCGCCGAACTCATCTGGACCCTGCGACGGGCCTATGGTTTCGAGCCGCATGAAATCGCTTCCGTCCTGCGGCGTCTGACCGAGCATCCGCGGATCTCGACCGAAGCCGATCTGCTGCGCGAGGCCGCGCATCGCTCGCGGGAGGAAGGCGGCGACGTGGCCGACCAACTGATCGCGCTCATCAACCGCGCACGCGGATGCCGGACGACCTTCACCTTTGATCGCGACGCTGGCCGCTCCACCGACTTCTCGCCGGTGCCGTGACCGAGGATCTTGCATGGCCAACACCCCTCCCCCCGCCTCCCTCCCCCGCGCGGCCTATGCCGACATGTTCGGGCCCACCGTGGGCGACCGCATCCGGCTCGCCGACACGAGCCTCGTGATCGAGGTCGAGCGCGATGCCACCACCCACGGCGAGGAGGTGAAGTTCGGCGGCGGCAAGGTCATCCGCGACGGAATGGGGCAGAGCCAGGTCACCAACGCCGACGGCGCGGTCGATACCGTCATCACCAACGCGGTGGTGCTCGACCACTGGGGCGTGGTGAAGTGCGACGTCGGCATCGTGAAGGGGCGCATCCACAAGCTCGGCAAGGCCGGCAACCCGGACATCCAGCCGGGCGTCGACATCGTGATCGGGCCCGGCACCGAGGTGATCGCGGGGGAAGGCAAGATCCTCACGGCCGGCGGCTTCGACAGCCACATCCACTTCATCTGCCCGCAGCAGATCGACGAGGCGCTGTGCTCAGGGATCACCACCATGCTCGGCGGCGGCACCGGGCCGGCGCACGGGACGTTCGCCACCACCTGCACCCCCGGCCCCTGGCACCTCGCGCGGATGATCGAGGCGGCGGATTCCTTCCCGATGAACCTCGCCTTCGCCGGCAAGGGCAACGCCTCGCGCCCCGAATCGCTCGTCGAGATGGTGCGCGCCGGCGCCTGCGCCCTGAAGCTGCACGAGGATTGGGGCACGACGCCGAAAGCCATCGACACCTGCCTCACGGTCGCCGACCTGCACGACGTGCAGGTGATGATCCACACCGACACCTTGAACGAATCCGGCTTCGTCGAGGATACGATCGCGGCGTTTGCCGGCCGCACCATCCACGCCTTCCACACCGAGGGCGCGGGCGGCGGGCACGCGCCCGACATCATCAAGGTGGCGGGGCTGGCCAACGTCCTGCCGTCGTCGACAAACCCGACGCGGCCCTACACGAAGAACACCATCGACGAGCATCTCGACATGCTGATGGTGTGCCACCACCTCTCGCCGTCGATCCCCGAGGACCTCGCGTTCGCCGAGAGCCGCATCCGCAAGGAGACGATCGCGGCCGAGGACATCCTGCACGACATCGGCGCGCTCTCGATGATGTCGTCCGACAGCCAGGCGATGGGCCGCGTCGGCGAGGTCGCGATCCGCACGTGGCAGACGGCCGACAAGATGAAGCGCCAGCGCGGGGCGCTCCCCGGCGACGCATCCGGCAACGACAACCTGCGGGCGCGCCGCTACATCGCCAAGTACACGATCAACCCGGCGATCGCGCACGGGGTGTCGCAGCACATCGGCTCGGTGGAGCCGGGCAAGCTCGCCGACCTCGTGCTGTGGTCGCCGGCCTTCTTCGGGGTGAAGCCCGACCTCGTGATCAAGGGCGGCATGATCGCGGTGGCGCCGATGGGCGACCCCAACGCCTCGATCCCGACGCCGCAGCCGGTGCATTACCGCCCGATGTTCGGCGCCTTCGGCCGCGCGCCGTTCGCCACCGCGCTGACCTTCGTCTCGAAGGCGGCGGTGGAGGACGGCTTGCGTGAAAAGCTGGGCGTGCAGAAGCAACTCGTCGCGGTCGAGAACGTGCGCGGCGGCATCTCGAAGAAGAGCATGATCCTCAATGACGCGACGCCGGTGATCGAGGTCGATCCCGAGACCTACGATGTCCGCGCCGACGGCGAATTGCTGGTCTGCGAGCCGGCCGACATGCTGCCGATGGCGCAGCGGTACTTCCTGTTTTGAGGTAGGATGGCCCGAACGACAGCGGAGGCTGCATGTCCAACGCCGCTTTGAGCCCGCCATTGGGGCAGGATCTCTACGAGGCCGACCTGTACCTATGGACGCAGGCGCAGGCCTCCCTTCTGCGTGCCGGGCGTCGGGGGGACATCGACCTGCATCATCTCGCCGAGGAGATCGAGGGCGTGGGCGGATCGCAGAAATCCGAGATCCGCAACCGCCTCGCGATCCTGCTTCAGCATCTCCTGAAATGGGAGTTTCAACCGGAGAAGCGCAGATACGGATGGCGCGCGTCGATCGTGGAGCAGCGGCTCCAGATCGACGGTCTCGTCGATCTCAGTCCAAGCCTGCGCCACGTCCCGGACCTCGTTCTGACGAAAAGCTATCCCCTCGCGCGCGTGCGGGCTGCGGAGGAAACGGGGCTGGACGAGCGCGCCTTCCCGGAAATCTGCCCCTACGCGACGGCGCAGATCCTGAACGACGGGTTCTATCCCGGTCCCACCGAGACGGAGATGGTCTGATGCCTTGCGGGAAGACGCCGCCGCCGGACCGCAGACGCCCGACGGCGGTTCTGAGCCCATGATCCGCGCCACCCGCGTCATCCGTGCCGACGCCCTCTCCGGGGCCGAGATCGTCGACCGCATCGTCCTCGACCACGGCGACCGGCACCGGCGGCGCATGGCGATGCGCGGCGTCGGCGGGCTCGCGTTCCTGCTCGACCTGCCCGAGCCCGCGGTGCTCGACGACGGCGACGCGCTGGTGCTCGACGACGGGCGGCTCGTCTGGGTCGAGGCCGCGCCGGAGGCGCTGCTCGAGATCCGCGCCGCCTCGCCGCGCGCCCTGAAGCGCCTGATCTGGCACATCGGCAACCGTCACATCCCGGCCGAGATCGGCGAGGAGTGCGTGTTCATCGCCGACGACCACGTGCTCGCCGGGATGGTGCGCGGCCTCGGCGGCACCGCGCTGCCGGTCGTGCGCCCGTTCCGGCCCGAGGGCGGCGCCTACGCGGGCGGGCATGCCCAGCCCCACGACCATGGCGGCCGCCCCCACCATCACGGCGACGGGCGCGTCCACGCCCATGATTGAGCAGATCCGGCTGACGGCGTGGCTGTCGCCGACCTACCCGGTCGGGGCCTACGCCTACTCGCACGGACTCGAATGGGCGGTGGAGGCGGGCGACCTCTCGGACGAGGCCGGGATCGCGGCCTGGCTTACGGACGTGGTCGAGCGGGGGGCTGCGCGCAACGACACGATCCTGACCGCCCACGCCCACCGGGCGGCCGTCTCCGGCGACGGGCCGGGCTTGGCGGAGATCAACGACCTCGCGCTCGCCCTCGCCCCGTCGCGCGAACTCCACCTGGAGACGAGCCAGCAGGGCCGCAGCTTCCTCGACGCGACGCGCGCCGCGTGGCCGTGTCCAATGCTCGACGCCATCGCCAAGACCCTGCCCGGCGCGGTCGCCTACCCGGTCGCGGTCGGGGCCGCCGCCGGCGCCCACGGCATGGCCCGGCCCGCCCTGCTCGCCGCCTACGGCCTCGCCTTCGTCCAGAACCTCGTCTCGGCGGCGCTGCGCGCCGCGCCGATCGGCCAGGCCGCAGGCCTGCGGCTGATCGCCGGGCTCGGCCCCCGCCTCGTCGCGCTCGCCGCGGACGCCGAGGGCCTCGGCCTCGACGACCTCGGCTCGGCGACGCTGCGCCTCGATCTCGGCTCGTTCCGGCACGAGACGCAGTATTCGCGGATCTTCCGCTCGTGACCCCAGACAGACCGAGTCCGCCCGCATGACATCGAAGAACGGCCCGCTCCGCGTCGGCATCGGCGGCCCCGTCGGCTCCGGGAAAACCGCGCTGATGGAGCAGCTCTGCAAGCGGTTCCGCGACCGCTACGAGATCTGCGCGATCACCAACGACATCTACACCAAGGAGGACGCGCGCATCCTCACGGTGGCGGGCGCGCTCCCCGAAGAGCGGATCATGGGCGTCGAGACGGGGGGCTGCCCGCACACGGCAATCCGCGAGGACGCCTCGATCAACCTCGCCGCGGTCGCTGAGATGCGGCGGCGCTTCCCTAAGCTCGACCTGATCCTGATCGAGTCGGGCGGCGACAACCTGGCTGCCACCTTCTCGCCGGAACTCGCCGACCTCACGCTCTACGTGATCGACGTGGCCGGCGGCGAGAAAATCCCGCGCAAAGGCGGCCCCGGCATCACCCGCTCAGACCTGCTCATCGTCAACAAGACCGATCTCGCGCCCCTGGTCGGCGCCGACCTCGGGGTGATGGAGGCCGACACCCGGCGGATGCGCGGGCAACGGCCCTACGTGTTCGCGTCGCTGCGCGCGGGTGCGGGGGCGGACGCCGTCGCTCGCTTCGTCGTCGAGGCCGGCGGGCTGGGCTGAGCCCGCCGCCTCGACAGGTGGATCGATCGATGCGAGGCTTATCCCGCAGCGATCGCGGAGACCCGCTCCGCGCCCCCTCCCCGACGGTCCTCACGGAATGCCCCTATCGCCGGAACTGCGGGAATCGCGCGCCGCCCTGATCCTCCTGGCCGTGGCCGTCGTGTCCGTCCTGATCTTCGGAGCCGTGACCCTGATCGGCCAGATCGGCTGAGTGACCTCGGCGCCGCGCGCCGCCGACGTTCGGTCGAGCGGCTTTCCGAGAGCAGGGCGGCGCGGCGCGTCGGCTGCGCGGACGCCGATCCGCGTGCGCATCGGTAGAATGCACGGGCGTGATCCGTCCGTTGAGTTAACCGATTGTTAATTTTACCTTGGGTTGTATTTCTTCGGTTTCAGAGCGAAATCGCAACCGAACCATGGGGATCGTCCATGCCCACCGAAACGATCGATCGGACCCGCTCCCGCTCCGTCGACCTCTCCGCGGCCTTGTCGGCCTCGGACGTGGTCGGAACCTGGTCCTGGTCGGCGCGGCCCGACCGCTGCATCCTCGATGCCGGCGCCGCCGACGTGCTGGCGGGCGACCACGCGATCGCCGGGTTTCCGGTCCCGTTCGAGCAGGCCGAGGCCCGGGTCCGGAGGACCTGCCGAAGCTCGCCAGCCACTTCAAGCGCCTGCGGTCGTCCGGTGGCCTGTTCGTCGCCGAGTACTGCACCGTCTCGACCACCGGGCGGGTGCGCCGCATCCTCGACCGCAGCCGGCTCGTCCGCAGCGAGACGGGTGCCGTCGCCAAGGGCCACGGCATCATCATCGACGTGACGGAGAGCGACCGCGACCTCACGGCCTTCGCCGCGGCCGACTGGCGCGACCCGGTCGCGATCCTCGACGCTGCCGCCGCCCACGCGCTGGCCTGCCGCGAGACGATCGACCAGCTCGACAACTCGGAGTTGCGCCTGGTGGTGGACATCCTGCTGCTCAGCCTCGGCCGGCAGATCGCCGCGTCGTCGCGCGGCCGCGGGCATTGAGGCCGGACCGGACGTCCGCGCCGGCGTCGGCCGGGCCGGCCGCCGCGATCGAACCCGGCGCCTCCGCGCCCTGGCGGGCGGCCGGCGGGGAACGGGAGACCTACTGCACCAGCACCGCCTGGTTGCACAGCGTGCCGTCGGCGGTGACGTCGGCGTAGCCGAGGCGGATGCCCAGCGTGCGCAGCGTCGTGTCGAGCACCCCGTCGAGGGCCGGTGCGGCGCCCGCCAGCGTGCCCGACAGCAGCGGGCCGAGAAGCGGCGGCGGAGACAGCCCGTTGATCGACAGGCCGAGGCCCTGGCTCAGGCTGCCGGTGAGCGACTGCGCCATCCCCGTGGTCGAGACGGTCCTGACGACGTGGCGCGTGATCTCGTCGTCGGAGAAGGTCAGGGTCTGGGCCGAGGGCTTGGCGATGGTCGCCCGCGCCGTGCCCTGGACGGTCAGGAGCGGCACGGCGATCAGCGCGGCGGCGCGGGTCAGGTCGGGGGTGGCGGCGCCGGCCGCGATGCTGCCGCGGTGGATGCCGGCGATCGCCAGCGTCGCGAGGCCCGGCTGCGCATCGACCGTGACTTGGCGCCGCGTCGAGGCGGTCCACGGGCAGGCGACCGCGCGCAGCGTCGCGGAGGTCTGCGCCGCCTCGGCGTAGATCGGCAGGCTCAACGTGCCGAGACCGAGCGGCGCGGCGAGCGTCGTCTCGATCAGCAGGCGGACCTGCGCCGTGTGGATCGTGGCGTTGATGCTGCCCGGCTGGACGAAGGACGAATGCTGCCGGCGCTCGCCGACCGCGAGCGTCAGGCGGGTCGCGAGCAGCCCCGGCACCGTCGCGCCGAGATCGACCGCGATCGGGTTGCGGCCGTTCGCGGCCGTGGCGAGGTCGGAGACGAGGTTCATCAGGCCGATGGCCGGCCCGGCCGTGCCCCGTGACGGCGAGAGCGCGGCGGCATCGCCGAGATCGACGATCTGCGCCACGGGGATCGGCCCGCCGGCATTCGGCAGGGCGGAGAGCAGGCCCGCCAGCGCCGCCGCCGTGCCCGCCCCCGGCGTGCCCTACGCCGCGACCTTGAGGGCGGCGGTGAGTTGCCCGACGCTGGCGCTCGCCGCGACGACGTCGGCGTAGGTCGCGGCCTGGAGGTTCAGGCTGGGGGCCAGCGCGTCGAGAAAGCGGAAGGCGTCGACCTGCGTCGACAGCAGCGCGTTGTAGTCGATCAGCGAGTGCGGGACCTTCGTGCCGAGCATCGCCCCGAGCACGGCGTTGGCGATGCCGCCGTCGAGCGCCGCCACGCCGGAGCCGACCGAGAAGGCGGCGAACTGCGCGCTCGCGGCCGTGCCGGCCACCCGGATCGGCACGGTCCCGGGCAGGCCGAGCACCTGCGCGAAATGCACCGGCACGCCCGTCCGCAGACCGACGCGGACGGCGTTGGCCGGGCTCGCCTCGGCCTGGAACCGGCTCGCGGGCGCGACCTTGGCGTCGCCCGCGTAGCGCCCCGGCGCGACCGTCACCGTCGCGACCGATCCGTAGCCGTTGTCGGCAAGCGACCGGCGGGCGACCGCATCGGCCTGCGCGGCGTTCGCGGCCGCGAGCATCGCGGCGATGTCGACCGTCCCTTGCGCCTTGCGCCTGGCCTGCACGACGATGCCGAGATCGACCCCGACCGCACCCGCGCCCATCAGCGCGGTGGCGCCGAGGGTGACCGGGATCGCCACCGACCCGCTCCGGTCGAAGCCCAACCGCCCTGCCCGGCGACGCAGGCCGGCAGCCTTTGACCGTGACCGGTCGGGAGCGTCCGCCGCACCGTCGGAAACCCGCGTTCGCGCTTGGCGAGGGCCGGTCGCGGAAGGATCGGGGCCGCGGGCCGTCGGCATCACAGGCCGCCCCGGCGCACGCTGACCGTGCTCGTCAGGAGGTCGGGCGGCAGCGGCACGAGCCTGCCGAGGCCCCTCAGCCCGAGGACCGACGTATCGTAGGTGAGGGTCACGGTGTAGACGGTCGCGTCGCTCGGGCTGGTCCCGACCGACACCCCGACGCTGCCGGCCCTGAACATCGAGCCGGAGGCGAGGCTGCGTTGCACCGCGCCCTGCGCCAGGGACGCCCGCTCGCCGTCGCTGACGCCCGCGACCGAGGCCCGCGCCGCCTCCGCCGCGATCTCGCGCAGGGTGTGCGCGGCGCCGAGATACACGCCGAACCCGAGGATGCCGGCAAACAGCAGCAGCAGCGGCGTCACCAGGGCGAATTCGACCGCCGCGTTCCCGCTCCGGCAGCGCGACCGCGCCTTCGCCGACCGAAGGTGCCGCGCGGCGCCGTCGCCCCGTCCGAGCCTCGTGTCCATCGCAAGCGATCCCCTGCCATTGCATCGCAACGCAGCAATGCAACTCTTGGTAGGATACGACGGCTTAATGTCCGGTTATGTTTCGCCCGCAGGTTGTATAAATCGGTCCAGTCACGCTGCCTTGGCCCCGCTGTCGGACGCTGCCAGCATCGCGCCGATCTCGCCGGCCGGACGCGGCGGGCTGAACAGGAAGCCCTGCATCTCCTGGCAGCCCTCGGCGCGCACCGTGGCGAGCTGGCCTTCGGTCTCGATGCCTTCGACCAGCGTCGTGATGCCGAGGCTGACGCCGAGGCCCACCAGCGCCCGGATGATCGCTCCGGTGTCGGTCGCCGGCCCGGCATCCTGCACGAAGGAGCGGTCGATCTTGATCTTGTCGAAGGGGAAGCGGCGCAGGTAGCTCAGGCTGGAGTAGCCGGTGCCGAAATCGTCAATGGAGATGCGGATGCCGGCCCGGCGCAGCAGGTGCAGGGTCGCGATGTTCGCCTCGGTGTCTTCGAGCAGCACGCCCTCGGTGATCTCCAGTTCCAGCCGGTCGGGTCGCAGGCCGCTGGCGGCGAGCGCCAGGAACACCATCTGCACGAAGTCGCGGTGACGGAGCTGCACCGCCGAGACGTTGACCGCGACGGTGATGCGCGCCGGCCAGGTCGCGGCCTCGCGGCAGGCTTGGTTGAGCACCCATTCGCCCAAGCCCACGATCATCCCGGTCTCCTCGGCCACCGGGATGAAGGTCGCGGGCGGGATCAGCCCGCGCTCCGGGTGGCGCCAGCGGATCAGGGCCTCCACGCCGGTGATCGTGTCGCTGGCAAGATCGAGCAGGGGTTGGTAATGCAGCTCGAACGCCCCCTGGACCAGGGCGGCCGCGAGCTCGCGCTCAAGGTCGCGCCGGGCCTCGGCGGCCTCGTCCATCGCCGCCTCGAACAGGCAGGCGGTGCCGCGGCCCGCGCTCTTGGCACGATAGAGCGCGGTGTCGGCGTTCTTGAGCAACCGGTCGATGTCGTCGGCCGCCTCCTCGGCCATGGCGATGCCGACGCTCATGCCGACCGCGACGGTGTAGCCGCCGATCTCGTAGGGCGCGCTCACCTGGGCGATCAGGCGCTCGGCCAGCGCGACCGCCCCGGCCGCGTCGGCGACCCGGTGGAGGACGGCGAACTCGTCGCCGCCGAGCCGCGCCACGAGGTCGCCGCTCCGCACCCGGGCGCAGATCCGCTCGGAGACCGCCCGCAGCAGGGCATCGCCCGCGCCGTGGCCGTAGGTGTCGTTGACGAGCTTGAAGCGGTCGAGGTCGAGGCAGAGCATGGCGACCCGCCGGCCTCCCTCGGTCCGGGATTGTCCGAGCAGGTCGAGCCCGTGCTCGCGCAGCGCCATGCGGTTGAGCAGGTCGGTGAGGCCGTCGTGGCGGGCCATGTGCGCGATCCGCATCTCGTTCCGCCGGTGCTCGGTTATGTCCTCGAAGCTCACGACCCAGCCGCCGTCCTCGAAGGTGCGGTAGCACACGGCGAGGATGCGGCCGTCCGCGAGCTCGCGATGGATCGGCGTCCGGCCCGGCGACAGCAGGGCGCGCCGCGTCGCCTCGCACAGGCCGTCGACGGTGACGCCCGGCGCGTAGCAGCCCTTCGCCACCAGGATCTCGCAGATCTCGCGCTGGCTCATCCCGATGCGCAGGGCGTCGGGCGCGAGGCCGAAGAGCTCGCAGTAACGCGGGTTGCAAATGACGAGGCGCGCCGCGGCGTCCAACATGCACAGGCCCTGCGTCATGTTCCCCAGCGCCGCGTCGAAGAGCCGGTTCTGCTCGACGAGGTTCGCATGCGAGGCGCGCAGCTCCGCCAGCGCGCCCGCCAGGGCCCGGCGCGTGCGGCGCTCGGAGCTGATGTCGGTGCCGGCTCCGCGATAGCCGAGGAAGGCGCCGTCCTCCGAGAAGCGCGGCTCGCCGCTGATCCGGAACCAGCGTGGCCGCCCGTCCGGATGATCGTAGCAGTAGATGAAGTCGCCGAAGGGCTGCCGCCGCGCGAGGGCTTGGCGATAGGGCTCCCAGAAGATCGAATCGCCGCCGTTCACGGCGATCATGGCCCGCGACTTCCCGGCCAGCGCATCGGAGCTGCGCCCGAGGAACCGTTCCGCCTCGGGCGAGAGGACGGTGAAGCACTCGGCCGCATCGGTCTCCCAGGTCCAGTCCGAATCGAGCTGAGCGAGGTCTTCGAGACGTTGAGCGGTCATGCGATCACCACGCTTAGCCAACGCATCTTCGAGGCCGGTGCTTAAGATTCGTCCCGACGGATCGCGTCAATGCCGTGCATCCGGCCACGGTCTCAGGCTTGTGGGAGCCGCGTGGCTGCGTGCGAGTTTCCGCTTCGGGCGACGCGCATGGGGGAGATGCGGGCGAGGCCGCCCGTCACGGGAGACGTCGCATGCCGAGCGAGGACGACCTGTTTCCGGGCTTCGCGGCCCTGTGGACCGAGGCCGCCTGGGGCCGGGCCTTCGCCCGCGTCGGCGGCCCGGCCGACGCCCCGCCGCTCCTGCTCCTCCACGGGTTTCCACAGACCCACGCGATGTGGCACCGCGTCGCACCCGACCTCGCCCGCGACCATCGCGTGATCTGCCTCGACCTCAAGGGCTACGGCTGGTCGAGCGCGCCCGCGGGCGACCCGGCGCACGATGTCTACGCCAAGCGCACGGTCGGGCGGGAGATCGTCGCGCTGATGGAGCGGATCGGCCACGCCCGCTTCGCGCTCGCCGGCCACGACCGCGGCGGCCGGGTCGCCTACCGCCTCGCCCTCGACGCGCCGGCCCGCGTCGCGCGCCTCGCCCTCCTCGACATCGTGCCCACCGTGACCCAGTGGGAGCGGATCGCGGCGGCCCCCGGCACGAACCCGCACTGGCCGTTCCTCGCGCGGGCCGCGCCCGGCCCCGAGGCGGAGATCGGGGGGGACCCGGACCGCTATTTCGAGGGCCTGCTCGCCGGGTGGAGCGGCGCCAACGACCTCTCGGCCTTCGACCCGCGGGCGCTCGCCCTCTACGCCCGGGCCTGGGCAGTGCCAGAGCGCATCCACGCGATGTGCGAGGATTACCGCGCCGGCGCCGGCCCCGACCGCGATGCAGACGTCGCCGACCTCGCCGCCGGCCGGAGGCTGGCGATGCCGGTGCTGGTGCTCGCGAGCCGCGGGTACCTCGACCACGGCAAGCCCGAGACGGCGCTGGCGGCGTGGCGGCGGACCTTCGCTCCGCGGGCCGAGGGCATCCAGGTCGCGTCCGGCCACTTCCTGCCCGAGGAGAACCCGTCCGCGACGCTCGCGGCCCTGCGCGACTTCCTCGCGGGGTGAAGGTCTGGCCGAAGCGTCAAGCTCGCCCGGATCGGCGCCATAGGCGCGCAGGCATGCTTGGCGTAAGCATCCCCCCAGGATCGCCCGAACGGCGGCCGTGCGACAAGATCCGGCATCCGGGAGGATACATGATGACCAAGGGACAGGTCCGTCTCGTGCTCGCCACGGCGCTCGCCGCGCTCAGCGTCCCCGCCGCGGCGCAGGCGCCCGCCCTCTCGGACGGCGTCGTCAAGATCGGCATCCTCAACGACCAGTCCGGCACCTACGCCGAGTTCGGCGGCCGCTCCTCGATCGAGGCCGCCCGGATGGCGGTGGAGGATTTCGGCGGTTCGATGAACGGCGCGCCGATCGAACTCGTCACCGCCGACCACCAGAACAAGCCCGACATCGCCTCCGGCATCGCCCGGCAATGGTACGACCGCGACAACGTCGACGCGATCATGGAGCTGACGACCTCGTCCGTCGCCATCGCGGTCCAGGGCCTGTCGAAGGAGAAGCGCAAGATCACGATCACCACCGGGTCGGCCAGCGCCGACATCACCGGCAAGTTCTGCACCCCCTACGGCTACCACTGGGCCTACGACACCCACGCGCTCGCCGTCGGCACCGGCGGCGCCCTGGTGCAGCAGGGCGGCGACACGTGGTTCATGCTGACCGCCGACTACGCCTTCGGCTACTCGCTGGAGGCCGAGATCGGCCGCTACGTCGCGTCGAAGGGCGGCAAGGTGCTGGGCAGCGTGCGCCACCCGCTCGCGGCCCAGGATTTCTCCTCCTTCCTGCTCCAGGCCCAGGGGTCGGGCGCGAAGGTGATCGGGCTGGCCAATGCCGGCCTCGACACCGCGAATTCGATCAAGCAGGCGGCCGAGTTCGGCATCGTCGAGGGCGGCCAGAGGCTCGCCGGCCTGCTGTTCACGCTGACCGAGGTCAAGGGCCTCGGATTACGGGTCGCCCAGGGGCTGACGCTCACGGAAGGGTGGTACTGGGACCTCACCGACGAGACCCGTGCCTTCGGGCGCCGCTTCATGGCGCGCACCGGCAAGATGCCGAACATGGTCCATGTCGGCACCTACTCGGCGGTGCTGCAGTACCTGAAGGCGGTCAAGGCCGCCGGCACCGACGAGACCGAGGCGGTGAACAAGCTCCTGCACACGATGCCGGTCGACGACATCTTCGCGCAGGGCGGCAAGGTGCTGCCGAACGGGCGCATGGTGCACGACATGTACCTGTTCGAGGTCAAGAAGCCGGCCGAGTCGAAGGGCGAGTGGGACCTCTACAAGACGCTCGCCACCGTGCCGGGTGCGGAAGCCTTCGCGACCGCCGAGGCGAGCGGCTGCCCCTTCACCGCGGCGGCGAAGTAGGGCGCGCGGTCAGGCGGCGAGCAGGCGCAGCACGCCCTCGCCGCGCCGGTGGCCGACCGCGGTGACCGCGACCTCGGCAAGCCCGCCCGCCACGAGCCCCGCGGCGAGCGCGGCACCGAGCGGGCCGGTCACTTCGAGCCCGTGGCCGACCAGGTCTCCGAGGGCGTAGATCCTGCCCTCGGGTGCCAGCCGGCCGAGGGCGTCGTGCTCCTCGATGGTGATCGGCGCGACGCCGGTGGCGCCGGACAGCACAGCATCCGCCCGTCCGATCCCGGCCTGCCGCCAGAGGGCGCCGAGGCTCGTCCCGACGCTGCCCGGTGCGCGCCGGGTCCGGTCGCTCGCGACGGGTGCGAGGCGCGCGAGCGCGCGGGCGCCCCGCGCGGCGGCGGTCCCGGCGGATTCGAGCAAGAGGAAGGCGGCGCAGCTTCCGAGGATGAAGCCCGCGCGATCCGCGCGCGCGAAGACCGGCGCATAGTCGGGCTTGCGCAGAAAACCGCCCATCTCGTGGACGACGAGCACGTCCGGCCGCTCGGCACTGTAGGAGCCGCCGACCAGCATCGCGTCGATCTGGCCGGAGGCGATCCGCGCCTGCCCGATGCGCAGCGCGTCGATGCCGGCCATCTCCTCGCCCATGAAGGTGCGCGACGCGCCCGTGACGCCGTGGACGATGGCGATGTTGCCGGCGAGCAGGTTCGAGAGCTGGGCCAGGAACAGCGTCGGGCGCAGGTCGTTCTGCAACCGCTCGTTGAGGTAGGCGCCCGGATCGGCGGCATCGCGCAGGCCGGTGAGGATCGCCCCGTCGACGGCGTAGTCGCGCTCGCCGCCGCCGGCCGCGACCACGAGGTGCAGTGCCTGCTTGAACGCGGCGTCCTGCTTGACGCCGGCCGCGTCGAGGGCGAGCCCGGCGGCGTAGACGCCGAGGCGCTGCCACGCCTCCATCTGGCGCTGATCGGACTTCTTGGGGATCTGGCCGTCCCAGGCCAGCGCCGGCGCCGGGTGGACGGGATAGGGCGCGAAGGTCGCAGCATCCGTCCGCGGCGCCGCGCCGGCCTCGAGCGCGTCGAGATGCGCGGCCAAGCCCTCGCCGGCGCAGGAGACGAGGCCGATCCCGGTGACGACGACGGCGCGGCTCATGCCCCGGTCCCGTCCAGTACCAGCCCGATCCTGGCGGCACGTTCGCGCATCGGCGCGTCGAGGCCCTCCGGGAACGGCATCGTGCGGAAGCGCAGTTCCGCGTCGGCGAGCAGCTTGCCGTCGTGGCGGATCGCGGCCTTGGTCACCGCGTAGCCCGAGCCGTCGTGCTCCAGGCTGGCGGCGACGTGCAGGGTCGCGCCGGGGCCGACGAAGGCGCGGAACCGCGCCTTGTCGACGCCCATCAGGAACGGCATCTGCGCGAAATCGAGGTGGGCGAGCACGAGGTAGCCGGACGCCTGGGCCATGGTCTCGGTGAGCAGCACCCCCGGCACCAGGGGATGGCCGGGAAAATGCCCCTCGAAGACGGGGCTCTCCAGCGGCACCTGCGCCAGCGCCTCGATCCGCCCGGCGGCGCGGTCGAGGCTCACCACGGAATCGATCATCTCGAAATATTCGAGGCGCATGGAGTCCCGATCCGCGCGGTGCGAGGGCGTCTGCAGATGCGCGGCGCGGCCCCGCTCAGGCCTTGGCGGCCTTCTCGGCCACCAGCGCGTCGATGCGCGCGCAGAGGTTCTTCAGCACGAAGTAGGCCTCGGCCGGGACCTTGCCCTCGTTGACCTCCTGGGTCCACCGCTCCAGCGGCAGCTTGATCCCGAACGCCTTGTCGACCGCGAAGGCGATGTCGAGGAAGGCGAGGCTGTCGATGCCGAGGTCGTCGATGGCGTGGCTCTCCGGCGTGATCTTCTCGCGCGGGGTGTCGGCGGTCTCGGCGATGATGTCGGCCACGCGCTCGAAGGTCGCCGTGGTGCCGGGATTGACTGGGTCGGACATGCGTTCTCGCCGGCTCGGAATCTCTTGAACGGGCCGCTGCGGGCGAGCGCCGGGGCGTCTCCGTCCCTGCGGCCGACCTCGCGTCGCGGAGCATCGCGCGGGGCCCCGTTATACGGCGGCGACCTCTACACGAGGGGGTCCGGCCCGGCAACCGCGCCGGATTCGTCCCCGTCCCGTGCCGCCTCCCGACCATTGCGTCCCATCCTGTTCCCATTCCGTGCGGGCGCGCGAGGGCGTAGAGACGGGTTCGATCAGACCCGATCCGGAGGCGTCGAGGCGCATGGAACCCAAGCTGCGTCCCGGCAACGACCCGACCCCTCCGCTGCCGCCGGTGGAGAAGGCCAGGGGTCAGGGGATCGCCCGCGTCGCCCTCGTGCTGGCGCTGTCGGGCCTCGGCCTGTGGGTCCTGAGCGGCTTCCTGCCGGCGCTCGCCTGGGCCGTGGTGCTCGCCATCGCGCTGGGGCCGCTCTACGCCCGGGCCGAGCGGCGCTGGCCGCCGGGCAGGCACAACGTCCTGCTGCCGATGCTGGCGACGCTCATCGTCGCCCTGGTCTTCATCGCGCCGCTGATCGTGCTCGGCGTCCAGGCGGCGCGGGAGGCGCACGACGTGATCGCGTTCGTGCGTGCGGCCGAGAAGGACGGCATCCCGGTGCCCGATTTCCTGAGCCGCCTGCCCTTCGGCGCGGCACAGGCGAGCGCGTGGTGGAGCGAGAACCTCAGCCACCCGGAGGCCGGCTCGGACCTGCTGCACCGCTTCGACAACGACACGCTGCTCGGGTTCTCGCGCAATTTCGGCCGCGAACTGATCCATCGCGCCGTGCTGTTCGGCTTCAGCCTCGTGGCGCTGTTCTTCCTGTTCCGCGACGGCCGCGCGATCGCGCAACAGGTGCTCGTCGCCTGCCACCGGCTGTTCGGGCCGCGCGGCGAGCGGGTCGGGCGCCAGATGGTCGCCTCGGTGCACGGCACCGTCGACGGCCTCGTCCTCGTCGGCCTCGGCGAGGGCGTCCTGCTCGGCATCGTCTACTACGTCGCCGGCGTCCCGCATCCGGTGCTGCTCGGGGCGCTGACCGGGGTCGCCGCGATGATCCCGTTCGGCGCGGCGGTGGCCATCGCCGTCGCCGCGCTGCTGCTCGTGGCGGCGGGCTCGGTGACGGCGGCCGTCGTCGTCGTCCTGGCCGGCTTCGTCGTCACCTTCGTGGCCGACCATTTCGTGCGGCCCGCGCTCATCGGCGGCACGACGAAGCTGCCCTTCCTGTGGGTGCTGCTCGGCATCCTCGGCGGCGTCGAGACCTTCCACCTGCTCGGCCTGTTCCTCGGCCCGGCGGTGATGGCGGCCCTGATGCTGCTGTGGCGCGAGTTCACCGGCGGCGGGGACGCCGAGCACGGCTGACGCGAAGCCGGCCGCGGATCCCGGAGGCCTCATGCGGTTTCCGGCTGGCCGGTCCGGGCGATGCGCGTTTCCCTCCCCTCCTTTTAGCAGGCTTGCGGGTTCATGCATCCCAGGGCTCGGCGCATCGGCGGCTGTGCATCCTCTCGCCCCGCCTGCGGGGAGAGGGCTTTGCCGACCTCGCCGTCGGCAAAGCGAGGCGGCAGCCGAGGGTGAGGGGGGCTCAAGGCGAGCCTCATCCGGCTCCGTCCCCTCACCGCCGCTTCGGCTTCGCTACCCGGCTGCACGACGAGGTGCAACCGGGCCTCTCCCCGCGTGCGGGGAGAGGGGACACGCGCCCTGTCCGGATCGCGTGGGGAGATGCGTGCATCCGGTAGCCCGCTAAAGCGGGGAGAGCGCGCAGGTCGCCGGAACAGATCGGCCGTTGGCCGTATCACATCGGCGGGGTGAGGCCGTCCTTGCCGACGGCGACGAACCTGCCCTCGGCCTTGCCGCCGTCCTTGGCGACCACCGCGAACACCTTGGCGCCCGGCGTCACGATCGCCTTGTCGGCCGGCTCGAAGGCGACGACCGGCGCGGTCGGCGGCACCTCGATCGTCTTGGTCCCGTCCTTGCCGTAGCTGACCTGGAGCGTCTTGGCGCCGCCGCTGTCCTTGCTGCCCGAGACCGTGGCGTTGGTCATGGCACTCTTGACCTTTGGGGCCTCCGTGCCGGCCTTGACGGTGCCGTTGGTCATGGAACTCTTCACCTTCGCGCCGCCTCCGGTCTGGTCGGCGATCGAATCCCAGCCGTAATGGCCCTCGCCCGTGCCGCGCATGGCCTCGGGGAACAGCACCACCTCCAGCGCCGTCATCGGGTTCTCGCCCTTGGTGGCGGTGCCGATGAAGACGCCGTCCCTGATCTGGTCGAGGCTCGACTTGACCACCCAGGCGAACTTCGCGCCGCCGACGTCCACGGTCTCGGTCGCGCCGTCGACGGTCCTGATCGTGAGCGTGGTGCCGTCGGCCGTCTCGATCGTGCCGCGCACGCGCTCGACGACCGGTGCGGCGAAGGCCGCGCCGGACAGGGTCATCAGGCCGGCGGCGGCCAGCGTGGTGAGGGTCTTCATGAAATTCTCCCGGTTGGTGGGTCGGGAGGTTATGGGGCCGCGGCGGCGACAGAACACCCTTGCGCGCGATCCGTTTCGGCGAGCGGTTCTCGATGTGTGGCTCAGGCGCGCTTCGGGCCGTCTGCGCGCTGCGATCTCTCCGCTTCGACGACCTTGCGCAGGATTTCGTCGATCCGCGCTTGCCACCCCGGGCCGCTGCCGCGGAAATGGGCCAGCACGGCCGGTGAAAGGCGGATCGACACGGCCGTTGTGGTGCCGGCCTTGGCGCCGATCCTGGCACCGGTCCTGGACGGACGACCGCGGCGCACCAACCTGTCGCCGACATAGTGATCGGCACGTGCCATCATCGCGTCCGTCAACTCCGGAAGGTCCTCGTATTCCTCCGGCTGCACCACGTGCGCGTCGACTCGGGGGAGGTCGGTCTCGCCGATCGCGTCAGCGGAGAAGGGGGCTGTAGCGGGTCTTCTCGCGGTCACTGGCCTTCCTCATCGAGAAGACATGGCGGTCTGCAATACGTGGCGGTCTGCGCCACGCGGGGTCCAACCGACGATCATCATGCGTCCGGAAAGTAGCCCCACCGTGATGAGGCGGGTCTCGCCATAATCCTCGCGCAGATCCTCGAAAACGTGGATCGGACCGGCGACGACCGCTTCGGCCGCGAGGAAATCGAGCCCCCGCTCGACCAAAGTGCGATTCCGCTTGGCCGGGTCGAACGTGATGGCCATCTCGAATACAGATACGATGTCCGTCGACGCCCGCCAACGGGGGCGATGCCCCGATCCTCGGGCTGGGCTCGGGCGAGCCGGGATCGAAAGACACGAAGCCCGCGCCCAGAGCCGCTCCCGATCACGTTGGATCGGGAGCGGCTCTAGGCTCTTGATTTTACGCGCACTCTTACGACGAACCGGTGTCCACTTCGTCGGATTGCGCTCTAGTCTCCTCGGCACGGGCTTCCTGCGTTGGACCATGCGGCCCGGAGGCCGCATGGTCTCGGTTCAAGCCGCGAGCGAGCGCAGCACGTAAGGCAGAATCCCGCCGTTGCGGAAGTATTCGAGCTCGTCGAGCGTATCGATGCGGCAGGTGAGCGGCACCTCCTGCTTCGTGCCGTCGGCCGCGGTGATCTCGGCGGTGAGCGTCTGGCGCGGCCTCAACCCGCCCGACAGGCCCTTGAGCGTGACGGTCTCGTCGCCCTTGAGCCCGAGCGAGGCCCACGAGGTCTCGCCCTGGAACACCAGCGGCACCACGCCCATGCCGACGAGGTTCGAGCGGTGGATGCGCTCGAAGCTCTCGGCGATCACGGCGCGCACGCCCAAGAGCTTCGTGCCCTTGGCCGCCCAGTCGCGGGACGAGCCGGTGCCGTACTCCTTGCCGGCGAAGACCACGAGCGGGGTGCCCTGCGCGGCGTATCTCTGCGCCGCGTCGTAGATGAACATCCGCTCGCCCGACGGCTGGAACAGCGTCCAGCCGCCCTCGACCACCTGGCCCGCGGGATCGCGCACCATCTGGTTCTTGATGCGGATGTTGGCGAACGTGCCGCGCATCATCACCTGATGGTTGCCGCGCCGCGTGCCGTACTGGTTGAAGTCCTGCACCCGGACCTGATGCGCCTGGAGGTATTCGCCGGCGGGCGAGGCCGCGCGGATGTTGCCGGCCGGCGAGATGTGGTCGGTGGTGATCGAGTCGAGGAACAGGCCGAGGATGCGCGCATCCGCGATGTCGGTGATCGGCTCCGGCTCCTTCCGCATCCCCTCGAAGTAGGGCGGGTTCTGCACGTAGGTGGAGCCGCCGTTCCAGGCGAAGGTCTCGGCTTCCGTCACCTCGACGCCCTGCCAGTTGTCGTCGCCGGTGAAGACGTCGGCGTAGCGCGACTTGAACAGCGCCGCGGTGATGTTGGCCTCGATGAACTCTGCCACCTCCGCGCTGGAAGGCCAGATGTCGGCCAGATACACCGGCCTGCCGTCCGAGCCGACGCCCAGCGGCTCGGTGGTGATGTCGATCTGCATCGAGCCGGCGAGCGCGTAGGCCACCACCAGCGGCGGCGAGGCGAGGTAGTTCGCCCGCACGTCCGGGTTCACGCGGCCCTCGAAGTTGCGGTTGCCCGAGAGCACGGCCGCCGCCACCACGTCGTTGTCGTTGATCGCCTTCGAGATCGGCGCCGGCAGGGGCCCGGAATTGCCGATGCAGGTGGTGCAGCCGAAGCCGACGAGGTTGAAGCCGAGCGCGTCGAGCGGCTGCTGAAGACCCGCCTTCTCCAGGTACTCGGCGACCACCTGGGAGCCCGGCGCCAGCGAGGTCTTCACCCAGGGCTTGGAGCGCAGGCCCCTGGCGACCGCGTTGCGGGCCAAGAGCCCTGCGCCGATCATCACGGAGGGGTTCGAGGTGTTGGTGCAGCTCGTGATCGCGGCGATCACTACGTCGCCGTGGCCGATGTCGTAGTTCGCGCCCTCCACCGGGTAGCGCTTGGCGATGTCGGCGGCGCGGCGGAACTCGGTCTCCATCGAGGCGGCGAAACCGGGCTTGGCGCCGTCGAGCAGAACCCGGTCCTGCGGCCGCTTGGGGCCGGCGAGCGAGGGGCGCACGTCGCCCATGTCGAGCGCCAGCGTGTCGGTGAAGACCGGGTCGGGGGTCGCAGCATCCCGCCACATGCCCTGCGCCTTGGCGTAGGCTTCGACGAGCGCGATGCGTTCGTCGGTGCGGCCGGTGACGGTGAGGAAGTCGATGGTCTTGCGGTCGACGGGGAAGAAGCCGCAGGTGGCGCCGTACTCGGGCGCCATGTTCGAGATCGTGGCGCGGTCGGCCACCGCCATGTCGTCGAGGCCGGGGCCGTAGAACTCCACGAATTTCCCGACCACGCCCTTCTTCCTCAGCATCTGCGTGACCGTCAGCACCAAGTCCGTCGCGGTGGTGCCCTCGGGCAGTTTGCCCGAGAGCCTGAAGCCCACGACCTCCGGGATCAGCATCGAGAGCGGCTGGCCGAGCATCGCCGCCTCGGCCTCGATGCCGCCGACGCCCCAGCCGAGCACGGCCAGCCCGTTGACCATGGTGGTGTGCGAATCGGTGCCGACGAGGCTGTCGGGATAGGCGATCTCGGAGCCGTCCGACGCGTCGGGGTCCGGCTTGGTCCACACCGTCTGCGACAGGTATTCGAGGTTGACCTGATGGCAGATGCCGGTGCCGGGCGGCACCACGGAAAAGTTGTCGAAGGCCGACTGGCCCCACTTCAGGAAGGTGTAACGCTCGCCGTTGCGCTCGTATTCCAGCGCGACGTTCTCACCGAGCGCCTTCGGGGTGCCGAACTCGTCCACGATCACCGAGTGGTCGATGACGAGGTCCACCGGCACCAGCGGGTTGATCTTTTGGGGGTCGCCGCCCAAAGCCACCATCGCATCGCGCATGGCGGCAAGGTCCACCACCGCGGGCACGCCGGTGAAGTCCTGCATCAGCACGCGCGCGGGACGGAAGGCGATCTCGGTCTCGACCTTGCCGCGGTTGTCGACCCAGGCGACGGTCGCCTCGATGTCGGCCTTGCGGACCGAGCGGTCGTCCTCGCAGCGGAGCAGGTTCTCGAGGATCACCTTCATCGAGAACGGCAGCGCGGTCGAGTTGGCCAGGCCGTTCTTCTCGGCCTCGGGAATCGCGTAATAGGTGTAGGCCTTGCCCGCGACGTGAAGCGTCCGGCGGGCCTTGAAGCTGTCGAGTGATGCCACGGCTGGTCTGTTCCTCGCTGGCGTTTGTCGAACACGCGCAGGCATAACCTGCGCCACGAAACCTGTGTTCGGCCTGACTGCGCTCCGCGAAGCGCGCGCCGCCCCGGGGGTGCCCGGGCAGGAGGATGCGGGCGGGGCGCGTTGGACGCCCTAAGGTCGCGCGGCGCAGCCTGAGGATCGTATAGAACGATTCGAATCTGCCCGATACGGGGTGCCGCCTGACAGCGCGCGTCGGCTGTCCGCCCGCGACGCCGCGTCCGAGCCGGCCCGGTCAGGCCCCGGCGGCCTCCGACGGCGGCCCGCCGAAGCAGCGCCGCACCGCCGTCCAGAACGCAGCCTGCTCGGCAGGCGTGCACAGGGCGACCCGGGCCGCGACCATCGCCCGTCCGGCGACCGCGTCGGGGTCGCGGGCCATTTCGGCCTCGGTGGGAGCCGGACCGGACGCGTGCGCGCCCAGGCCCGCCGGCGTCTGCTGGATCATGGCGGCTCCTCCGCTGTCGCAGGGTGCTGTTCGGCGTCGGCCCGAGATTGCGTGGTTCCGCCGTCTCGCGCAATCGGGCAAGGAAGCGCGGGAAAGCGGCGCGGGGAGGCGGATGTGCGGCTGAGCGTCGAAGACCTGGCCTGCCGCCGCTCCGGGCGGAAGATCTTCTCCGGGCTGTCCTTCGCGATCGGTCCCGGCGAGGCGATGACGGTCACCGGCCGCAACGGCGCCGGCAAGTCGAGCCTGCTCGCGATCCTGTCCGGGCGGCTGAGGCCGGATGCGGGCCGCCTGATCGTGCAGGATGTCGGGGACGCCACCCTGCCCGAGCGTCTTCACGCCGTCGGCCACCGCGACGGCCTGAAGGCCGCGCTCACGGCCGGCGAGAACCTCGCCTTCGCCCGCGCGCTCCTCGGTGCGCCCGCCCTGGAACCGCGCGCGGCCCTCGACCGCCTCGGCCTCGGCCATGCCCTCCACCTGCCGGTCGCCTACCTCTCGGCCGGCCAGCGCCGGCGGGTGGCGCTGGCGCGGCTCTTGGTCTGCGCCCGTCCCCTCTGGCTGCTGGACGAGCCGACCGCCGCGCTCGATGCCGCCTCGCAGGCGGTCCTCGCCGCGCTCATGGCCGAGCACCGGGCCGGCGGCGGCCTCGTCATCGCCGCGACCCACCATGCGCTCGGGCTGAAGGGCGCGCGGGAATTGCCGATCGCGCCGCCGGCCGCGCCGGCGCCTGCCGACGACGACCGCGACGTCTGGGCATGACGCCCGCCCGGAGCCGTGCCCGATGATCCGCGTCGTCCTGGCCCTGGTCGCCCGCGACCTCGCGCTCGCCGCCCGCGTCGGCGGCTCCGGCACGCTGTCGCTGGTCTTCTTCCTGATGATCGTCGCCCTGGTGCCCTTCGCCCTGGGGCCCGACCTCAACCTGCTGTCGCGGATCGGCCCGGCGATCCTGTGGCTCGCCGCGGTCCTGTCCACGCTCATCGGCCTCGACCGGCTGTTCCAGGCCGACGAGGAGGACGGCTCCCTCGACCTGATGAGCGCCGCGCCCGTGCCCCTCGAACTCGTGGTGCTCGCCAAGGTGGCGGCCCACTGGCTCACCACCGGCCTGCCGCTGGCGCTCGCCTCGCCGCTGTTCGGCCTGCTCGTGGCGCTGGACGGCACCGCGATGGGCGCCACCGCCCTGACGCTGCTCGCCGGCACCCCGGCGCTGACCTTCGTCGGCGCGGTCGGCGCCGCGCTCACTGCCTCGATCCGCCGCGGCGGCCTGATCCTGGCCGTGCTGGTGCTGCCCCTGATGATCCCGACCCTGATCTTCGGCGTCTCGGCGGCGCAGTCGGCCCTCAGCGGCACCGTGCCGTTCGCGACGCCCCTGATGATCCTGTCCGGCCTCAGCCTGATCGCGGCGCTCGTCGGCACCTTCGCCGCGGCCGCGGCGCTGCGCTGGGGGGAGTGATCGCCGGGACACGCCGCGGCAGGCCATCGAAGGCGCGGCGATCTTCGCCGCGCCTTCGATGGCCGCCATGCGCGGACCTGCGATGCGGAGCGCCACGGCCGGTCTGCCCCCTTGTCCGCGCAACACGCCCCCGGTATGTACGCAGGCAGGTACAGATCGGAACCTCACCATGGCGCAGGTCGGCTTCACCGAACTCCGGAGGAACATGGCCAGCCATCTGGACCGGGTCGAGAGCGATCGAACGGAGCTGGTCGTGACGCGGCAGAACCACGAAGACCTCGTCATCCTGCCGCGCGCCGAACTCGACGGCCTGCGCGAGACCCTGCATCTCCTCGGCACCCCCGCGAACGCGAAGCGCCTGCTGGCATCGATCGCCGAGATCGAGGCCGGCGGCGGCATCGACCACGACCTGACCGACGGGTGAGACTCGTCTGGTCGGCCCATGCCTGGGAGGATTACCTGCACTGGCAGGCCGACGAGGCCGCGGTTCTCGGGCGCATCAATCTCCTGATCCGCGAAGCGATGCGGACGCCGTTCACCGGCACGGGCAAACCGGAGCCGTTGAAGGGCGATTTGAAGGGCTGTTGGTCGCGCCGGATCACCGGACGCCATCGCCTCGTCTACCGCGTCGCCGGCCGGTCGGACGAGCAGGTGCTGGAGATCCTCCAGTGCCGCTGGCACTACGCATGAGCCTCGGCGAACCCACCTCCACGTGAGCGCGCCGCCTGCGCCCACCGCCCGCATTGCCGGCGCACCGCACCCCGCGCTAAGACTCCGCCCATGTCGACGCCTCTCTGGACGCGCCTGTCCAACCCGAGTCACTTCATGCGCTGGTCCGGCACGCTCGTGCCCTGGCTGGCCGCGCTCTCGACCGCGATCCTCGCGCTTGGGCTCTACCTGTCGTGGTTCGTCGCGCCGCCCGACTACCAGCAGGGCGAGACCGTGCGGATCATGTTCATCCACGTGCCGGCGGCGTGGCTCGGGGTATTCTTCTACGGTTCGATGAGCCTGTCGGCGATCGGCACGCTCGTGTGGCGCCATCCGCTCGCCGACGTGGCGCAGCGCGCCGCGGCGCCCATCGGGGCGGCCTTCACCCTGATCTGCCTCGTCACCGGCTCGCTCTGGGGCAAGCCGATGTGGGGCACCTACTGGGTCTGGGACGCGCGGCTCACCGCGATGCTGATCCTGCTGCTGATCTATTGCGGCATCATCGCCCTGTGGCGCACGATGGAGGACCCCAACCGCGCCGCCCGCGCGGTGGCGATCCTGACGCTCGTCGGGGCGATCAACCTGCCGATCATCAAGTTCTCGGTGAACTGGTGGTCGACGCTGCATCAGCCGGCCTCGATCCTGCGCATGGGCGGCTCGACCATCGACCCGTCGATGCTCTACCCGCTGCTGGTGATGATAGGCGCGGCCACGCTCGGCGGCACCACCCTCCACCTCTACGCGATGCGCACCGAGATCATGCGCCGCCGCGTGCGCACGCTGACGATCCGCGAGGCGGAGCGGCTGGACGCCGGATCGGCCGCGGCGACCCCGGAGGCCGGGCGCGCCATGCCGCTCGGCCGCCCGGCCTTCTAGGCGCGCGCGCATGGATCTCGGACCGCACGGCGGCTTCATCCTGGCCTCCTACGCCTTCACCGCCGTGGTGATGGCGGGGCTGGTGCTCGACGCGATCCGCGACCGGCGGGCCCAGAAGCGCGCGCTGGCCGAGCTCCAGTCCGGGGACGGCCGTTGAGTGCCGAGGCGCCTCCGGAGCCGGTGCGCCGCTCGCTCCTCGTGATCGTGCCGGTGCTGGCCTTCGCGATTCTCGCCGCGGTGTTCTTCCTGCGCCTGCGTTCCGGCGTCGACCCGGCCGCCCTCCCCTCGGTGCTGATCGGCAAGCCGGTGCCGGAATTCCGGCTGCCTGCCGTCGCCGGCCTGACGGCGGACGGCAGGCCGGTGCCGGGCCTGTCGAGCGCCGACCTCAAGGGCGGCGTGACGGTGCTGAACGTCTGGGCCTCGTGGTGCGCGCCCTGTCAGGTCGAGCACCCGATGCTGATGCGGCTTGCGCGCGAGCCCGGCATCCGGCTGGTGGGCATCGACTACAAGGACGCCGCCGAGAACGGGCGCCGGTTCCTGGCCAAGAACGGCGTGCCGTTCCAGGCGGTCGGCCACGATGAATCGGGCCGCGTCGGCATCGATTTCGGCGTCTACGGCGTGCCCGAGACCTTCATCGTCGGGCCCGACGGGGTGATCCGCGACAAGCTCGTCGGCATCGTGACGCCGGAGAACCTCAAGGACGTGCTCGCGAAGATCCGCGCTGCCGGTAAGGTCGCCGAACGATAGCGTCCCAGGCCGCCTACGTCCCGGCGTCGGTAGCCTTGCGCTCGTAGCGGCTCAGCAGCGGCGTCTGCGCGAGCGCGAAGACGACCGTCAGCGGCATGATGCCGAACACCTTGAAGTTCACCCAGAAATCCTCGGTCTGCGTCCGCCACACCACCTCGTTGAGCACCGCGAGCGCGAGGAAGAACACGCCCCAGCGGAAGGTGAGCTTGCGCCAGCCCTCGTCGGTCAGCGCGAACATCGAGTCGAGCACCACCGAGAGCAGCGACTTGCCGAAGGCCAGCCCGCCGAGCAGCACCAGCCCGAACAGCGTGTTCACGATGGTGGGCTTGACCATGATGAAGGTCTTGTCCTGCAGGTAGAGCGTCAGGCCGCCGAACACGACCACCACGACGCCCGACACCATCGGCATGATCGGCAGCCGCCGCACCAGGGCGAAGTGGACGGCCAGCGCCGCCACCGTCGCCACGACGAACACGCCGGTGGCCACGAACAGCTTCCGGTCTGCGGCCACGCCGAGGCGCTCGGCATAGGCGTTGCCGAGGAAGAACAGCACCAGCGGCCCGAGTTCGAGGGCGAGCTTGGGCAGCGGCGCGAGATGGCGCCGCGGGGGGACGGATTCGATTGGCATCATGTCGCGCCGAAGGGTGAGGGATGCGCCCGGTGGCCTCGTCGTGCCCGGCCTTGTAGGCTGGTTACCTGGGGTCTGTACCGAGCGGGGGCCGCCCATGTCCATCGCGATCGGAAGGTGGGGACGCCACCGATCGCCGCGCTTCGAGGTCCTTCATGCCGAACGTCGAACGCCTGAGCATCACGTTGCCCGCCGATCTCGCGCGGCTGATCCGGACCGAGGTCGCCGAGGGGCGCTTTGCGTCCGACAGCGACGTGGTCGGCGCCGCGATGCGGGCTTGGCAGGACCGCGAGCACCGGCGCGCGGCGCTGATCGCCCGTATCGACGCGGCCGACAACGATCCGCGCCCGTCGCTGACCGACGACGACGTCGATGCGCATTTCGAGGCCCGGTTCCGGACCGCGTCCGAGGACCATGCGTAGGCTCGTCTACCGGCCGGCCGCGATCGAGGATCTCGACGGGATCTACGACCTGATCGCCGCGGACGATCCGCAGCGCGCCCGCGCTTTCATCGACGGCATCCGCGAGCGTTGCCGCAAGCTCTGTGTTCATCCGGAATTGGGCCCGGCCCGGGCCGATCTCCGGCCCGGTATCCGCATCTTCCCGATCCGCCGCCGCGTCGTCGTCGCCTATCGCATCGAGGCGGACGCGATCGTCGTCGTCCGGATAACGTATGGTGGACGGGACTACGAGGCTCTGATCCAGGACGACGGCGACCGGCCGTAGGTAGGCCTAGCCCCGGTCGCCTAACCCTTCTCCAGCCCGGCGATCGCCCGCGCGAAATCCCGCGCCGCGAACGGCTCCAGGTCGTCGATGCCTTCGCCGACGCCGATGAAGTGGACCGGCAGGCCGAACCTCGCCGCGAGCGCGATGAGGATGCCGCCGCGTGCCGTGCCGTCGAGCTTGGTCATCACGAGGCCGGTGACCGGGGCGGCCTTGGCGAACAGCTCGACCTGCGAGAGCGCGTTCTGGCCGACGGTGGCGTCGAGCACCAGCAGCGTCGCGTGCGGCGCCTCCGGGTCGGACTTGCGCAGCACGCGGATGATCTTCTCCAGCTCCGCCATCAGCCCGGCCTTGTTCTGGAGCCGGCCGGCGGTGTCGATCAGGAGCACGTCGGTGCCCTCGGCCTTCGCCCGCTTCAGCGCGTCGAAGGCGAGGCCGGCCGCATCCCCCCCTTGCGCCCCGCTCACCACCGGCGTGCCGGTGCGCCCCCCCCAGACCTTGAGCTGCTCGATCGCCGCCGCGCGGAAGGTGTCGCCGGCCGCCAGCATCAGGCTGTGCCCCTCGGCCTTCAAGGTCAGCGACAGCTTGCCCAGCGTGGTGGTCTTGCCGGCGCCGTTCACCCCGACCATCAGGATCACGAAGGGCTTCCTCGATCCGTCGATCACCAGCGGCCTGGCCACGGGATCGAGCGCCCGCTCGACCTCCGCCGCGAGGATCGCGCGGACCTCGTCAGGCGAGATGCCCTTCTCGTAGCGGCCCCTGCCGACGGCCTCGGCGATCCGCGTCGCGGTCGCGACGCCGAAATCGGCCTGGATCAGCGCATCCTCCAGGTCCTCCAGGGTGTTCGCGTCGAGCTTGCGCTTGGTGAACAGCCCCGTCACCCGGTCCGACAGGGCCGACGAGGTGCGCTTCATCCCCGCGGTGAGCCGGTTCCACCAGCCGCGCTTTTCGGCGTCCTGCGCGTCGGCTGCTGTGTCCATGGCGTCGTGAGCGAGCGCGGCCGCCGCGTCGACGGGCTGGATGTCCGGCGCGGAGGCAGGCGCCGCGGTCTCCGGCTCCCGGGCCATGCGCGTCGTGTCGGCGGACTCCGCGCCGCGGGCGGGGTCGTCGCCTGCCGTGCCGGACGGCGGCCGCTCGGACTCGCCCGCGATCGGCTGGAGGTCGGCGCCCTCCAGCACGTCGGGCACCGCATGACGGCCGGGGCCGGCGGGCGCGGGTTCGCCCGCCGGCAGCGGCACGTGCGCCACGTCCTCGGCGCCGGTGGCGAAGTCGGGCCGCCCCTCGGCGGGCGATGCCGGGGACCCGGCCGGCGGCTCGGGCGCCTCCGGCGCGCCGCCCTTGCGCCCGAACAGGCGGCCCAGCCAGCCCGGCTTCTCGTCTTGGCTCATCCCGCGTCCTTGCTCCCGCGCCCCGGCCCCGCTAGCCCGAACGCATGTCCTTGCCGCGAGAGTCCCTGCCCGGCCCGCTCCTCCCAGACATAGGCGCGCGCCTGCTCTACCGCGATGCCCTGGTCCTCGTCATCGACAAGCCGGCGGGGTTGCCGGTCCATCCTGGGCCCAAGGGCGGCGAGACCCTGACCGACCACCTCGACGCCTTGCGCTTCGGCCTGCCCCGCCGCCCGGAGGCCGCGCACCGGCTCGATCGCGACACCTCCGGCTGCCTCGCGCTCGGCCGCCACGCCCGGGCGCTCGCCCGCCTCAACCGGCTCTTCGCCACGGGCGAGACGCGCAAGACCTACTGGGCCTTGGCCGAGATCGGCCCGGAGGCGGAATCCGGCAGCATCGACCTACCGCTCGCCCGCCGCTCGAACGATCCGCGCGCGTGGTGGATGAAGCCCGACCCGCAGGGCGAGCCGTCGCTGACCCACTGGCGGGTGCTCGGCCGGAGCGCCGATGGCCGCGCCTGGCTCGAGCTGGAGCCGGTCACCGGCCGCACGCATCAGCTCCGCGTCCACTGCGCCGCGATGGGCTTCCCGATCCTCGGCGATTCCGTCTACGGCACCGCCCCCCGGCACGGCGGGCCGGGCCTTCAGCTCCACGCCCGGCGCCTCGCCCTGCCGCTCTATCCGAAGAAGCCGCCGGTGGTCGCCGAGGCGCCGGCGCCGGAGCACATGCGCGCCGGCCTGTCGGCGTGCGGGCTGGCCGGATAGGCAGGATCGGGCGACCCCACGCTCAGGCCGCGATCAGCGCGCGCCCGTCATGCCCCGTGACGCGGACCGAGACGATCGCCCCCGGCTCGGCCGCGACCCGCACCGGCGTGAAGCCTTCCGTGCGGCCGATGCCACCGCGCTCGGCCAGAACCCGGTGCGTGCGCCCGATCTCCCCGTCGAGGTGGCGCGCGAGCGCCGCGGCGCCCGCCGCGCGCAGGCGTGCAGCGCGCTCCCGCACGATCTCGGGGTGGACCGGCGGCATCCGCGCGGCCGGCGTGCCGGGCCGGGGGGAGTACGGGAAGACGTGCAGATGGGTCAGGCCGCATTCGGCCACAAGGTCGAGGGAGCGGGCGAACCCGTCCTCGGTCTCGGTCGGGAAGCCCGCGATCAGGTCGGCGCCGAACACGGTGCCGGGCCGGAGCCGCCGCACCGCGGCGCAGAAAGCGATCGCGTCGGCGCGGGCATGCCGGCGCTTCATCCGCTTGAGGATCGTATCGTCGCCGGCCTGGAGCGAGAGGTGGAGATGGGGCATCAGCTGCGGCTCCTCCGCCACCGCCCGCATCAGCGCGTCGTCGGCCTCGATCTGGTCGATCGAGGACAGGCGCAGCCGCGCGAGGTCCGGCACCTGCGCCAGGATCGCCCGCACCAGCGTCCCCAGGCTTCGGCAGGGCTCGGAAAGGTCGCGGCCGTAGGCGGTGAGGTCGACGCCGGTGAGCACCACCTCGCGGCCGCCCGCGGCGACGATGCGGGCGACCTGATCGACCACCATAGCCTGCGGCACCGAGCGCGAATTTCCGCGCCCGAACGGGATGACGCAGAACGTGCAGCGGTGGTCGCAGCCGTTCTGGACGGCGACGAAGGCGCGGGTGTGCCCAGGGATTCTCGCGATCGGCGCCGGCTCGATCGCGCGGGCGGCGAAGACGTCGCCGACATCGGCCCGCGGACGCCCCTCCCTCGCACCCCCCTGCCCCGGTCGCCACGTCGCGGGCGCGAGCTTGTCGCCGTTGCCGACGAGGCGCGCGACCTCCGGCATCGCGGCGTAGGCTTGCGTCTCGACCTGCGCGCCGCAGCCGGTGACGACGATCTCGGCGCCGGGCCGCTCGCGGTGGAGGCGGCGGATCGCCTTGCGGGCCTGCCGCCCGGCCTCCGCGGTCACGGCGCAGGTGTTGACGACGACGAGGTCGCGATCCTGCGCCGCCGCCTCGGCATGGCCGCGCATCGCCGCGGATTCGACCGTGTTGAGCCGGCAGCCGAAGGTCAGCGTCTCGACCGGCATCAGGCCGGCCCTTGCGCGGCCGGCCCTTGCGCGACCGGCATTTGCGCGAACAGTCCGGGGGCGAAGTGCCCCTCGGCCACGAGGCAGACCGGGCCGGTCATCAGCACGTGGTCGTCGGCGCGCCATTCCACGGACAGGTCGCCGCCGGGCAGGCTCACGCTCGCCTGCCGGCCGATCATGCGCAGGCGCGAGGCCGCGACCACCGCAGCGCAGGCGGCGGTGCCGCAGGCCAGCGTCAGGCCGGCGCCGCGCTCCCACACCCGGAGCCTGATCGCCTCCCGCGAGAGCACCTGCGCGATGCCGATGTTGGCGCGTTCGGGGAAGATCGGATGATTCTCCAGCATCGGCCCGATCTGCGCGAGGTCGTAGGCGTCCGGGTCGCGGTCGGCGAAGAACACCGCGTGCGGGTTGCCCATGTTGACCACGCCCGGCGAGTGCAGGACCGGCGCGTCGATCGGCCCGATCTGCAGCTCGATCCGGCGGGTGTCGGGGAAGGGATCGCGCAGCGGGATCTCGTCCCAGGCGAGCCGCGGCCGGCCCATGTCGACGGTGAACGAGCGGTCCGCCACGCGCTTCACCTCGACGCGGCCGGCGACCGTCTCCAGCACCAGCCGGCCGTTCTCGACCGGCCGCGCCATCGCCGGGTCGTCGAGCATCGCGTAGGCGACGCAGCGGGTGCCGTTGCCGCAGGCGCCGGATTCCGAGCCATCGGCGTTGTAGATCCGCAGGAAGGCGTCGGTGCCGCGGCTCACGGGATCGTGGAGCACCATCAACTGGTCGAAGGCCGAGCCCGGGTCCGCCGCGACGGCGCGGGCCTCGTCCTTCGCCACGCGCAGGCCGGTGCCGCGCAGGTCCAGCACCACGATTGCGTTGCCCGCGCCGTGCATCTTCAGGAAACGTCGGTGGGCGAGTGCGCTCATGCGGCCTTGGTCGGTGTCGGCTTCGCGGGGATCGGTGCGGAGCAGCGTATATGGCAAGGCGCGCCGCCCGACGCGAGGGCCGCGGCCGGTTCCGGGCCGATCGGACGCGGCCGATCCGCGGCGCCCGTCCTCGTCCCTTTCCCGTCCTCGCCCCTTGCCCGTCCCTTGCCCGTCCCTTGCCCGTCCCTTGCCCGTCCCGGCCCGCGCCGGCGAATGCGGCCTCGCGGGCGGCCGCGTTCGTCACTATCGTCCGGCCTGCGAGGCTCCGGACGATTCGACCCGCCGCGGCCCCGATTCTCGTCTTGCATCCTCGTCGGAGCGCAGCCTTGACCCGCCTTCGCCTCATGCTCTGCGCCGGCCTGTTCGCGACGGCCGTCCTTCCACGCCCCCTGCCGGCCCAAGGGCAGCAGCCCGCGCCGCCGGCCTCGACGGCGCCCTCGCCCGCGGTGACGAACCCGCTGCCGACGACCATCGCGCCGAACCCGCCGGCCGATCCGAACCGATCCGCCGCCCCCGCGCCCGAGCAGGCCCTCGCGCCGCCGGCGGCGAACGCGCCCGCGGGCGCCCCGCCGCCGCAGCGCAAGACGCTGGTGGAGACGCCGGGCGAGGCCGACGACGTCGATCCGGTCACGCTCCCGGCCAAGCCCGCCGCGATCATCGCCGGCAAGGCCAAGTGGGAGGAGGCGGTGCCGAGCCTCAAGGGCGCCTTCGCGCGGATCGAGGCGGACCTCGCCAGGGCCGGTATCGCCGCCGCGGGGCGCCCGCTCGCGGTCTTCGTCCGCACCGACGACGACGGCTTCGCCTACGAGGCGATGGTGCCGGTCGCAGCGATCCCCGAGCCGGCGCCGGCGACCGCCGACGGCGTGCGCTTCGGCGCGACGCCGTCCGGCAAGGCCCTGCGGTTTCCGCACAAGGGCTCCTACGACGACATCGACGGGACCTACGAGACCCTGACCACCTATCTCGACGCCAAGGACATCGTCGTCCAGGACCGCTTCATCGAGGAATACGTCACCGACCTCAGTGACAAGACCGACGACAGGCTCGACGTGAACATCTACGCGCTGATCCGGTAGCCGCGTCCCTGCGGCGGCGGCGGCGGCGGCGGGAACCGGGGACACCCTCGTGGATTCCGCCTGCATGCCCAGCGCCCAACGCGATCCCCACTCCGGTCCTGACGCCCGCGCCACCCGCGCGGCCGCGCAGCCGGAAGGCGCCGGCCCGGAACCTTCGGACACCGCCTGGAAGGCGCTGGAGGTCCACCGCCGGCTCTGCCCGGTCTACGGCTGCCCGATCCCGTATTTCCACAGCCTCGATCCGCTCTCCGAGCTGGTCTCGTCGCTGCTGTCGCACCGCACCCGCAACGCCGATTCCGGCCGGGCCTTCAAGGCGCTACGCGCACGCTTCCCCGATTGGGCGGACCTGCGCGACGCCGACGTCGCCGAGGTGGAGGCGACGATCCGCGGCGTGACCTGGCCGGAACTCAAGGCGCCACGCATCCAGGCGGTGCTCCGGGCGGTGCAGGCGCGCCACGGCAGCCTGTCCCTGGATTTCCTCTCCGACCTTACGGTCGACGCCGCCCGCGCGTGGCTCGAGGCGATCCCCGGCATCGGTCCGAAGACCAGCGCCGCGGTGCTGTCGTTCTCGGTGCTGCGGATGCCGGCGCTGCCGGTGGACAGCCACCACCATCGCGTGGCCCAGCGCCTCGGCCTGATCGGCGCGAAGGTCGATGTCGGCCCGTCGCACCCGATCCTGCGGGCGCAGCTTCCCGCCGGCTGGTCGGCGCAGGCGCTCTACGACAACCACGAGATTCTGATGCTGCACGGCCAGCAGGTCTGCCACCACCGCAGGCCGGCCTGCGGGCGCTGCGTGCTGGTCGACCTCTGCCCGAGCGCGCAAGAGGCCTGCCGCGAGCCGTGAGCCCCGACGCCGCGATCCGCCTTCGCCTTGACCGGTCCCGGCCGCCGGTTCAGTAAGCCGCCTCGCGCGGCACGGTGTGGTCCTGTCCGGCGGCAAACGGCAGGGGTCGCGCAGCGATGGCCGCGTTCAGCGAACTGGTCTTCTCCGGCGTCCAGCCGACGGGAAACCTGCATCTCGGCAACTATCTCGGCGCCATCCGGCGGTTCGTGGAGATGCAGGCGCGCGACGCGCAGTGCCTGTACTGCGTCGTGGATCTCCACGCGATCACCCTGTGGCAGGACCCGGAGGCGCTGAAGGCCCAGATCCGCGAGGTGACGGCCGCGTTCCTGGCCGCCGGCATCGACCCCAGGCGCTCGATCGTGTTCAACCAGAGCCAGGTGCCGCAGCACGCCGAACTCGCCTGGGTGTTCAACTGCGTCGCGCGCCTGGGCTGGCTCAACCGCATGACCCAGTTCAAGGACAAGGCCGGCAAGGACCGCGAGGCCGCCTCGATCGGCCTGTACGACTACCCCGTGCTGATGGCCGCCGACATCCTCGCCTATCGGGCGACGCACGTGCCGGTCGGCGAGGACCAGAAGCAGCACCTCGAACTGACCCGCGACATCGCGCAGAAGTTCAACACCGACTTCGCCGGCTCGATCGTGGCGCACGGCCACGGCGACGGCGAGGGGACCGGGTTTTTTCCCGTCACCGAGCCGCTGATCGGCGGCCCGGCCGCCCGCGTGATGAGCTTGCGCGACGGCACCCGGAAGATGTCGAAATCCGACGCCTCGGACAATGCGCGCATCAACCTCACCGACGATGCCGACGCGATCGCGAGCAAGGTGCGCAGGGCCAAGACCGATTCCGACGCCTTGCCCTCCGAGGTGGCGGGGCTTGCCGGACGGGCGGAGGCCGACAACCTCGTCGGCATCTTCGCGGCGCTCAAGGGGATCACCCGCGACGCGGTGCTCGCGGAGTACGGCGGCGCGCAGTTCTCCGCCTTCAAGGGCGCGCTGGTCGAACTCGCCGTCGAGACGCTGTCGCCGATCGCCGCGCAGATGAAGCGGCTGTCCGCCGATCCCGGCCACATCGACGCGGTGCTGGCCGACGGCTCGGAGCGCGCCGAGGCGATCGCCGCGCCGACGCTGGACGCGGTCAAGGACATCGTCGGCTTCGTCCGGCGCACCCGCCTGAGATCGGTGTGACGGCGGTCCGCGCGCTGGTCTTCGACGTCTTCGGGACGCTGGTCGATTGGCGCGCCGGCGTCGCGCGGGAGGCGGACCGATTGCTCGCCGCCTATGCGAAAGACCTCGACGGCGGCGCCTTCGCCGACGCGTGGCGCGCCCGCTACCAGCCGTCGATGGAAACGGTGCGCTCCGGCGCCCGCCCCTACCGCGACCTCGACGCGCTTCACGCCGAATCGCTGCCCGGCGTGCTGTCGGCGTTCGGCATCGCGGGCGTGCCCGCGCCGGTCCGCGCCGAACTGGTCCAGGCGTGGCACCGGCTCGACGCGTGGCCGGAGGTGCCGGAGGCGCTCGCCCGCCTGGGCGAGGCCCACCTGCTCGCGCCTGTCTCGAACGGGCACGTCCGGCTGATGGTCGACCTCGCCCGGCGCAACGGCCTCCGTTTCGACGCGGTGCTCGGCGCCGGCCATTCCCGCGACTACAAGCCCAAGCCCGCGCTCTACCGCGATGCCGTGGCGGCCCTGGGCTTTTCCGCGTCGGAGACGCTGATGGTCGCCGCCCATTCGCACGACCTCGCGGCCGCGGCGAGCCACGGGCTCGCCACCGCCCACATCGCCCGGCCGCGGGAGAACGGCCCGGCCGGCGGCGAGACCGCGCCGGGCGTGCCGGTGACTTACGCGGCGACCGACCTCGCCGACCTCGCGCGCCAACTCGGCTGCTGACGCGCGAGCGGCCCTGCGCCGCCGCGCAGGTCCGGCATCAGTTCCTGGTCTTGTCCACCAGCGCCTTCTCGGAGATCCACGGCATCATCCCGCGAAGCCTGGCGCCGACCTCCTCGATCGGGTGGGCGGCGAGCTTGGCGCGCGTGGCCTTGAACGAGGTCTGGCCGACCTTGTTCTCCAGCATCCAGTTGCGGGTGAAGATGCCGCCCTGGATGTCGGCGAGCACGCGCTTCATCTCGGCCTTGGTCTCGGGCGTGACGATGCGCGGGCCGGTGACGTACTCGCCGTACTCGGCCGTGTTGGAGATCGAGTAGTTCATGTTGGCGATGCCGCCCTCGTAGATCAGGTCGACGATGAGCTTCACCTCGTGCAGGCACTCGAAATAGGCCATCTCGGGGGCGTAGCCGGCTTCCACCAGCGTCTCGAAGCCGGCCTTGATCAGCTCGACGAGGCCGCCGCAGAGCACCGCCTGCTCGCCGAAGAGATCGGTCTCGCACTCCTCCTTGAAGGTGGTCTCGATGATGCCCGCGCGCCCGCCGCCGTTGGCCGAGGCGTAGGACAGGCCGAGGTCGTGCGCGTTGCCGGACGCGTCCTGCGCGATGGCGATCAGCGTCGGCACGCCGCCGCCGCGCAGGTACTCGGAGCGCACGGTGTGCCCGGGGCCCTTCGGCGCGACCATCAGCACGTCGAGGTCGGCCCGCGGCTCGATCAGGTTGAAGTGCACGTTGAGGCCGTGGGCGAACAGCAGCGCGGCGCCCTGCTTCATGTTGGCGTGCAGCGATTCCTTGTAGATGTCGCCCTGCAGCTCGTCGGGGGTGAGCATCATCACCACGTCGGCCCACTTCGCCGCATCGGCGACCGACATCACGGTGAAGCCCTGGCCCTCGGCCTTCTTCGCGGTGGCCGAGCCCTCGCGCAGGGCGATGGCGATGTCCTTGCACCCGGAATCGCGCAGGTTCAGCGCGTGGGCGTGGCCCTGGCTGCCGTAGCCGACGATGACGACCTTCTTGCCCTTGATCAGGTTCAGGTCGGCGTCGCGATCGTAATAGACGCGCATGGCGGCTTCTTCCTCATGTCGGTTCGTGACGGGCGTGCGATGTCCGAATGCGCCTTGCGCGCTCGCGCGGCGCTCGCGATGGGCGCGCTTCTAGCCGCGGTATCCCCCTGACGGAAGGGGCAATCGCGGCACGGCCGAGGTCTCACGCCGGCAGGTCGAGCCCCTCGCGGGCAAAGACGGCGCGCACGGCCGGGCGCGCGGCCATCGCCCGCGCATGGGCGGTCCAGGCGGGAAAGCGGCCCGCCATGTCGAAGCGGCAGGCCGGGCCGCGGCCCCAGGTCCAGAACGTCAGCAGGTAGGGATCGACCACGCTGTGGCGGCCGGCCACCGCCCAGCCGCCGTGCGCGAGCCGCACCTCGGTCAGGGTGCACAGGTCGCCGAAGGTGTCGGCACCCTTGGCGCGGATGCCGGCAAGCGCCGCCTCGTCGTCGCTGTAACGCTCAGCCCGGCGGATATGGGCGAAGGCCGGGTGGTGGTTGGTCGAGAGCCAGCACAGCCACTCGTCGGCGATGGCCTGGCCCCGCAGGTCCTCCGGCCAGAGCTTCGCGTCCGGATGCGCGCGGGCGACGTGGCGCAGGATCGCCGTGTTCTCGGTGAGCACCCACCCGTCCTCGACCAGCGCCGGCACGCGCCCGCGTTCGTTGATCGCAAGGTATGCCGGCGCGCGCTGGTCGCCGTCGGCGAGGTTCAAGCGGACGGGCTCGTAGGGCGCGCCCGTCTCCTCCAGCGCGATGTGGGCGGCAAGCGAGCAGGCGCCGGGGGCGTAGTAGAGGGTCGTCATGAGGTCACACCGCGGTTCGGCAAGAGGCCGATGAGTGTCGCAAGCCTGCCCCGGACGTCGGCAAGGACGCCGTCCGGGACGAAACCGAGCGATCTGAGGGTGCGCGCATCCCTGTCGATCGAGCGGACCTGATCGACCAAGACCGCACCCTCCGCGGCCAAGCCTGGAGGTAGGAAAACCTTCGTCGGCCAGGGATCACGATTTCGCGTGATCGGGCAGATGATGACGCGACGAGCGAGAAGATGCATGTCGTCCTCGGAGATCACCAACGCCGGGCGACGCCCGTTCTGTTCGGTGCCGCGCACGGGCTCCAGATCGACGAGCAGTAATTCGCCGGGGCGCCTTGGCCGATCAACGAGGGTCGTCATCGTTGATGATCTCGGAGCCGCGATCCGGCCCCCAATCTATAGTCGGAGGCTCGAAAGACGGCCCCAAACGTCGAGCCTCCGCGACCATTTCCGCCATCGTGTAGACGGGCAGCCCGTTCACGTATCGGCGGTCCGACCCGGATGGCGCGGTCTCGGGTTTCGTGCCGGGCGCGTCCTTCGCCGTCACCTCGACGGCCTGCCCCTCGCGCAACCCGAGTGCGCGGACATCCTCCGCCGAGAGCCGGACAGCGAAATCCTCGCCCGATCGCTCCAGTTTCCCTTCCATCGCGACGCTCCTCCCGTGGGCCGGCGCGGACATCATACGCCGGCCTGCGGGAAACGCATCACATCGGGTCCGGCCCGCGCCCCATCGCGGCGATGCCGGTGCGCGAGATCTCGACGAGGCCGAGCACCGTCATCAGGCCGATGAAGCGGTCGATCTCCTCGGTCGCGCCGGTGAGCTCGAACACGAACGAGGTCAGCGTCGCGTCCAGCGTCTTGGCGCCGAAGGCGGCGGCGAGCCTGAGCGCCTCGCCGCGGTGCTCGCCCCGGCCCGCCACCTTCACGAGGCACAGTTCCCGCTCCAGCGCGCTGCCCTGGAGCGTCAGGTCCACCACCCGGTGCACCGGCACGAGCCGGTCGAGCTGCGCCTTGATCTGCTCGAGCACGGCGTCGGTGCCGGTGGTGACGATGGTCAGCCGCGAGAGGTGGCGCGCCTCCTCCGTCTCCGACACCGTCAGGCTCTCGATGTTGTAGCCGCGCCCCGAGAACATCCCGGAGATGCGCGCCAGCACGCCCGGCTCGTTGTCGACGATCACGGCGAGCGTGTGCCGGTTGACGGCCTCGGCCTTGCCGGCATCGGGGTAGTGCGTGTTCATGGCGTTCATCGCATGTCTCCTCGGCGTCCCTCCGCGATCCGGCGTCAGACCAGCATCTTGCCTTCCTCGGAGATCACGTCGCCGAGCTCGACGCCGGTCTCGCCGAGGTAGTCGGAGAGCAGCATCTCGTTGTGCGCCTTGCCCGAGGGGATCATCGGGAAGCAGTTCTCGGTCTTGTCGACGATGCAGTCGAAGATCACCGGCCCGTCATGGGCGAGCATCTCCGCGATCGCGCCGTCGAGGTCGCCCGGCTTCTCGCAGCGCATGCCCTTGGCGCCGTAGGCCTCGGCCAGCTTGACGAAGTCCGGCAGGCTCTCGGAATAGCTCTGCGAGTAGCGCGAGCCGTGCAGCAATTCCTGCCACTGGCGCACCATGCCCATGTATTCGTTGTTGAGGATGAACACCTTGACCGGCAGGCGGTACTGCACCGCGGTGGACAGCTCCTGCATGTTCATCAGGATCGAGGCCTCGCCGGCGATGTCGATGACCAGGCCCTGCGGGTGGGCGAGCTGCGTGCCGATCGCCGCGGGCAGGCCGTAGCCCATCGTGCCGAGGCCGCCGGACGTCATCCAGCGGTTGGGCTCCTCGAACTTGAAGTACTGCGCCGCCCACATCTGGTGCTGGCCGACCTCCGTCGTGATGTAGGTCTCGCGGTTCTTGCACGCCTCGTACAGCCGCTGCACCGCGTGCTGCGGCTTGATGATCGTGCCGGACGGCCAGTAGGCGAGGCACTCGCGCGCCTTCCACGTGCGGATCTTGGCAAACCACCCGTCGAGGTTGGACTTATCCGGCCGCGCCGGCAGCGCGCGCCACGCCTCCAGCATGTCGGCGAGCACGCTCGCGCAGTCGCCGACGATGCCGACATCGACCTTGACCACCTTGTTGATCGAGGAGGCGTCGACGTCGACGTGGATCTTCTTCGAGAACGGCGCGAACGCGTCGAGCCGGCCGGTGATGCGGTCGTCGAAGCGCGCGCCGATGCAGATCATCACGTCGCATTCGTGCATCGCGAGGTTGGCCTCGTAGGTGCCGTGCATGCCCAGCATGCCGAGGAATTTCTCGCTCGATGCGGGGTAGGCGCCCAGGCCCATCAGGGTGGAGGTGACGGGGTAGCCGGTTTCCTCGACGAGCTCGCGCAGGAGCCGCGAAGCCTCGGGGCCGGAATTGATGACGCCGCCGCCGGTGTAGAACACGGGCCGTCGCGCCTGCGCCATCAGTTCGACGGCCGCGCGGATCTTCTCCGCGTCGCCCTTCACCGCGGGACGGTAGGTCTTGTGGCCGTCCACAGACGGACGCTCGTAGAGGCCGCTGGCGAACTGGATGTCCTTGGGCAGGTCGACGACGACGGGGCCCGGCCGGCCGTGGCTCGCGACGTAGAACGCCTCGTGCAGGATGCGCGGCAGGTCGTCGATCGATTTGACGAGGTAGTTGTGCTTGGTGCAGTGGCGCGTGATGCCGACCGTGTCGCATTCCTGGAACGCGTCGGTGCCGATCAGGTGCGTCGGCACCTGGCCCGTGATGCACACGAGCGGGATCGAATCGAGCAGCGCGTCGGTGAGCCCGGTGACGATGTTGGTCGCGCCCGGCCCCGAGGTGACGAGCACGCAGCCGACCTTGCCCGACGAGCGCGCGTAGCCCTCGGCCGCGTGGACCGCGCCCTGCTCGTGGCGCACCAGCACGTGCCTCACCGCCTCCTGGTGGTAGAGCGCATCGTAGATCGGCAGCACCGCGCCGCCCGGATACCCGAACAGCGTGTCGACACCCTGATCCCGGAACGCCCGGATGACCATCTCGGCCCCGGTCATGACCTCGCCGCCCATCGTCCTGCTCCTGCTTGCTCTTGCGTGTCGTCTCGATGTCGCCGATCGGGCGCGGGCAACAAAAAAGGGCCCCGTGAGGGACCCCGCATGCGCCACCGCCCGGATCGCGGCCCTTGGTTCAGGGCCGCCCGGTCGGTGACGCTTCCGCTACGATGAGGATCGCGCGCATCGAACCCGCTTTCACGAACCGCGGCCGCCCGAACGGCGCTCCGCGCTAAAACTGTCGCGTCTCATACCGAAGGCGGCCGGGTCGGTCAACGGGGTCGGATGCGCGTCCCAGGGCCCGCGTCCGCGATTGCCCCGCTCCCGCGCCCGGCCTATCACCTTGCGACGAACCCCTGCCCGGACGGGTTGCGAGACACGGATCGCCGGTGGCCCAACCCGAGACGGCCTCGCCCACCTACCTGCTCCTCGACGTGGCGGGCACGCCCTGCGCCGTGCCGAGCGCGGCCGTCGGCGAGGTGCTGCCGCTGCCGGAGCTGTTCCGGCCGCCGGCCGGGGCCACGTGGCTCGCGGGCTTCCTCAACCTTGGCGGAAAACCCGTGCCGGTGATCGACCTCGCCCGCCTGCTCGGCCTGCGCGCCGGCGGGCACGCGCCCGGCCCCTACGCCCACCTCGTCCTCGCCCCGGGCGCGGACGGGGCGTGGCTCGTCGATCGCGTGACCGACCTCGTCGCGGTGGAGGCCGAGGCGATCTGTCCCGTGGCGGAGGCGGGCAGCCTCAACGGCTGCGTCGCCGCCGAGATCCGGCGCGGCGACCGGCTGGTGCACGCCCTCGACCCGGCCCGCATCCTCACCGCCGAGGAGCGCGCCCGCGTCGCCGACCTGACCCGCGCGGCCCAGGCGCGGCTCGCCGCGCTCGCCCCCGCCTGACCGGCCGGGGCGTACGAGCCGTGCGGCCGCCGATCGGCCCGAGCCCTCACGTCGATCCGGGCTACGCCGCGCTCAAGGCGCGGATCATCGCGCGGACCGGCCACCAGTACTATGCCGACAAGGACGACCTGCTGCTCGACCGCCTGCGGCGGCGGTTCAAGGCCTGCGGCGTAGAGGATTCGACGGCCTACGACGCGCGGCTGGACGGCGAGCCCGGCGAGTGGGCGGCGTTGGAGGCCGAGATCACCATCGGCGAGACGTTCTTCTTCCGCTACGCCGAGCAGTTCGCCGCACTCCGCGAGACCATCCTGCCCGGCCTGATCGCCGCCCGCGGGCCCGAGCGCAGCCTCCGGGTCTGGAGCGCCGGCTGCTCGACCGGAGCCGAGCCCTACTCGGTGGCGATCCTGCTGCACCGGCTGCTCGGGCCGGCGCTGCCCGACTGGCGGATCGCGATCGTCGGCACCGACATCAGCATCGCCGCGCTCGCCACCGCGCAGGCCGCCGAGTACGGCCGCTGGGCGTTGCGGACGCTGCCCCCGGAGGAACGCCTGCGCTACTTCCACCGCATACCCGCGCGTCCCGGCGCGGCGCGCGAGGGCGGATACGCCCTGCGGCCCGAGTTCCGCCGCATGGCGCGCTTCGAGCGGCAGAACCTGATGAGCCTGCTCGACGGCACGGCGCCGGAGGGCGACGCGTTCGACCTCATCCTGTGCCGCAACGTGCTGATCTATTTCGGTGCCGAGACCGTCGCCGGGATCGTGCGCGCGCTCGGCCGGCGCCTGCGGCCGGGCGGCTGGCTGCTGATCGGCCACGCCGAGCCTCACCCGGCCTTCGCCGGCTGGCTCGACGCAGTCAGCCTGCCCGGCACGGTCGCCTATCGCCGCCCGGTCGGGCCCGTCGCGGATGCCGACGCCGCCCACCTCCCCACGGACCGCACGGAGCCCGTCGCGCCCGTCCCGCGCCGCGCGGCGTCCGTCGTCGAACCGCCCGCCGCCGCGGTGCCGGGCGCGGCCGGGGACGTCGTGGCGGCGATCCGCACCCTCGCGGATGCGGGCGAGACCGGCGCGGCTTGGCGGCTCGTGCGGACGGCGCTGGCCGCGCGGCCGACCGATGCCCCGTTGCGGCTCTACGAGGGCCTGCTCGCGCAGGGGTTCGGGCGCGAGGCCGAGGCCGAACGGGCGTTCCGCGGCGCGCTCTACCTCGACCGCGGCTTCGTCATGGCGCATTACCATCTCGGCCTGCTGCTCGGCGGCCTCGGCCGTAAGGCCGAGGCCCGGCGCGCGCTGAACAACGCGGTCGCCCTGAGCCGGGCCCTGCCAGCGGATGCGGCGTTGCCGGAGGGCGACGGCCTTCGTGCCGGCGAGATCTCGCTGAACGCGGCTTTCGTCCGCGACGGCCTGGAAACGGAG
This sequence comes from uncultured Methylobacterium sp., assembly GCF_964244095.1. Lineage (GTDB taxonomy): Bacteria > Pseudomonadota > Alphaproteobacteria > Rhizobiales > Beijerinckiaceae > Methylobacterium. The sequence continues at coordinate 9,812 of NZ_CAXTHR010000004.1, read as the reverse complement.
ACGGCGTGAACGCGGCGGATCGGGAGACGGGGCTGGATGCCGACCGGGCCGCGCGCGAGGCGGCGCGGGCGGCCGCGCTCCGTGCGAGCCGCACCGAGGCCCTCGCCCGCCGCGAGAAAGCCGGGCGCGCGGCCGTGCCGACCCGGGCCCACCTTGTCTGCGCCTGCGGCTCCGAGCGCTTCGGACTGCCGCTGGCCGGCGTCGCCCACGTCCTTCCGATGCGGCCCTGCACCCCGGTGCCTGGGGCGGTGCCCGCTGTCCTCGGCCTCGTCGCCCTGTCCGGCCGCATCGTCGGCGTCATCGGCCTCGCCCGCGCCCTCGGGCGCCCCGGTGCCGGCGCTGCCGCGGACGGGCACCTCGTGGTGCTTCGCGCCGCCGCGACGCCGCTCGCGCTCGCCGTCGACCGTGTGCTGGGCGTCGCGCATCTCGCTGAGCAGCCCGAGGGCACGGCGCGCGGATTCGGCGGCGAGGCGGTTTCGCGCTATGCCCCGGCCGAATCCGGCCCCACGGGCCTCGGCGACTTCGTCGTCATCGACCTGCCGCGCCTGTTGCGGCGCACCCTGCCATAGAAGCGGGGCCGCGGGGCATGGCTCCGCCGGCCGCCTCACCGGAGCGTCAGCCGCCGTGTCGATCGCCATCGGAACACCGATCCTCCCGAAACCGATCTTCCCGAAACCGATCCTGCCGCCCGTCGGCACCGTCCGCGCTCCGGGGGGGCGCTGAGCATGGCGGGCACGTTCCGCCTCAGCCGCTCGCTCGGCGGCGCCATCGGTGCCATCGCGCTGGTGTCGGTGCTCAGCAGCGGCGCGGTCCTGGCCACGCTCACCCAACTGCACGATGCGACGGAAGCCAGCATCCGCTCGAGCCAGGTGATCAAGGCCCTCGACGGCTTCCACGGCGCGATGCTCGACCAGGAGACCGGGCTGCGCGGCTATCTGCTCACCGGGCGCGAGAGCAGCCTCGATCCCTACCGCGCCGGCGGGGCCGCCCTCGACCGGAGCATCGCCCGGCTGCACGCGTTCGTCGCCGAAGACCCCGAGACGTCGCGGTATCTCGCCGACGCGGAGCGCTCCGCCCGCACCTGGCAGGCCGACATCGCCGAGGCCGCGATCCGCGGCATGGCGGATCCGGCGACCCGTCCCGAGGCGCTCAAGATCGAGGCACAGGGATCGGGCAAGCAGCTCTTCGACAGCTTCCGCGCCAAGCTCGCCGCGATCGAGACCGTGCAGGAGCGCATCCGGGTGATGCAGAACGAGCGCCTCATGCGGGCCGAGCGCAACGCGAGCCTCGCTCTGTGGGGCGGCGCCGTGATCACGCTCCTGATCTGCGCAGGGATCGGCGTCGCCATCAACCGCCTGATCGTGCGGCCCCTCGGGAGCGTGATGGCCTTCGCTGAGCGCGTCGGCGAAGGCGACCTGTCGGGCAAGCTCGAGGCGCGGGGCGGCGACGAGATCAGCCGCCTCGGCCGGGCGCTCAACGGCATGGTCGCGGGGCTCGCCGACCTCGCCCGCACCAACCGCGCCGCCACCGCCGATCTGAACGCCGCCGCTGCCGAGATCCGCGCCTCGGCCCAGGAGCAGGCGGCCTCCGTCGAGGAGCAGTTCGCCGCCGTGCAGGAGACCGCGGCCACCGTCGACGAGATCACGCATTCGGGCGCGCAGATCTCGAAGCGCGCCGGCGAGGTCATCGCCACGGCGCAGGCGACGGCGCAGACCTCGCGCCAGGGCCTGCGGGCGGTGGCCGACACCGCCAAGGCCATGGACGCGATCCGCGACCAGGCCGAGGCGGTGGCCGGCAACATCGTGACGCTCTCTGAGAAGACCCAGACGATCGGCGACATCATCGAGACGGTCAACGACATCTCGGAGCGCACGCACCTCCTCGCGCTCAACGCCGCGATCGAGGCCGCGGCGGCCGGGGAGAGTGGGCGGAGCTTCGCGGTCGTCGCCTCCGAGATGAAGCTGCTCGCCGACCAGGCCAAGGGCGCGACGATCCAGGTGCGCGGCATCCTCTCGGAGATCCAGCGCGGCATCAACACCTCGGTGATGCTGACCGAGGAGGCGGTCAAGCGCGCGACCGCGGGCAAGTCGCGCTCCGACACCACCCAGCGGACGATCGAGGAGATCACCGCCCGGGTCGAGGAGAACGTCCAGACCTTCCAGCAGATCGTCGCCTCGAACAACCAGCAGCAGCTCGGCATCGAGCAGGTGATGGGCGCGCTCCAGAACATCCGCCAGGCGAGCCAGCAGACGGCCGCCGGCACCCGCGAGGTCGAGGGCGCCTCGGCCAACCTGACCGAGCTGGCGGCCGCGCTGATGGCGCTCGCCGAGCGGTACCGGCATTGACCGGTCGCCGCGGGCCGTGACCGACATCCGCCAGCTCCTGCTCGCGGCCTTCGCTGTCGAGCACCGCGAGCACATCGACGCGATCCGGGCGGCGCTGGGCGCGGCCAGCGCCGGCCGCGCGCCCGACTGGAACGACATCTTCCGCCGCGCGCACAGCCTGAAGGGCGCGGCCCGCGCCGTCGACCTGCCGCCCGTCGAGGCGGTGGCGCACCGGCTGGAGAGCCTGTTCGAGCAGGTCTCGGCAGGCGCGCACCTTGACCGGGACGCGGCCAACGCGACGCACCTGGCGCTCGACCGGATCGAGGCGTTCGTCGCCGCGATGAACGCCGGGTCCGGCACCGCGATGCCGGCGGACGCGATCGCGGCCCTCGACCGCTGCCTCGCCCGCGGCCCGGCGCCCGCCGCCGGGGCCGCCGCGCCTGCGGGCGCCCCGCCACCGCCACCGTCCGACCCGCAGGGGCCGGCCGAGCCGCCGACACCGTCCCCCTTCCCGCCGGCCTCGCCGCCGCCCGCCGCCGAGCCCGTCCCCGAGGCCGGCCCGTCGCTGCTGCGCGTCCCGGCCGAGGCGGTCGAGGCGCTGACGCGGGCGGGCCACGAACTGGTGAGCACGCTCGGGGCCGAGGCCGCCGTCTCCGACGGGCTCGCGCGCCTCGCCCGGCTGTCGGGCGACCTGCACCGCCGGGCCGAGGCCCTGCACGGGCGCGGGGCGGTCTCCGGCCTCGCCCGCGCCCTGCGGACGGGCGAGGCGATGGCCGATGGCGTCGCCGAGGCCCTGGAGGCCGTCCGCACGGAACTGCGCGGCTTCGAGGCGGGGCTTGCCGGGCTGGCGCGCGAGGCCGCCGACCTGTCGCGGCGGCAGGCCGCCGCCGCCGCCGCCGTCGAGGGCGCCGCCGCCCGCGTCGGGCTGCGGACCGAGCGCCTCGCCCTGGTGCCGGCCGAGAGCGTGTTCGGCGGCTTCGCCCGGTTCCTGCGCGACGCCGCCCGCGAGCAGGAGCGCGAGATCGACCTTTCCGTCTTCGGCCTCGACCTCCCCGTCGACCGCGGCATGCTCCAGGGCCTCAAGGACCCGGTGCTGCATGGCCTGCGCAACGCCCTCAGCCACGGCGCGCAGAGCCCGGAGGCCCGGCGGCGCGCGGGCAAGCCCGGGGCGCTCGCGATCCGCTTCGCGGTCGCGATCCGGGGCGGGCGCCTCGTGGTCTCGGTCGAGGACGACGGCCCCGGCCCCGACCTGTCCGCGATCGAGGCCACCGCCCGCCGCCGCGGGCTGCTCCGGCCGGACGAGCCCGCCGATCCGCAGACGCTGCTCGAGCTGGTGTTCGAGCCGGGCTTCTCCACCGCCGGCGCCGTCGACGCCCTCTCGGGGCGCGGCTTCGGCCTCTCGGTGGTGGCCGACGCCGCCCGCGCGCTCCAGGGCACCGCGCGGCTGGAGCCCCGCACGCCGTGGGGGAGCGCCCTGACGATCTCCGTCCCGCTCTCGGCCGCCCGGCGCGCGATGCTGCTGGTCGAGGCGGACGGCGCGACCTACGCGCTCCCCGGCGCCGCGGTGGAGCGGCTGATCCGCATCGACCGGGCCGGCCTGGCCCAGGCGATGGGCCGCCCGGTCCTGCGGATCGCGGGCACAGGCAGCGCACCGGAGAGCGTGCCCGTCGTCGGCCTGAGCGAGATCCTCGGCGGCGCGGGCGGTTCCGGCGCGCGCCTCACGGCGGTGCTGCTGCGGGCCGGGACGCGCCGGTTCGCCCTCGCCGTCGATGCCCTGCACGACGTGCGCACCCTCCTCGTGCTGCCGGCGCCCCCCGTCGGCGCCGCTCCCGGACTGGTCTCCGGCACGGTGATCCTGCCCGGCGACGTCCCCGCCCTCGTCCTCGACCCGGACGGTCTCGCCCTCCGGGCCGCGGAAGCGGGTGCGGCGATGCCCGCGCAAGCAGCGGCGGGTCGGGGCGGAACGATGACGGAGGCGCCACGTTCGCAACACCGCAGGACGATCCTCGTCGTCGATGATTCCATCACCACCCGAACCCTGGAGAAGGGCATCTTGGAAGCCGCCGGCTACCGCGTGGTCGTCTGCGTCGACGGGCAGGACGCCCTCGACCGCCTGTGCGCCGAGATCGAGCCCGTGGACCTCGTCCTCGCCGACGTCGAGATGCCGCGGCTCGACGGGTTCGGCCTGCTCCAGGCGATCCGCGCCGAGACGCGGTTTTCGCGCATGCCGGTGGTGCTGATGACCTCGCGCGGCGATGCCGCCGACGTCGCCCGCGGGCTCGACCTCGGCGCCGACGCCTACCTGACGAAGCAGAAGTTCGACCAGCGCCAGCTCCTCGACACCGTCGGGCAGTTGCTGTGAGCCCACCCGTGCGCGTGATGCTCGTCGAGGACAGCCTGGTGGTGCGCGCGCTGCTGCGCCACATCGTCTCTCGCGATGCCCGCCTCGAATGCGTCGCCGCCGTCGCCTCGGGCGAGGAGGCGCTGGCGGCGATCGACGCGGTGCGGCCCGACGTGATCTCGATGGACATCCGCCTGCCCGGCATCGACGGGCTGGAGACGACGCGCCGCATCATGGCCGAGCGTCCGACGCCGATCGTGGTGATCGCCGACGCGATCGAGGATTCCTCGCTGCGCATCTCGATGAACGCACTGCGCGCCGGCGCGCTCTCGGTCGTCGAGAAGCCCGTGGCGACGACGAACGCCGGCTACGATGCCGTCGCCGGCGAGATCTGCACGCAACTGCGGATCATGGCGCAGGTGCCGGTGATCCGCCGCCGTCCGATCGGCGCCGAATGGACGGGCCGCCCCGCGAACGCGATGCCGACCCCCACCCCGGCGGCATCGCAGCAGCCGAGCGTGCTGGCGCTCGCCGCCTCGACCGGCGGCCCTCCGGCGCTGGCGCGGGTGCTCGGTGCCCTTCCCGAGACGTTTCCCCTGCCGGTGCTGGTGGTGCAGCACATGGGCCCGGCCTTCATGGAGGGGTTCGCGAACTGGCTCGACGGGGTCGTGCCGATGCCGGTGGCGCTCGCCCGCGACGGCGGGCGGGCCGAGCCCGGCCGCGTCTACGTCGCGCCGGGCGACCGCCACCTCGAACTCGGACCGGGCCGGACCCTGCGCATCCTCGACAGCCCGCCGGTCGCCGGCCAGCGCCCGGCGGCGACGGTGCTGTTCCGCTCGCTCGCCCGGCAGGCGGGCGCCTCCGGCATCGGCGTGCTGCTCACCGGGATGGGCGAGGACGGGGCGTGCGGCCTCCTCGACATGCACGCCGCCGGCGCCCAAACGGTGGCCGAGCACGAGAGCACCGCGGTGGTCTACGGCATGCCGGCGGCGGCCGTGCGCCTGCGGGCCGCCCGCCTCGTGCTACCGCTCGACCGCATCGCCGCCCACCTCCTGCGCCTCGTCCTGCCGGACCGGCCGGCATGAGCGCGCCCGCGCCCGAACCGGCCCGCATCCTCCTCGTCGAGGATTCGGAGACGCAGGCGCTGGAACTGCGCCTGCTTCTGGAGGGCCACGGCTTCCGGGTCGAGCGTTGCGCGACGGCGGAAGCGGCGCTCGACCACCTCAACCACGGCCTGCCCGACCTCGTCGTCGCCGACCACCACCTGCCCGGCATGAACGGCGACGAACTGACCCGGCAGCTTCGGCTGTCGCTGCGCACCCGCGCCCTGCCGCTGCTGATGCTCACCGGCGCCCGCGACGGTGAGCGCCAGGGGCTGGAGAGCGGCGCCGACGCCTACGTCGCCAAGTCCGGCGACCGCGACCTCCTGGTCCTGCGCATCCGCGCCCTGCTGCGCGAGCGCGCGGGCAGCGCCGGCGGCAGCGCGACACCCTCGGCGGCGGCCTTCCGGCGGGGCCGCGTGCTCGTCATCGACGGCAGCGCCACCTACCGCACCTTCCTCGCCGGCCTGCTGGGCCAGGAGGGCCACGCCGTCACCGCGGCCGCCTCTCCCGCCGAGGCGCTCGCCGCCCTCGACGCGGAGGCCGAGGCGGGCGCGGCCTTCGACTGCATCACCGTCGACCTCCTCGGGCCGGCCTATGATGGCCTGTCGCTGTGCCGGGCGATCGACCGGCGCCGCGGCGTGCGGGTGGCCGGTGCCGGCTTCCACCTCGTCGGGATCGCCGGCAGCAGCCCGGCCAAGGACTTCCTCGTCCGGGCCTTCGCGGCCGGCGCCGACGACGTGGTCTCGAAATCGGAAGCCGAGGTCCTGGCGCTTCGGGTGCGCGGCCTGGTCCGTCGCCGCTTCCTGGAGGAGGACGACCGCCGCATCGCCGGTGAATTCGGCGCGCGCCAGCAGGCGGTGGAGCACGCCCGCGCCGAGGCCGAGGCGGCCGAAGCCCGCGCGCGCCTCGCCGACGCCCTGGAGCGGGCCAACGTCGACCTCGCGCTCGCCAACCGCAAGCTCACCGACGCGCAGGCCAAGCTGGTCCAGGCCGCCAAGATGGCCTCCCTCGGCGAGCTGGTCGCCGGCATCGCGCACGAGATCAACAATCCGCTGGCGTTCATCCTCGCCCACCAGGGCACCGTCGAGCGGTTGCTCGGCGACCTCCCGATGCCGGAGGCCGACCCTGCCGCGGGTAAGGCGCTGGGCAAGGTCCGCGACCGCGTCGGCGCGATGCGCCTGGGCCTCACGCGCATCCAGGACCTCGTCCTGAACCTGCGCAAATTTTCGCGCCTCGACGAGGGCGAGCGCGCGCTCGTCAACGTGCCCGACGCGATCGAGACGGTGCTGGCGCTGATCCAGCACAAGCTCGGCGGACGGATCGGCGTGGAGCGCGCCTTCGCCGGCCGGCCCGAGATCCACTGCACGCCGGCCCTCCTGAATCAGGTGGTGATGAACATCCTCGGCAACGCCGCCGACGCGATGGCCGCGGGCGGCACCATCCGCGTCGCCACCGAGACGACGCCGGACACCGACCTGATCCGGATCAGCGACACCGGACCCGGCATCCCGGAAGACCTGCGCGAGAAGATCTTCGAGCCGTTCTTCACGACCAAGCCCGTCGGCGCCGGCACCGGCCTCGGTCTGGCGATTGCCTACAGCGTGGTTCAGGCGCATAGCGGCTCGCTCACCGTGGAGACGGCGCCGGGAGGCGGGGCCTGCTTCGTGATCGGGATTCCGCGGCGGACGGCGAGCGTATGACCAGAGGCACGATCCTGGCCGTCGATGACGAGCCCGACATCCTGATCGCCCTCGAGGACCTGTTCGAGGACACCTACCGCATCGTCACGGCGACGAAGCCCGCCGACGCCCTCGCGATCCTGCGGGCCGACCCCGACATCGCGGTCGTGCTCTCGGACCAGCGCATGCCCGGCATGACCGGCGATGCCCTGCTCGCCGAGGTGCGGGGCTTCCACGACGCCCAGGCGATCCTGCTGACGGGCTATGCCGACATCACTGCGGTGATCGGCGCGCTGAACCGCGGCGGCATCATCGGCTACGTGACGAAGCCGTGGGACGCCGACCTGCTGCTCGGCACGGTGCGCAACGCCTTCGAGCGCCATGCGCTGGGGCGGGAACTCGCCACCGAGCGGGCGCTGCTGCGCGGCCTCCTCGACCATTCCGCGGACGCGATCTCGTTCAAGGACACGGAGGGGCGGTTCCTGCGCCTCAATGCCCGCAAGGCGGCGCTCCTGGGGCAGGACGTCGCCGCCTGCCTCGGACGGCGGGAGGCCGACCTGCTTGGCGCCCGCGCCGCCGAGAGCGCCGAGGCCGACGCCGCCGCGATCCGCTCCGGCGAGACCGGCGAGACGGTCTCCGCGGAAGGTCCGGTCGGCGCCCAGCGATGGAGCCACGTCGTCCGCGTGCCGATCCGTGGCGTGTCCGGCAGGACCGCGCATCTCGCCACGATCGAGCGCGACGTCACCGAGCAGAAGAGCCTGGAGGCGCGGCTGCGCCAGTCGGACAAGATGCAGGCGCTCGGGACGCTCGCCGGCGGCATCGCCCACGACTTCAACAACCTGCTCACCGCGATCCTCGGCAGCCTCGAACTCGCAACCCCGAAGATCCAGGATCAGCCCCGCGTCCAGCGGCTGATCGAGAACGCCCGGGGCGCGGCCGAGCGCGGCGCCTCGCTGACCAAGCGCCTCCTCAGCTTCAGCCGGGCCAACGACCTGCGCGCGCGGCCGACCGACGTGAACGCCCTCGTCGAGGGCATGAACGCGCTGCTCGGGCGCAGCCTCGGCGGCCTCGTCACGGTCGAGACCCGACTCGATCCGGCGCTGCCCCCCGCCCAGGTCGATCCGGACCAGCTCGAACTCGCGATCCTCAACCTCTGCATCAACGCCCGCGACGCCATGCCGGAGGGCGGCGCGATCACGATCGAGACGGCGTCCCTGACGATCGACGACGACCCGGATCTCGCCCCCGGCACCTATGTCGGCGTTTCGGTGATCGATGCGGGCGAAGGCATCCTACCCGAGATCCTGGCGCGGGTGTGTGAGCCGTTCTTCACCACGAAGCCCGTCGGCCAGGGCACCGGGCTGGGCCTCGCGATGGTGTTCGGCCTCGCGCAGCAATCGCAGGGGCGCCTGCGGATCGACAGCCGCGTCGGGCACGGCACCCGCGTCGACCTCGCCCTTCCGGTGGCTACCTCCGCCGCCGAGGCGGAGGACGCCGCCACCGGCCCCGCCCCGACGGCCGCACGCCCGGCCAGCATCCTCGTGGTCGACGACGACGCCGAGGTCCGCCACGTCACGGCCTCGTTCCTCAACGGCTTCGGCTACAGCGAGACCGAGGCCGAGGACGGCGCCACCGCGCTCGCCCTGCTGGAGCATCGCCGGTTCGACCTCGTCGTCGCCGACCTCGCCATGCCCGGAATGACCGGCGTCGAACTCGCTGCCGAGGTTCGCAGCCGCTGGTCCGAGGTGCCCGTGCTGATCCTCACCGGCCACGCCGAGGCGGTCCAGATCCCGCACGGCCTGCCGGTGCTGACGAAGCCGTTCCAGTCGGCCGAACTCGCCCGCAGGGTCTCCTCGCTGCTCCAGGATGCCACCGCCGGCTGACACGCCGCCGGACGTGAGGGTCGAAGCGTTACCCGTGGAACGAAAAAGGCGGCTCGTGTGCGAGCCGCCTTTTTCGTTTCGTGCCCTGCGTGGGTCGGGCGATGGGCCGGCGGCGCTCAGGCCGCTTCGCTCGCGCCGACCACGGGGCCCGAATCCTTGCCGCGGGCATCGACGTCGCGATCGACGAACTCGATCACGGCGAGCGGCGCGTTGTCGCCCTTGCGGAAGCCCGCCTTCATGATGCGGCAATAGCCGCCGGGGCGCGCGACGTAGCGCGGTCCCAGCACCGTGAAGAGCTTTTTCACCATGTCGTCGTCGCGGATCTGCGACATCGCGAGGCGCCGGGTGTGGACGCTGTCGATGCGGCCGAGCGAGATCAGCTTCTCGACGACGGGCCGCAGGTCCTTGGCCTTCGGCAGCGTGGTGATGATCTGCTCGTGCTTGATCAGCGCGGCGGACATGTTGGCGAACATCGCCTTGCG
>NZ_CAXTHR010000003.1:0-73072 GCF_964244095.1 uncultured Methylobacterium sp. | reverse complement strand
TGCCCAAGGTCGACGAGTACCTCTCGCTGATCATGACGCTGATCTTCGCCTTCGGCATCGCCTTCCAGCTGCCGGTGATCCTGACGCTGCTCGGGCAGATCGGGGTGATCGACGCCAAGTTCCTGCGCGAGAAGCGGCGCTACGCCATCGTGCTGGTGTTCGTCGCCGCCGCCGTGCTGACGCCGCCGGACGTGATCTCGCAGCTCTCGCTCGCCCTGCCGATGCTGCTGCTCTACGAAGCCTCGGTGTTCTCGGTCTCGCGCATGGAGACGATGCGCGCCCGCCGCCGCGTCGCCGAAGGGCTCGACCCGTAGCATCGGCGTAGGCGCGCACGCCGGACGACCGATCGCCAGGGGGCCGACTTGTACCGGTCGGCGATGCGCAAGGCTCATCGCCGACCGGTATCACGGCCTCCGGGCGGGCTCGCTCAGAGACCGGGGCCCTTGGCCGCGCCCCAGATGCGGCCCGGCCGGCCGCCGGCCGCGCCCTGAACCACGACGACCCAGGCATCGGCCTCCGCGACCCGTGCCGCGACGCCGGAGACCTCGAACCGCACCGGTTGGCCGGTCCAGGGCCCGAGGCGCTGCAGCCCGCGCACGACGTTGACGTAGGTCACGGTGCGGCCGCGGTTCTCGCCGCCGCCGATCACCACCGGACGGCTGCGCAGCACCGGGACCAGCCAGACGTCGCCCTTGAGATCGCTGTCGAGATCCCCCTTGGCGCCGGAGCCGGGCTCGGCGCCGACTTCGACGACGATGCGGTCCCCGTGCTCCTCGCCGCGGACCGGCACGGGCAGGCCGCCGCGCGAGCCCGATTCGCGGACCAGCCGTTCGAGGCCGGCCCGGTCGGAGCCGACCGTGGAGGCACCGCCGTTGACCACGGCCTGGGGCGTGAACACCTGCCGCGCGCTCAGGCCGCCGGCATAGGCGTGCTGGCGCTCGCCGAACGGGGCCTGCGCCAGCGTGTCCTTCCAGCCGAGATAGTCCCAGTAGGTCACCGGCAGGGTCAGCGCGAGGACGCCCGGATGCCGGGCGAGGTCGCCGATCACCGGGTCCGCCGAGCGGCAGGCGGCGCAACCCTGGCTGGTGAACAGCTCGACGACTGCACGCAGGGATTCGGCCGCAGCCGGGCAGGGCAGGGCGCAGGCGACGAGCGTCAGGATCGCGCCGATCCGGACGGGGGCATGGGCACGCGTTCGGGTCGGCGTCATCGCTTCAGGAGAAGGTGCCCGGCGCCGCCTGGGAAATCACGTTGGCTTGAGACGGCTCGACCTGGGGCAAGCCCTGCGCCGGGCGCGGGGCCCGTTCGGGCGGGCGCGGCTTCGGCAGCAGGCTCGAGCGCCAGCGCCGGTGCATCCACAGCCACTGTCCCGGATGCTCGCGCACCCAGCCCTCGACCACCGCGGTCATCGCCTGCATCGCGCCGGCGACCGTGACCAGGCCCTCGGCGTCCCGCGGCAGGTCGAGGGGCGGGGTCAGCTCCAGCCGGAAGCGCCCACCCGGAAGCCGGATCACGCGGGCACCGTGGACCGGGCAATCGTAGTGGCGGGCGAGCTTGGCCAGCAGCGGGTTGGCCAGGCAGGGACGCCCGAAGAAGTCCACCACCACGCCGCGGGTGAAGTGCTGGTCGATCAGTTGCCCGAGATGGCCGCCGCGCTCGACCACGCCGCGCATCGCGAAGGCGCCCCCCGGCCCGGAGGCGGCCAGACCGCCCATGGTCCGGCGCCGGACCTCCTGCACGAGCCGGGCGGCGGCCGGGTTGTTCGGGGGCCGGAACACCGCCGTGGTCTCCAGGCCGAACCGCGCCGCGCAGATCGCCGGCAATTCCCAGTTGGCGAGGTGGGCCGAGAACACGAGGCCCGGCCGGCCGTCGTCGCGCAGCGCCAGGAAGTGCTCGATGCCCTCGACCTGCATGCGCTGGGTCGCGGGGTCGGCCGGGTCGAAGTCGAACAGCGTGTCGAGATGGGCGTATTCGGCGCCGGTGCGGCCGAGATTGTCCCACGCCGTCCGCGCGATCGCCCGGATCTCGGATGCGGGACGCTCCGGGAAGGCGGCGCGCAGGTTGGCCAGCATCGTGCGGTGCGAGGGCAGCCACGGCCCCAGGGCGCGCAAGAGCGCCCCGCCGGCATCGCCCGCCCGCTCCGCGCCGAGGGCGCGCGACAGCCAAAACACCGCGCGGATCAGCGGGATCATGGCGTAGCCGGCCAGCCGCGGCACGATCCGCTTCAGGGTCAGGGCCAGGCGCAGCAACGGGTCACTCTCGGGTGCGAGGCGTCCCGTCGATGCGCGGCGCGGCAACCCGATTAGATCATTTTTTCGCGACGGGGGAGGGCGTCAGAGGCGCACCAGGATCTTGCCGAAGGCCGTGCGCGATTCGAGCCGCTCCAGCCCCTGCGCGAAGTCGGCCAGCGGGTAGACCGTGTCGACGACGGGCCGGATGCCGTCGGCCATCTTGGCGAGCGCGTCGCGGATGTTGGCGAGCCGGCACCCGAACGAGCCGGTGATGCGGTACTGCTGCTGGAACAGCTGCATCAGGTTCATCGTGGTCGAGACGCCCGACGTCGAGCCGCAGGTGACGAGCCGGCCGCCGCGCTTGAGGCAGAGCAGCGAGCCGTTCCAGGTGTCGGGGCCGACATGCTCGAACACCACGTCGACGCCCTTGCGCTTGGTCAGCCGGCGGACCTCGCCCTCGAACCGCTCGGTGCGGTAGTTGACCACGTGGTCGGCGCCGAGGGCTGCGGCCTTGGCGCCCTTCTCGTCGTCGCCGACCGTCGTGTAGACGGTGCAGCCGATGGCCTTGGCCATGCGGATCGCGGCGGTGCCGACGCCTGAGCCGCCGGCATGGATGAGGATGCTCTCGCCGGGCTCGAGCCGGGCGTTGTCGAACAGCATGTGCTGCACGGTGCCGAAGGCGATGCCGGCACAGGCCGCATCCGTGAGGCTGACGCCGTCCGGCACCTTCACGACGAGCCGGGCCGGCATGACGACGAACTCGCGGGCGAAGCCGTCGATGTGGAAGCCCATCACGCCGCCGACATCCTCGCACAGGTTGTCGCGGCCCTCGCGGCAGGCGCGGCACGTGCCGCAGGTCATGGCGCCGTAGAGCGCGACCCTGTCGCCGACGGCCAAGCCCTCGACGCCGTCGCCGAGTTCGGCGACCTCGCCCGCGGCTTCCGCGCCGACCGTCAGGGGCAGGCGGCGCTTGGCGAAGGCCATCCCGCGAAAGCCCCACACGTCGATGAAGTTCAGCCCGACGGCGCGCACCCGAACCCGGACCTCTCCCACGCCGGGGGACGGCGGCGCCTCGACCTCGGTGAGGCGCAGGTCGCGGTCGCCGAAGAGTTGCAGGGCTTGCATCGCTCGTCTTTCCAACAGGCCGTCAGCCCCATCCGGAGCCGGCCGCTCCCACGCACGCTCTCGTTTCGGAAATGCTCTAGCACACCGGTCCGGGCGGCAGCACCGGCCGCGTCACTCCGGCGCGAGGTAGCGCCGCCGCGCCCAGCCCACCGTGCGGCCGACCTTGACCCGGCACCACGTGGTGCGGCTCGGCGTGTCGTTGGTGCAGCCGGAGACCAGCGCGCGGGCGCGGATCGCGCCGACCACCTCGGCGGACGGGTCGGGCGCGGCGCGGATGCTCAGCGTCTCGCCCCGCGCCAGGCCGTCGAGGCGGTAGGGCAGCGGCTCGGCGCGCGCCGCCCCCGCACCGAGGAGGACGACGCCGAGGGCCTGACCGAACGCGCGCATCGAGGATCCCGCAAGACATCAGCGGTGGACGCCCATCATCGCGGTGAGCCCGCCATCGACGGGCAGGACGGCGCCGGTGATGTAGGCGGCGGGCTCGGCCATCAGGAAGGCCGCCAGCGCCGCGACCTCGGCGGGGTCGGCGAAGCGCCCGGCGGGGATCTGGCGCTCCATGCCCGTGCGCCGGGCGGCGTAGGCCGCCAGCATCGGCGTGTCGACGAAGCCCGGCGCGATGACGTTGACGGTGACGCCGCGCCGGGCCGTCTCGATCGCCAGGGTGCGACAATAGGCGATCAGCGCCGCCTTGGTCGCGGCGTAGGCGGCGTTGCCGGCGTTGGCGCGCAGAGCCGCCACCGAGCCGATGGCGACGATGCGGCCGGCGCGCGCGCCGATCATGGCGCGGACCAGGCTCTTGGCGATCCGCGTCAGCGAGAAGAAGTTGACCTGCATCAAGGCCTCGGCCCGGTCCTGATCGAGCATCGCGGCGAGCGCGTCATAGGATTGGCCGGCATTGTGGACGAGGCCGTAATAGCCCTGCGCCTCGGCCGCCTCGCAGAAGGCGTCGAGCGCGGCGCGGTCGGCGAGATCGAGGGCGTGGGCCGCGAAGGCCGCGCCGGGATGGTGCGCGCGCAGTTCGGCGAGCAGCGCCGCGGCCGGGCCGTGCGAGGCGCGATAGGTGAAGTCGACCCCGTGGCCGGCCGCGGCCATCGCCCGCACGATCGCCGAGCCGAGGCCCGAGGCGCCGCCGGTGACGAGGATGCGGTGGCCGGTCGCGGCCGGGGCGGCGCTCATGCCGGCTCCGCCCCGAGCACGAGGCAGGTGTTCTGGCCGCCGAAGCCGAAGGCGTTCGAGAGCACGCGCGAGACGGGCAGGTCGCGGGCCACGGTGACGACATCGAGCGGGATCGCCGGGTCGGGCACCGTGAGGTTGATCGTCGGCGGGACGCGCCCGTGCCGGATGGTCAGCAGCGACACCGCCGCCTCGATCGCGCCGGCCGCCGTGAGCGTGTGGCCGAGCATCGACTTGTTCGAGGTCACGGGGATGCGCGCGGCCGCCTCACCGAACACCGCCATCAGGCCCATCGCCTCCATGCGGTCGTTCTCCGGCGTCGCGGTACCGTGCGCGTTGACCGTGTCGATGCCCTCTGGCCCGATCCCGGCATCGGCAAGGCTCGCGCGGATCGCCGCGACGATCGGCGCCCCGTCCGGGCTCGAGCGGGTGCGGTGGAAGCCGTCGCCCTTCTCGCCGCAGCCGAGCACGTAGCCGAGGATCCTTGCGCCGCGCGCGACGGCCGAGGCCGCGTCTTCGAGAACCAGCGCCGCAGCGCCTTCGCCCATCACGAAGCCGTCGCGGTTCTTCGAGAACGGCTTCGAGGCCCGCTCCGGCGGATCGTTCTGGGTCGAGAGCGCCGAGAGCAGCGAGAAGCGGATCAGCGATTCCGGGTTCACCGAGCCGTCGGTGCCGATGCACAAGGCCGCCTGCATCTCGCCGCGGCGGATCGCCTCGACGCCGAGCTGGATCGCGGTGGCGCCCGACGAGCAGGCGGTGGAGAGCGAGATCGGCGAGCCCCGGGTGCCGAAGCGGTCGGCGATCCGGTCGGCCACCGTGCCGAAGATGAACAGGTCGTGCCACGCGTCGAAGGCCCGGCTCGCCGCCGCGCGCTGGAGCCCGGCATAGGTCACCGGCTCGGGTCCGCAGCCGGCCTCGGCCAGCGCCCGGCGCTGCGGCCATTCCAGCTCGACGGGGGGCACGGCGATGAACAGCGCGCCGGGAAAATCCCCCGCCGTCCCGATCGCGGCCTGCGCCACCGCCTCCTCGGCGGCGACCCGCGCGAAGCGCTCCGACAGGGCGGGCGCGACGAGCGGATCGGTGTCGAGGAAATCCACCGTGCCGGCGATGCGCGTGCGCAGGCCGGCGGTCTCGAACCGCGCGATCGCGTGGATGCCGGAGCGGCCCGCAACCAGCGCGGCCCAGGTCGCGTCCTGGCCCTGCCCGAGGGAGGAGACGAGGCCGAGCCCGGTGACGGCGACCAGCGGCCGGCCGCGCGCATCGCGGTGGGAATGCCCTGTCATCGCGCCGTCCTAAGCATCGTTGCGCGAGGTGGCCGCCGGTTCGCGCGACAAGAATGATGCGGCACCAGAGAGATCGAAGCGGGCCTTCGCGGGGCGACCCACGAGTGCCCGCTTCGGCGGTTTTTTTCGGCGTGCATCCCGCGGCACGGCGGTCCGGGGTTCGCTCAGACCCACTCGCCCCGCCGCATCACCGGCACGGCCTGCCCGTCCGCGCCGATGCCGTCCACGTCGATCTCTGCGGAGCCGATCATCCAGTCGATGTGGATCAGGCTGCGGTTGGCGCCGCGGGCCGCGAGGTCGTCCTCGGAAAGATCAGCGCCGCCGTTCACGAAGCACTTCGAATAGGCCTGGCCGAGCGCGATGTGGCTCGCGGCGTTCTCGTCGTAGAGCGTGTTGTAGAACAGCAGCCCCGAGGCCGAGATCGCCGAGGAGGCCGGCACCAGCGCGACCTCGCCCAGCTGCCGCGCGCCCGCATCGGTGTCGAGCACGCGGGCGAGCACGTCGCCGCCGCGGCTCGCCCGCGATTCGACGATGCGGCCTTCCGAGAACCGCACCGCGATGCCCTCGATCAGCGTGCCCTGGTAGGAGAGCGGCTTGGTGCTCGCGACGTGGCCCTCGACCCGCGCCCGGTGCGGCGTGGTGAAGACCTCCTCAGTGGGGATGTTGGCGTTGCAGACGATGCCGCTGCGCGAGGCGGCGGCACCGCCGCACCATTCGTGGTCGTCGGCCAGGCCCACCGTGAGGTCGGTGCCCGGCCCCCGGAAGCGGATCGCGGAGAAGCGGTGCCCGTTCAGCAGGTCCCTGCGCGCGTGGAGATGCGCGTTGTGGGCCGTCCATGCCGCCACCGGGTCTTCGCCGTCGACCCGGGAGGCGGCGAACACCGCGTCCCAGAGCCGCGCGACGGCCTCGTCCTCGGGCAGGCCGGGGAAGACGGCGCGCGCCCAGGCCGGGGTCGCGGCCGAGACGATGGTCCAGTTGGTGGCGAAGTTGGCGATCAGTTCCAGCGCCGGCACGTAGGCCTTCGCGCGCGAGCGGTTGGCGCGCGCGACCCGGTCGGGGTCCTGGGCCGAGAGCAGCGACGGGTCGTCGCCGCTGATCGCAAGGCGCGCCGCGCCGTTGCGGTAGGCCTCGGCCATGCCGGCATAGAGCCAGCCGGCGGCGGTGTCGAAAGCCGCGTCCGGCGCATGCGCGAAGCGGGCGAGCGTCGCCGCGTCGTCCCCGAGCAGCGTCGTCACGAGCGAGGCGCCGGCCCTGTACGCCTCGGCGGTGATGGCGCGCGCGAGCGGCAGCGCGTCGAGCGGCGCGGTCAGGACGAGTTCCTGGCCCGCCTGAAGGTTGAGGCCCACCCGCACCGCGACCTCGGCGAGCCGGCCGATCCGCTCCGCGAAGCGCGGGTCGGCGGCCGGCGGCGCGGCATGCATCGTCATCGCGATCCCCACGGCGATCCCCAAGACGCGTCCGGCCGTCCCGGACGCAAGGGTGGGGCTTACCCTATCAGGCGGCGCGCGACCACGTCAGGCGGCGCGCGACCATGTGATCTCGCCGAGGCTCTCGCGGAAGGCAAAACGCATCAGGTGGTCCGAGACCACGTTCTCGAGGCGCGTCAGCCCGGCCGGGTCGGCGGTGGCGATGCGCATCAGCAGCGCGTCGGGCTCGGCATCGAAGGTGCAGACCCGGTCCTCGCCGAACGGCACGGTGCCGTGCTCGGGGGTGCTCGACACCGGGAACTTGTGGCTCCAGTGGCGGCACAGTTGCTGCAGGTAGCGGCTCGCCTCGGCGGTCTGCACGCGGGCCTGGGAGGTGGGCATCGCAAAACTCTCCTCGGTTTCCGTCGGGCCGGCGACGCGGCCTTCGCGTGTGCGAAAGCTATGGCGCGATGCCAAGCAAGCCCCGGGCCCCGTCGCGAAGGCGACGGCGCGGATGTCCTTCAGCGTCCGCTCCCGCCGTTAACGCCGCGATAACGCACCCCGGACCGCCCGGGAGGCCAGCGGCCGGCGGCACGGCCGATCGCGGGCGCGGTGCCGGCCGCATCATGGATGTCTTTGCTGCGCCGCACAACGGAGGAGGCGGCCTGCGGACAAGCCGCGCATGAGGAGCGCCCGCGTAAGCCCGCCGCTACGGCAGCGCCGGCTGCGGATGGTCCGACAGGGCGACGACCTTGCCCGGGTTGAGCCGGTCCTGCGGGTCGAACCCGGCCTTGATCGCCCGCATCAGGTCGAGGGCGACCGGGTCGGCGTAGTGCTGCAACTCGTCGCGCTTGATCAGGCCGATTCCGTGCTCGGCGGCGATCGAACCGTCCATCGCCGTCACGATGTCGTGGACGATGCGGTTGAAGTCCGCCCAGCGGCCGAGGAACGCCGCCTTGTCCATGCCGACCGGCTGGCTCAGGTTGAAGTGCAGGTTGCCGTCGCCGACATGGCCGAAGGCGCAGACCCGCAGGCCCGGCATCGCGGCCTCGCAGGCCGCGCTCGCCCGCTCGACGAAGTCGGCGAGCTTCGAGAGCGGCACCGAGACGTCGTGCTTGATCGAGCCGCCCTCGTAGCCTTGCGCCTCCGAGAGCTGCTCGCGCAGCGCCCAGAGGGCGAGGTTCTGCGTCTCGCTCGACCCGAGCGTCGCATCCTCGACCGAGCCGTCCTCGATCGCCTCACTGAGCGCCGCCTCGAGCTCGGCGCGGGTGTCGGCATCGGGCCGGGCGGAGGCGAGTTCGACCAGCGCGTAGGCGCCGTGATCCCCGGCGAGCGGCCGGACGGTGCCGGGCCCGTGCCGCAGCACCATGTCGAGCCCGACGGGCGGGATGAACTCGAAGGCGGTGAGATCCCGGTCGGCGCGGCGGCGCAGGCGCGCGAACAGGTCGAGCGCAGCCCGGAGCGAGGGCAGGCCGACGAAGGCGACGCTGCGCGAGGCGGGTTTCGGGAAGAGCTTCAGCACCGCCTTGGTGATGATGCCGAGCGTGCCCTCCGAGCCGACGAACAGGTGCTTGAGATCGTAGCCGGCGTTGTTCTTGCGCAGGGCCTTCATGCCGTTCCACACCCGGCCGTCGGCCAGCACCACCTCCAGCCCGAGGACGAGGTCGCGGGCGTTGCCGTAGGCCAGCACCGCGATGCCGCCGGAATTGCAGGCGAGCGCACCGCCGATCCGCGCCGAGCCGCGGGACGCGTAGGAGAGCGGGAACAGCAGGCCGGCGCGGTCTGCCGCATCCTGCACCTCGGAGAGGATCGCCCCGGCCTCGACGGTGATGCTCGCATTGATGGAATCGAGCCCGAGCACGCGGTTCATGCGCGCCAGCGACAGCACGACGCCGCCGTCCGGCACGCCGCCGCCGACGAGCCCGGTATTGCCGCCCTGCGCCACCACGGCGACGCCTGCCGCCGCGCAGGCCCCGACCGCGAAGGCGACCTCGGCGGTCGAGGCCGGCCGCAAGGCCGCGAGCGCCGAGCCGCGATAAAGGTTTCGCGATTCCACCAGATAGGGCGCGAGGTCGGCCGGTTCGGTCAGAACGTGGGCCGCGCCGAGCCGCCCGCGCAGGGCCGAGAGCAGGGCGTGCCCATCGCTCGAAGGGAGGTTTTGGGGCCTGGAAGGCTGCGTCATCGCATGATTTTTCGACAGGCGGAGGCGGGATGCAAGGGCCGCGGGATGGCAAGGGCCGATCCCTGTCCTTAAGACGGGCGATGGGGGCCCGGCCGATCGCCGCGCCCCGAGACGACCCGGCACGAGGCACGCCATGCTCTCCGTCATCCCGAACCCGCCCCGCGTCGCGCTGCCGATCGTCGGCGGCGACGACCTGTTCCCGGTGCGCCGGGTCTACTGCGTCGGGCGCAACTACGCGGCGCACGCCCGCGAGATGGGCAAGGACCCGGACCGCGAGCCGCCGTTCTTCTTCATGAAGCCGGCCGACGCGCTCCAGCCCTGCGGCGCGGAGCCGACCGCGCACCCCTATCCGCCGCAAAGCGAAAACTACCATTTCGAGATCGAGATGGTGGCCGCCCTGGGCCGGGGCGGCCACGACATCCCGGTCGGGACCGCTCTGGAGCACGTCTACGGCTACGCCATCGGCCTCGACATGACCCGGCGCGACCTGCAGGACGAGGCCAAGCGCCTGGCACGGCCGTGGGACCTCGCCAAGGCCGCGGACCGCTCCGGGCCGATCGGCCCGATCCATCCGGCCGGACGCATCGGACACCCCGCACGCGGGCCGATCGTGCTCTGCGTCGACGGGGCGGAGCGCCAGCGCGGGGATCTGGCCGAGATGATCTGGTCGATCCCCGAGCAGATCGCCTACCTCTCGGCCTATTTCGAGCTCCAGCCCGGCGACCTGATCTTCACCGGCACCCCGTCCGGCGTCGGCCCGGTGCGCCGGGGCGAGCGCATGGTCGCGGCGATCGAGGGGCTCGGCGCGATCGCCCTGGACGTGGTCTGAGCGGCGGCCCGCGATGAAGCCCCTCGACCGGCCGCTGGTGCGGCGCCTGTTCCACCTCGGCGCGCTGGCGACCCGCGGGATGACCCTCGGCGTCCGCGGCGCGGCGATCGATACCGACGGCCGGGTCTGCCTCGTGCGCCACACCTATGTCGGCGGCTGGCAGTTGCCCGGCGGCGGCGTCGAGCGCGGCGAGACCGCGCCGGAGGCGATGACGCGCGAATTCCGCGAGGAGGCCGAGATCGTCCTCGATCCCGGCACGGCGCTTCGCCTGCACGGCTTCTACCGGAACCGCGCCGCCTCCCGCCGCGACCACGTCGCCCTCTACGTGGCGCCCGCCTTCAGGCAGCTCCGCGCGAAGCGGCCCGACCGGGAGATCGCGGCCTGCGCCTTCTTCCCCCTCGACGCGCTCCCCGCCGCGACGACGCGGGCGACGGCGGAGCGCCTGCGCGAGATCCGCGAGGGACTGGCCCCGACCGATCTCTGGTGAGGCCGCGCCTGCGCAATAGCCGGCGCAGGGCGCTTGCAACGCCTCCCGGAATGGTGTTTAGAGAGCACCGCCGGGGCAGGCGGGAGATGCATCTCCAGTCGGTGCCGCGTTGTGAGCGGGTGTAGCTCAGGGGTAGAGCACAACCTTGCCAAGGTTGGGGTCGAGGGTTCGAATCCCTTCGCCCGCTCCAAGTTTACCAACCAATTTGAATGACTTAGCAAAGCCGCCTCCGGGCGGCTTTTGCTTTTGGGTTGGAAACTGGGTTGGAAACGCAGGAAAACCCCACTCGGACAGGGTCCGGCGGGGTGGTCGGCGACGCGGGATGCGGGGCATGGGCCCGGTCCGTGGCGGTCACGGATTGACGGTCTCACCCGGCCTGGTCAGTTCCAAGGGCGATCGAACCAGCTCGATCCAGCAGCGCCTACCGGAAAGCGGCCGTGGCCTAGGGCAGGGGGCTAGACAAGGTCGGTCGAAAGTCGATATAGGGCTATATCGATTTTAGAGGTAGGTCATGGCAGAAGACGTCCGGCTCTCTGATACGACCCTACGCGCGCTCAAGTTCCTGCTGTCGGCACCCCTTGAGGGGCGGTCGGGAGCGGAGATCAGCAAGACCGCCCGCATCGGTTCGGGGACGATGTACCCCATGCTCGCCCGGCTGGAGACAGCCGGCTGGGTCGAGGGGAAGTGGGAGGAGGTGGATCCGAGCGAGGCCGGGAGGCCGAGGCGACGGTTCTACACGCTGACGATGGCGGGGCGCGCCCGGACCCGTGCCGCGTTTGCCGAGTACCAAGTCGCGCCGGAAGGAGCTCTCGCATGGAACTCCTGATCGGACTGCTCATGAACATCCTGGGCGCGGACCTCTACGACCGCTGCCCGAGGCTTGCCCGCTTCCTAATCCGCAAGGCGGCCGCCCGGCTGCCGGAGGACAAGCGGGAGTCGTACGCTGAGGAATGGTCCTCGCACCTCGTCGACTGCGACACGAAGCTCGACCAGCTCCGCCACGCGCTGGGCTGCTGGTGGAGCGTCGGCGGGATCCTGAGGACCGAGCCGCAGCCCAAGCAGCGCTACAGCCTCGATGCCCTCATCCTCGGCTCCGGCCTCATGTTGGCCGGATCCATCGGGGAGGCGATCATCGCCGCGATGGCCGGCGCGCCCTGGCTGTACCTGGTCAGCTACCTGTTCCAGATCGTGCCGGGAGTCTTTGTCATCGTCCTGGGGATCAAGATGCGGCTGAAGCAGGGTCGCTACATGTGGATCTGACGCTCGAAGCGGGGCCTCGGTTGAGCGCGGCCGGGCGGACCGGCTGTTCGAGGAGTCGACGTCGTAGATCAGGCGACCGACCTCGATGCAGATGGGCGGCAGGGGCGGGGACGCGACGAGCTTGGGATCCTCATGCTTAACCGTGAACTTCCGATAAGCGACGGGTCTGAGGGCGGGAGCGCGGTCCTTCATGCCAAGAGGGTACGTGGGCTGCCGTTACCGATCCTTGTCTAGCGCACCGCATCCTGGGCCTGCCGCTCCCGCCCGAGCTTCCGCGCTAGGTCGGCCGGACGCTGCGCCCGCACGAACCCGCGGCTGACCTGCCCGGACAACGTCGCCATCTCCGTCAGGGCATCCCCGAGCGCCCGGCGCAGGGCGTCCCGGGCATCGCCGTCGGAGGCCTCCAGGTAGGTCTGTTCAAGCTCGTCCACGGTCGTCTCCATCGATTCGCACATGAGAACGAATGAAGAACAAATCGGACAGGGAGTCGATCCCTGGACGCAACGTTTCGCGTGGGGCAATCCGGCCACAGGGCGCAACCTCGCAGGCGTGCTACGGCGTTCGCCCACCAAGGCCCCCGCCATGCCGCAACCCTCGCCTAAGCCGCTCCGATCTGATCCGGATGCCGTACCTCGGTTGCTCGTGGCTCGGCGCGCCGGATGGATCGATCCGGTCGCGGCGATCGCGGACGTCTATGCCGCGCTGGGCGAACGGGCAGATCCGGCGCTGCCCCTCCGCCGGCAACTGCTCGTAGCTCAGGATTCGGTGAGCCGTGTCATGGTTCAGGCAAGCCGATCGAGGCAGCCCAGTTCGCCGAGCGTGATCGCGAACATGGACTTCCTCCAACGGGCACTCGACGACCTGGCGTGCCTCCTCGATTAGCCGTCGGGTGACCATTCGTTAACCATGCCCGGGCCACGCTTGCCGGATGATACCGGCATCTAAGATCTACAGCGACGACCCGGCTACCGGGTACACTCAGGCATCCGTGAGCAAGCGGATCCTCGCCCTCTTCCTGGCCAACGTGGGCAAGGTCGTCACGCGGGACCAGATCCAGTTGGCGGCTACGAACCCTGAGACGAAGCTCGTCCCGGAGAACTGGCACCAACGGTTGTCCGAGCTCCGGACAGACTCCGGATACACGATCCTGGCGAAGCGCGATTGGCCGCTTCTCGCCGCCTCTGAGTACGTCATGCCCTCGACCGACCAGCGGCCGACGGCGGCCAAGCGGGTCATGCCGACGGCGAAGACATGGGCCGAGGTCCTGAGGCGCGCCGGCCAGTGCTGCCAGTGGAAGGAGGACGGCCAGCCGTGCGGGCTACGGGCCGGAGACATCGACCCAATCGGCGGTGGCACCGTGCGGCTCACGGCCGACCACACCACGCCGCACTCGATCAACCCGGCCGCCGACCCGAACGACCCCGATGCCTGGCAGGCCCTGTGCGCCCGGCACCAGGTGACGAAGAAGAACTACTGGGACAGCACCACCGGAAAAATGAACATCCTGGGGATCCTCCAAAATGCCAACCGACAGCAGAAAGAGGAGGCGCTAGGGTTCCTCCTGACCTATTACGGGCTCGTCGCGACGCCCAAGGAGTGATGCGTTGATCGGGGTTTGGAAGCCGCAGGACGTGGAAGCGTCCATCGCGGAGATGAAGGATTCGGGTCGTCACGTCCGCGTCACTATGCTGGACCCCTGGTATAACAAGGGCGTCGGCGGTGTCCGCGAGGACTATGACGACTACATCTTCAAGCTCCTCGAAGGTGTCGCAGAGTTCAGCGACCACATCTTCCTATGGGGCTTCCCCGAGATCGTCGCGCCGTTCGTTAGGCGCATGCCGCCGGGCCACAAGCTCGTCGCCTGGCTGACCTGGTACTACAAGAACAACCCGAGCGTGATCCGTGGCTGGAGGTCGGCCCAGAACGCTTGCCTGCACTTCAGCAAGCCGGACGTGAAGCTCTACCCGGAGCACTTCCTCAACGCCGCTCAGGAGGCGCTGAAGGAGAAGGGCAAGCTCCGCTACATGCCGGGTCCGACCAGCGTCATTGAGAGCGCGCTGCTGACCGGGTTCGTCGGTCGCGCCGAGCAGACCGGGCACCCGGCGCAGAAGCCGGAGGCAGTCTACGAGCCGCTTCTGATGATGACGTGCAAGCCAGGAGACCTGGTGTTCGACCCCATGTGCGGGTCTGGCACCACGGCCGGTGTCTGCCGCCGTCTGAAGCTCGACGGCATCCTCTGCGACATGAACCCCGAGTACACCGCCATGGCCGAGCGCCGAGCGGAAGGGGCGCCTGGGCGGCCGGTCTCGGACGAGCCGCCCGCGTTCGACCTCGCCGGCGAGTTGCCTCCTGCTCTCCCGGCGACGAAGAAGGCGGCCAAGACGGGCTACGTGCCAACGGGCAAGCCGCGTGGCCGGCCGCGCAAGAACCCGCTCCCTACCGCGGCGGAGTAGGCGGGATGGGTCGATGTCAGGGGCCTTGGTTGGCACCCCATCCCTGCTGGCGAGCGAGCGTCATCAGGATGTCGATGTCGGCGAGGGATGGAATTCTTGCAGGCCCCCTTGCCTGGATGGTGCCGTTGGGTCGTGTCCAGATGAAGCGGTAGCCTTCCTGCTGCGTACCGTCGGCGTAGTCGTAGCGACCCCACTGCAGCCACAGACACGGCCCAGGTAGGGTGTGTCCCGGGTGAGCGACTTCGTCGAGCATCTTGAAGCGCGTCTGGGCCATTGAGCTCTCGAACGGGAAGTCGTGGCCGTCCATTATATAGACGCCGAGAGCCACGGTCACATCACGCCCGTCCCTTCATCATGTCGTCGAGGAAGGCGGCCATCTCGACCTCCAGGGCCTCCATCATCGCGAGGTCCTCCGCCGTCGGCTCGTCGCCGCCCGAGGCGTGCCGCATGATGAACCCCGAGTAGGCGCGGGCCCCGGCGAAGAAGGCGCGCCTCATCTCCCGCTTCTGAGAGGCTGGTGCGTCAGCGATGCCGACGGCCTCGACGAAGGTGTCGAACTCGCGGGCGAGCATGCGGGGGCTGTCGGTCATGGCCGCTCCTTGGCGTCGCGGATAGCGGCGTATGCAGCTTCAACCTCACCCCACTCGCGACGGGAAATGGCGGCGCCGAGAGCCTGAACTCGGCCGGCGTGACGGGGGGAATCCATCTTGTCGCGGATCTTGCCGAGGGCTTCCTGGAAGACCTGGTGAGGGCTGATCGGCCGAGCGAAGTCCTCCATCCCGGCGACCTCCATGAGGTCGGAGAGGTCTTGGCGCAGGACGTCTTGGTCCGTCATGCCGTGCCTCCCGCCAGAGTTGCGCCGCCGGTCCACGGCCCCATCGGCTTGCCCTCGTCCCAAGTGTCCGAGGTAATTTTTTCGAGATAAGGATCATGGCGTCGAGTGCCGCTAGGATCTAAAGGAGTCTCTCATGAGCGCAGGAACCATCGGGGCCCACCTCGACGCCACGACGCTGGACCGGTTCAGGGCTCTGGCCGCGACCGAGAATCGGAGCCCGTCCCAGATCGTGGGCGTGGCTCTCAAGATGATGCTGGAAATGACCCCTGGTGCCCGCCGGGCCATCTTCGCCGTGGACGGGATGGCAGACGACGGGGAACGGGCGTTCGTGGCCAAGCACATCGGCCGCGCCGCCCTCAGGGCTTACGAGGATATCCTCGACGCCAGAAGGAACGACCTAGGTCCGCAATCCGGATCGAACCATGCATTGGACACCGAGGAGGCCATCGAGGTCGAAGCGGTAAGGATGTGCCGCCCGTGAATGCGGGAGCGGATCGCCTCGAAGGCGATGGCCTTCTCGACCTCGGTCTTCTCGCGCCAGGTCATCGGTCCCTTCGGATGGTCATGTCGTAGCCGTGCTCCCGCATCACCGACGCGAGATCCATGAGCCACAGGTCGACGATGCAGCTGGCCCGGCGCAGGTCGTCGACGACGTGGTAGAAGCGATCCCGGAGCTCGGGCTGCCCGTGGAACTGGATGACCCCGAGCTCGGCGACCTCTCCGATCGGCGTGACGTCCCGGTGCGCCTGGATGCGGTCCGCCTTGCAGATCTCCGCGGCGGATTCGGTGGTGCATGCGGTGCAGCCGTAGAGGCCGCAGAAGGTGCAGCATGGGGCAATCATCGACCCGTTCCCTTCAATCGATCCAGGGCACTCAGGACCCGGACGGTCCCAAGGATTCCGTTGAGCAGCGCGGAGCTCGGCCCGAGCGACGGCGGCTGCAGCGGCGCTCCCTCCCATCGCCGGAACCTCGCCTTGGCCTGGCGCGCCCGCCGGGCAGCCTCCTTGCCTTGGGCATCCCGTTCGATGCGGCGATCCCCGCCAAGCGGGCGGCCGCCGTCGGGCAGCGCGTCGCCGAGCTCGTCGATGAGGCCCTGGCTGCACGGGACCGCGCCGGCGAGGGGAATGCCTGAATGCGAGACGATCTCCACCCGGTCGAGGACGGCCCCGGCGCCGGGGCGCGCATCGAGCTCGCCGTGCGGGTGCTCGTCGGGCTGAAGAGGTCGACCATCATCGTGGCCGACCCCGTGACGGGGCGGGCCCTGACCAACACGGTCGTCGCGCACGGGGGCGAGCCCGGGGCCGCGGCCGCCGCGGTGGAGGCGGCCGTCCGGGCGTGGCTGCCCTAGCATTACAGTTGCGTTTTTATCTGAGTTTTGACTCTCTGCGTCACCATGATTCGCGCATCATGGACGTCGGGGACCTCGATCGAGGCGACCCTGGAAGTATGGGCCTCGTCGCTGCGAGAGGTGAAGGGACGCATGCGGCCGCTGTTCACGCAGGACCGGGTCGCGGCGTCGGCCGGTGCTTTCCTGGATGGACTACTCGGCGCGGAGCGGCGCAAGACCGGTTGGATGCGGGCGGAAGCCGCGGGCGATCCTGGGCCTTGGCGTCAGCAGGCCGTGCTCGGTCGCGGACGCTGGGATGCCGACGGCCTGCGCGACGTGGTGCGGGATTATGCCCTGGAGACGCTGGCTGACCCGGACGCGGTTCTGGTTCTCGATGAGACCGGCTTCCTCAAGCAGGGCAAAGCTTCGTGCGGCGTGCATCGCCAGTACACCGGCTCGGCCGGCAAGATCACGAACTGCCAGATCGGCGTCTTCGCGGCCTACGCCTCGCGGCACGGTCATGCCTTCATCGATCGGGCCTTGTACCTGCCCAAGACCTGGACCTCGGACCCGGCCCGGCTGGCCGCCGCCCACGTGCCGGAGGGGACGGCCTTCGCGACCAAGCCAGGATTGGCCCTGACGATGATCGAACGGGCGATGGCCGCCAGCGTGCCGTTTTCCTGGGTGGCGGCCGACACCGTGTACGGGGTCGGCGACATCGAGATGGCTTCGCGCCGGGCGGGCAAGGGCTACGTGCTCGGGGTCAAGAGCGATCACAGGTTCAACGCCTGGGTCGGCAAGCCGCTGGTGGCCGGCACCGCCGAGGCGATCGCCAACGACCTGGCTCCATCCGCCTGGGTGCGCCTCTCGGCCGGCGACGGGACGAAGGGCGCACGACTCTACGACTGGGCCTATTGCGAGCTCGCCGACCTCGATGGCGCCGGCTACGACCAAACTGGCGTGTGGACGCGCGGCCTTCTGATCCGGCGCAGCCTGAGTGACGGCGAGCGGGCCTACTTCACGACCTGGTGCCCGGCAGGCACGCCGATCGCGACCCTGGTGGCGGTCGAGGGGCGGCGCTGGACGATCGAGGACGCGTTCGAGACGGCCAAGACCGAGCTCGGGCTCGCTCACAACGAGACCCGCTCTTGGCATGGTTGGCATCGGCACGTCAGCCTGGTGATGTTGGCCTTCGCCCTGCTGGCGGTGATCCGCCATCACGCCAACGCGCCGCCCCCAAAAAGCCGAGCCCGACCAAGGATGCGCGCCCGCTGATCCGCTGGTCGGTGCAGGAAATCCGCCGCATCGCCGTGAGGCTGGCGCAGCAGCGCATCCAGCCCGCTCACGTCATCGCATGGTCGCTCTGGCGACGGGCGCATCAGGCCGCCGCCCGCCAAGCCCATCTCAAACGCCGTGCCTCAGACGCCAAACGGCGACGACAATGCCGGAAGCCCAGTAAAGCCAGCCGACGGACACCACGCACAAAAACGCAACTGTAATGCTAGGCTGAGGGCGAGCGCGGTCACGGCCGTCCCTCCGCGTTGCTGGCGATCTCGGCCATCGCCTTACCGGCCTGCTCGTCCCCGGCCCGGGCCCGCTGCGCGATGTAGGAGAGCAGCACCAGGTCATCGTCCCGGTTCGGGTTCGCCGGGATCGAGATCCGGGCGCTGTCCGGATTCCCGAAGTGGCTGTTCGCCAGGCGGCGCGCGGCCGCCTCGGCCTCGGCGTGCGAGATCTCGCGGGTGGCTTCCCAGAAGGCGCGCCCGGTCATGCCCGGCCCTCCGCGATCAGGCCCCGGGCGACCAGCACGGTGTAGACGCCCCCGGCGAGCTGGCGGTCCGAGAGGCCGTCGCGGCGTCCCTGCACGAGGACGTCCTCGATGATGCTCCAGGGCGTCTCGGGCACGGGCGGGAACCACCGCGGCGCCTTGGGGAACCGCTTGTGGAGCGGCGCCCGGATGTGCTCGGGGATGACCTCGCGGGGGAGGATCATGCCGCCACCTCGTCGATCGGCTTCGGCGCCAGGTGCGCGGCGAGCCCGGGGTCCTCGCCCATCGTGTCGAGGTAGACAGCGAGCATGCTGTGCCGGGTCGTGACGAACTTGCCCTCGGCCACCTCCTTGATGACCAGGTGACGCTCGCCCGGTGGGATCGTCAGACGCGACCAGTGGCAGGTGTGGGCGACCCGGCCGCGGACGACGTCGCGCGAAAGGACCTTGGTCTCGGTCTCGTCGCCGTCGAACGGGTTTATGTCGAGCATGACCTCGTCGCTCATCTCGACGGCGCGCGCCTTGATCAAGTCGACGTCGGCGGGCGTGTGGGTGCCGGCGGCGATGCGAACCTTGATGCGGTCCTCGCGCCCCTTGTGAAGGTACTCGGTCTCATCGAACACGTCGGTCGCGAGGCTCAGGACCTCCCGCAGGTTGTCGACGCCGAACAGCGTCATGGCGACCGCAGACGGCCCTTCGCCTTCCAGACCCTGCAGGGCGTAGGCGACCCGGTCGAACAAGTCGGGCAGGGCGACGAGGATGTCGAGGCCCTTGATCCCGAGGGCCGCGAAGGCCTCTTCCTCACGGCTTCCGACCTTGCACGTCGTGGCCTTGATGCGGAACGTCGTCCGGGCGGCGTGGGTAAGCTCGTCGTAGTACCGCACGCAATTTCCCCCTGCGAATCCGGACAGATGCGCAGTGTGCCAAGATCGAACGATTCGCACTGGACGCTGGCCAAAAAATCGCGCAGCCGCTGAGTCGAGGGGTCCCCTGACGGATGCGGGCCCCGTCGCGGGCGCGGGTTGTCCACAGGATGATGGGCACCCCGAAATGTGTGCCATAGCGTGCATTCCGGGCCGAAACCGCCGAAATGTTCGTTATAGCGCACATTCTGAGAGGGCTTGCCTCGCCTTTACTGACTCCGGCCAGGGGATTTTAAACCAACCTCTCATCGATACCTTCGGGCCGTCTTCACAGAAGGCGTCCCCTTGTGCATCTTGGGGACTCGCACGGAGCCGACCTTCGCCATGACCGCTCGCTCGATAGAGAAACGCACGACCGCCGCCACCGCCTGAGCCCCGAGCTCGGCGCCCTTCGCGCGTCCGTTTCCTATCCCTGCGAGATTTCCCATGTCCGACAATCCCACCCGCTGGGCGCGCCGTGCCGCGCGCATCGCGACGTATGCCGACAGCGAGGAGCGGCTGAAGGCCGACCGCCACGGCCGCCCCCAATCCCAGATCCCGACGATCGAGGACCTGCTCGTCGGGTACCCGTGGGCCTACGGGAACATGGACCGGGACATCCAGGCGTGGACCTCGGCCGTCGGTGAGCGGCCGTCCCCGGCGCTGCCGGACGACGTGCTGCAGGCCGTCGCCGAGTTCCGGGATGACCCCAGGATCCTCACCGCCCTACGGCTGGAGGACCTGGCGCTCCGCCATGCCGACGCCGGCTGCCGGCCGCCGCATAGCTCGTTCGACACGCTCGACGCACTGCGCGACATCGCGGACCGCACGACGCTCTACCTCGCCGAGATGGGGGACCCGGACGCGATCGCCCGCGCCGTCGCGCTCTGCCTCGAGACGCTCCATTCCTACGCGACCGTGGCGGGCAGCGACCCGGCGCCGGTGCGCGAGATCTCGATCACGCTGATCGCCCTCGCGAGCCGCTGCCGGCGCGAGCCCGGCGCGATCGCCGAGACCGAGAGCGACGTCGATCCGATGTGGATCATGGAGCGCCGGGCCCAGCGGGTCGCCGCGCACACGCTGCTGGAGATGATGGCCACGACGGTCGTCGCGCCGGAGCCGCTGGAGCGGCCGGCGGCGGCTGCGAAGCCCGGCCTCGACATGTCGTGGCTCGCGGACCTGCCGACCGCCGAGGAGGCGCCCTCGATCCTGGTCCTGCCGGCCGGGAAGGACGGGAAGAAGCCCAAGGGGCAGCCCAGCGCGATCGCCGGCCGTCGGCTCGCTTGCGTGCCGATGCCGGACCTGACGGACGTCGGGGCCCGGCTGGTCGAACGGATGCCGTGGGCCGAGGCGGCGATCTCGCGCATCGTGGGGATGGCGATGGGCCGGCCCTACGCCTCGCTGCCCAACGTCGTCCTCGTCGGGCAACCGGGCTGCGGCAAGTCCGAGCTGGCGCGGACCCTCGTGTCCGAGCTCGGCCTGGCGTCGATCGTCTATCCCTGCGCGGGTGTCCAGGACGGCACGATCGCCGGCACTCCAGCCGCCTGGTCGACCGCCCGGCCGTCGGTCTTCCTGTCGCTGCTCGTCGGCGCGGAGAGCGGCAACGGCGCGGTCATCCTCGACGAGATCGACAAGGCGCCGCCGCCAGGCGGCCACAACGGGTCCGTCCGAGACGCGATCCTCGCGGTCGCCGAGCCGACGTCCCGGCGGGCCTACTGGGACGTGGGGATCGAGCAGACGGTCGATCTCTCCGGCGTCACGCTCCTGGCGACGGCCAACTCGGTCGAGCCGCTGCGCGGGGCCCTCGCCGACCGGTTCGTCACGGTCCCGATCCCGTACCCGCGGCGCCAGGACCTCCCGGTCATCGTCCGCGGCATCCTCGACGGGATGAGGGCCGAGGTGTCCGACCCGAGATGGATCGGCGACCTCGACGCGTCCGAGACGGCGTCCCTCGCGGCATGGCGCGGAGGCTCGATCCGGCCCCTGCGCAGGGCGGTGGAGCACCTCGTCGGCCTGCGGTCCGACCGCCGCTTCGCGCACTGAGGGCGAGGCCATGACGATCCACCAGCTGCGCGCCCTCCGCGACCACGTCGAGGGCCAGGTCACTGACGGCACCGTCGAGCCCACGCTCGGCCGAGGCGTCTACGCCTACGCCGTCTCGCTCCTACGCCTCGCCGAGGACGGCGACCGCGACCCGACGCTCGCCCTGCGCGAGGCCCGATCCGCCGCGGGATTCCTCGCGTCGATCGCCATCCTGCCGCCCGCCCGCACCCGAACCTGGAGCCCGTCATGACGCCCCGAGAACGCCGCGCCGCGCGCGAGCTCACCGACTTCCTCACCCGCCTGTTCGGGCCGGAGGCGACGATCGCCATCGACCCGATGCCGGCGCGGCCGCCGCATCCGAACCGCGTCGAGCTCGACGTCACAGTCGAGCGCCCGCTGGCCCTGCCGGCCGATCTCGATGCGCGGACCCGGCGCCGGGACACGCTCGACGGCATGGTGCTCGCGGTGGAGATCGCCGAGCGCTACGTCGCGATCCGCTCGGCCCGGTACGCCCTGCCGGCCGGGCTCGTCCCGACGACGTGCGCGCTTGTCTCGGAGGGCCTGGAGCGCGATTTCGCGAGCCTGTTCCCCGAGGGCACGCTGGAGATCGACGTCGCGTGGCTGGAGGTCGCCCGGGCCGCGGCCGAGACGTTGGCCGGGCACGCTGTGCTCGATGGCGTCGTGTCGACCCAGGTGAAGCAGAAGTTCGCCGAGCTCCGCTGGTACACGCAGTCCATGCCCGAGGCGACCGAGGGCGAGGCAAGCGCGATCCTCGACGCGGCCTCGTATTTCTCGACGGTCGTCTGCGAGATGTGCGGCGGCCCCGGGTCATATCGGAAGGGGAGCTGGGTCCGGATCCTCTGCGACACCTGCCACGCGACCAAGCGGAGGAAGCTGTGATGCGCGCCCTCGTCCTCGCCGCCGCCCTGCTCGGGGCTGTCCCATGCTTCGCCGGAGGCATCCCCCCGGACCGCCTGTGGTCGGTCACCGTCCATGATGATGTCGACGGCCGCCTCGCGGTCGACGGCACGCTCTACGTCCGCCGCGTCGGCGACGGCCACCGCTTCCGCCTGGAGTGCCTCGTCTCGGGGCCGGCCGCAGGTACGGATTCGCGTACCTCATGGGGCAGCGCGACGGTCAGGGGCGATGTCGTCATCGGTCGCGTCGAGGGCGGCGAGGACGTGATCCAGCTGCCCGGCCGGGTCTTCACGCTGCGCCTGGCAGTCGATGGCGGCACGTGGACGTCCAACGTCCCGGGCTGCCCGCATAGGGTCGAGATCGCCCCGTGATTTGTAGGTGGCATGCCCCGGAGCGAAGGTGCCCTCAGAAGGAGAAATACCGTGCGCCTGAGAGACCTGACCGCCGCCGAGACCGCCGCCGTCGAGGCCCGCCGGGATGCCGTGCGCGAGGCCCTGTCGCGGATCGACGCCCCGTGGAAGCCGACGCCTGAACAGATCGACGCCGCCCCCTTCCTGGATGATTTCGAGGTCAGGCACGACGGCCTTTTCGGGCTGTGCTGGGGCCACCCCTGGCAGGGGAACGTCTTTCTGACGACCACGCCGATCGTCCACAGCGGCGAGGGATGGGCGCTGTCGGAGAACACCCTGTTCATCCTCGGCGGCGCGCGCCCGGAGAAGGAGGAGCGCCTCGACCGGGTGCTGTCCGGACGCCGCGGGCGAGGCCGTCCCGTCGTCGATTTCGATGCGCAGGTCCCCGACGAGGAAGAGGTCGCCACCGGTCCGAAGGTCGGCTGAAAACCAAGGCCCGTCCCCTAGGCGGAGGAAGCCAATCGGCCTTGAGTATCCTTTTCGTGCACGGGCGATCCGGCCACGAAAAAGGCCCCCGGCATCGAGCCGGGGGCCTGGTTGGGCGGGGGATACTGTAGCGGCTCAGACACCTGGGAGGCGTAGCGAGCGGGCCTGCTCGTCGGCGCGGAAGGCGGCCTTGGCGATGGAGCGGTTCCGGGCCACCCACCTGGTGTGGAGCCAGCGCAGCCCCGGGGCCGTGACGAAGGTCTGCGGCTTGAACCTCCCCGTGGCGTATTCGTACGGGACGACGCGCATGTAGCCGTCCCGCCGGAGATCGGCGTTGGGCTGAAGGGCGCCGCCCTCCTCGAACACGTATTCCCGCTCGCGGAGCCAGGCGAAGAAATCCCCCGATTCCGCGTTCAGGAAGCGGGCGACAGACCTGAGGTTCGCGTGCCCCCGGTCGTCCATGAACGCATCGAAAGCGTCGATTTTCGGGCCCGCGATCGCCAGGGCCTCACGCTGCTCCACGACGACGGCCTTGAGCACGTCGATGTCGTCGAGCTTGCCGAGCAGGACCCGACGGAGGGTTGCATTGTCGTCCGCATTGAAGGGCGCCGGCATCTGCGCCTTGAGGGCGGCCTCCATCGCGTTGAAGGCCGCGAGGTAGTCCAGCTGCCACCTCAAGGCCCTGGCGCCGGTGAAGCCCATGGCCAGGATGCTGAACGCATCCCGGCTCATGTTGAAGTAGGGGTAGCTCTGCCCGTTCGACGGATCGACGTAGGAGCTCTCGACGAAGAACTCCCTGGGGGTCTGCTCACTTTTGAGCAGACCCCTCACCGCCTTCAGGACGTTGCGGTGGTGCTTGCCGAACATCGCCGCGACGTTGCGGCTGTCGGTCATCAGCCGGCCGTCGATTGCAACGACCACGGGGACCGGCGCGATGGGCGCCGGCAGGGCGGGGACGGGGTTGCGGACCGGCATCACTTCACCTCGACGTAGGTGATGTTGGCGGGGATCGTGGCACCGTCGCGGATGTACGTGCCGACGATGTAGCCGTGGTCGAACCCGAGGGCGATCATCGCCTGCCCGAGCTCGAAGACGCCGCCCTTGCCGACGCCGCTGGCCGAGAACACCCAAGGGCTGACGACGCCACCCACGTCAATGAAGCCGTCGACCGAGGCGGGCCCTCCGATCGCGGCGAGTCGCTCGGCATGGACGGCGCCGGGGATGTAAGAGCTCGGCGCCTTGCGGAAGTCGTCGCACCGAGCGGCCTCCCGGACGGCTGAGGGGACCTCCGCCCTGGCGGCCACGCCGATGCGGTTGCGCGCTTTCGCATCGTCGGCCCGGCGGGTCATGAGATCCATCATCGCGTCGTACAGGTCGGCCAGGTGCGGCGGCGACGCGCAGTGGAAATCGAAGTACCGCACGAGCTCGTCGCAGGCGGTTTCGGGATCGCGGATCCCGAGCGCGGCGATGTTGGACAGGTTATCGACCTCGGCGACGATCTCGCCGGCGATGCGCAGCTTCTCCTGCAAGCCGGCGATATCTGCGGTGGACGTCGCATCGGGGGCGAGCGCACCCGACGTGATCGTGCTACCGGTGTGTTTCGAGTCGGGCATGGAGCGTCCACCTTCATGTTCGATCGCCATCGGCAGCGTTCCGGCGCTGCCGGTGGCCCCCTCGGGGATCGAGGGGTGCATTCGAATCTATACCATATGCTGGCAAATCTGCAAATGGGTTTCATCGAGCCCTAGATATTTCCGTGCGCGGATGGCAGAATCGTCTGCATGTACCCGACTCCCACCGAACTCCGCGCCGGCCGATCCCTGCTGAACCTCACGCAGGAGGAGATGGCCAAGCTCGCCGGCGTCTCCGTCCGCACGCTGATCAGCGTCGAGCAGGGCCGCGGGACGATCGCCGCCCTGCATTCCGTGATGGGTGCGATGATGGGGATGGGGCTACGATATGATCTGGCCGCCGACGGCAAGCGGGTCGTGATTTCGTACGATAGGGTCGAGGACGTGGACCCTAAGCAGAGACCCTAGTGCCCCGCCGCGGTCGCTCCGCCTTGCGGATCAGGTGGGACGGGTAGTCGCCGCCCCACCGCTCCCGGCAGGCCTCGACGCCGTTGCTGGCCAGGAGCCGGCGCACCTGTGCCGGGGTCGGCACGTAGCGCAGGCGCGCGTCCCAGTCCTCGGCACGATAGGAACGCTTGGCCGGTCCTTCAGCCACCGACGCGGCCCCAGACCCGTCGCCATCCGTACGGCATGGCCTTCGGGTTCTCGGTCGGCCGATAGGCGGGGATCGGCTGCGCGTAGAGGCCGGCGCGCAGAAGGATGGCCGTGGCGAGCAGCTCCACCTCGGCCGGAGCGATGTGCGTGGGAGGGGAGACCGCGATGCTCACGCGTCGACCTCGCCGCTCGTGCCGCGCATGTCGTGGTACCGGCGCACCAGGGCGGCGAGTTCCTGAGCCTTCCCCTGGTCCAGCTGCACCGCCGTCCCGTCGCAGACCCGGCCCGCCCGGATCGGGACGAGGCCGATGCCCCGGTCGCCCACGACCTGGACGTAGTCGGTGGCCGCGGCGCCCGGGACGCCTTCGCTCTCCAGCCAGGCGGCGATGACGGTCGATGAGTCCCGACCGATCCGGCGCACGACGGCGCGGTCCGGCAAGGGGGCCGGGAGCATGGCGATCGCGTCCGGGACCGGAAGGCAGGTGGGCTCGGCCAACGCCGGCGTCGCCGCCATGGCCCCGAGGATGAGGATGGCGGCGAAGCGGGTCATGCGGCACGCCTCCGACGGCGGGGCGGCGGCTCGACGCCGGAGAGCGCCGAGATGATGGTGGTGGCGGTGTTGCGGACCACGTGCTCGACGTCGTCCATGCGCTTCGAGATGCGGTTCTCGGTTTCCCTCAAGGCATCCTGGCGGACGTAGTCGCGATGGAGCTCGTCGCGCATCGCGGCCACGTTGGCCTCGATCCGCTTGACCCCCTCGGACGATGTGGCCGCCTTCTCCGCGGCGTTCTCGATGGAGGCCTGCAGACCGCGGGTACGGTCGGCCTGGCGCCAGATGAGCGTGCCGATGGCGATGAGGGGGATCGCCATGACGAGGAGCGCCGCGAGGACGTCTCCCGATCCGAGCGCGGATGCGGCGTTCATGACGTGGGTTCCTTGAGGAGCGTGCGGACCGTGCCGAGCTTCCGCCGGCAGTCCGCGCCGGCCTTGGCCAGGGCGAGCGTGTACGGGGCGACGTCGCGCTGGCGGGCGTCGGCCGCGAGCGGCTCCGGCTCGGGCATGCACCGGAGCAAGGTCGGCGCGACCGGCGGGGGCGGCACCAGGACGGGGCGGTCGACGTAGGTGACCTGCGGCGGCTCCTTGGCGCAGCCGCCGAGCCCGCCGAGCACCATGGCGGCGCCGAGCAGGATCATGCCCCAGGCGAGGGTTCTCTGGATCATCGGGAACTCCCCTGACGCAGGGCATCCATCGCGGCGCCGAGGCTGCCCGGCAGCGGGTCATCCTCAGACACGCGGGCGCGGCCCTCGGGCGGGCATGCGGTGGCGCGAGCGGCTATGCTCGCAGCCTCAAGCGCGAGGGCGATCCGGCTGTCGTCGGACGCCTTGGCGACGGCGTCGGCGTCGTATGCGAGCGCATCCGCTCGCGCCTTCTCGGCCTGGACCTGAACCGTGCGAGCGTTCCCGCTCGCCACGTCGGCGAGGTGGCTGGCATCGGTCTCGGCCTTCTCGGCTCGGGCGGTGACCGCGAGCAGATCCGCTCGCGCGGTGGCGAGGTCGTCCTGCAGGCGCTCGACGTACCCGAGGGCGAGGAGGAGCAGGACGATAGGGGCGAGCACCGTGGCGATGCGGCGTCCCAGCACGGGGACGAAAATCAGGACCAGCACGGCGGCCAAGGCGACGATGCCGCCGCCCATGCCGAACCAGGTCGTGATGATGGAACGGGCGAGCTCGGTCACCGGCGATGCCTCCGCTTGGTCGGCTTCGGGGCCGGGGCGTGGATCGCCCGGATCGCCGCCTCGAACTGGGGATCGGTCGCCGCCGGCTGGACGCGGGCGTCACCGACCAGGGCGGCCATGAGCGGCGCCATGCGATCGAGCCGGGGGCACATCGGGGTCGGGACGGGCGTGGCGGACAGGGTGACCGCGATGGCGCCGAGGGCGAGGGCGGAGCACATCGCTCAGACCCCCTTCAGGCACATGGCGCGCTCGGCCTGGCGGCGCTTGACGAGCCCGGCGATCACGCGGCCGCCGGCCTTGTCGTAGAGCATGAAGGCCTGGCAGCTCGCCCGGCGATCGCCCTGGTTCCAAAGGCGGACGACGCTCGACTTGCAGTAGCCGCCCGTGCCGATGTTGTAGGCGAGCGAGAGGTGGGCCGCGTAGAGGTCGTCGCCCATCGGCTGCCGGGCGCAGCGCTCCATGGCCGGGGCGAAATCCTCGGTCAGCCGCTTCAGCAGCATCGCGTCGCACTCGGTCCGCGTGAAGCGCATCCCCATGCGGATGCCCTTCGTCTCGCCGGTGCAAGCCGTCGGGATTCCGACGACGTCGCGGTAGGTTTCGAGCTTCGTGCCCTCGAAGGTCTGCAGCGTGCCGCAGCACAGGGTCGCCAGCGCGGTGCCGGCGACGAGGCGACCGGACACCTTCCGGCGGGGGGCGGCCGTGGCCACGATCGCGACCGGGATCGGGGCGGCGTGCACCGGGGCCATGGGCGAGGCGGCGATCGCCACGGCCAGCGCCGGGCGGCGGAAGGCGGAGGCGAGCCGGGAGAAGGAGAAGGGCATCAGGCTTCTCCCGGCAAGGCGGGGCCGGACACGGCTTCCTGCGCGACGAGGCGGGCCCCGAGGGCGGCCAGCATCAGGCTCATGTTGATGGCCGTCAGCGTCCCGGGGCGGACGAGGTCGGAGCCGCTGAAGAAGCCGCAGCCGGCCTGTGCGCCGTCGATCACCGTCGCCAGGATCAGGAAGCGGACGCTCCAGGCGCGCTTCAGGACCTTGTCGAAGTTCTCGATCTTGCGGACCTCGAATGCCCGGATCCGGGCCCGGATTTCGGACAGGGCGATCATTGGAGCCTCTCGGGCATGGGGTGGGTGTTGGCCGGCCACGCCATGGCGACCCTGGCTGCGTCCTCCGGCGACAGGCGCCAGCCGACGGTCACGGGGGCATCGACGACCGCGCGTCCCCGGCAGAGGCGGATCGCCTCCTCGGGGGTCAGCGGCCGGCGCTCGATGGCGGCCGGGGAGGAAGGGGCCTGCTGGCGGCGACCGGGGAGACGGCGGTTGCACAGGGGGATGACCCCGATCGCGAGGATGGCCAGCAGGCCAAGGGCGGTGCGAGGGCGCATCAGTCGGCATCCCTCTGGGCTTGGGTCGCCAGCTCGCGCAGGCGGTCCCGGGCGGCACGGTGCAGCCGGAGGTTCGCCCGCTGGAAATCCTCGGGCTCCCAGCCGGCGTAGGTCTCCCGCACGATCGCGGCGGCCGCGAAGTGGGAGAGGCGCTCGCCGACGATCCGGGGCACCCAGACCGTCATGGACAGCTCGTGGCCGCCTTCGACAGCCTTCACGTCGCACTCGCCGATCCTGGCGAGGGTGAAGTCGAAGCGGGGCATCAGGCGGCTCATGACGCAAGCCTCCGCGGGGCGGCGGCTGCGATGGCGGCCCAGGGATCGATGCCCATGCACTCGCAGATGTAGAGAAGGCGGCTCATCCCGAGCGTGTCGACCCGGTGCGCCTTGATGTCGGCGAGGTCGGTCCTGAGCTGGCCGATGCTCCCCTGGCTGTCGCCGATCCGGATCCGGATCGCCTCGGTCGAGAGCTTGTTCACCACCGGCGCCAGCGCCCGGGCGAGGGCCAGCCGCAACGGCGTCTCGACGTCCGCGCGACGCTTATGGCTTCCCCCGCGGCTAGGCTGGGGGGCGGTGGCAACGCGCTCGTGGCGATGGGGTTCCATAAAAGTTACGCTGCCACGAACGCTGGATTCGTGAAGAGCGGAACAAAGGAAAAACACCCGCAAACCGCTGCGGCGTGTCGATTGCCCGGTAATTACCGCGCAAAAGCGAACCAGGCCGGTAGGTTAGGTGGATCGCGGGGATCGTCACCTGCCCGAATGGACGGGCCCGCCCCGGGCCGGCACCGGAGAGACGTCGCCGGCCCGCCGATGGCGACCCGGGTCGAATTGCCGATTCGCGCCGTGCGGCCGTCCGATAACTCCTGGCGGCCGGTCCAAGGCCCGGGAAACGTCCCCTCGCGAGGCGACCGCCCTAGGGCGGAAAGGAAAGATCAACCGGTCCCTTGTGCCGTGCATGGCCGGGATCTACCTTCGACCTGCGCAGAGTGATGCCTGCGCTTCCTGCAGTCCCAGAACCCCGGTCGATGCTCAGCAACCGCCGCCCCTCCGTTACCGACAGTTGGAAACGCGAGATCGCCGCTCACGTGGCGGTGCACGGCCGCGCCGCCGTCGAGAATTGGGTCGAGATGGCGAGGCACATCGCAACGCTGCACCCCCGTGGTTCCGATGGCTGCATCACACTGGCGAGCAAGGTCGGCGGGAACTACCGCGAGACCTCGCACCGTGCCGGACAGCCCCTGAAGCGGTTCGAGCTCGCCGGCAAGCAGTTCGTCAGCATGAACAGGTTCATGCGCCGCAAGATGGGCAAGCTGCTCGCGAGCGTCGGCCATGTGTGGCTCGATTTCGACCCCTACGCCGACGATGCC
Source organism: uncultured Methylobacterium sp. (assembly GCF_964244095.1). Lineage (GTDB taxonomy): Bacteria > Pseudomonadota > Alphaproteobacteria > Rhizobiales > Beijerinckiaceae > Methylobacterium. The sequence goes on along the minus strand of NZ_CAXTHR010000003.1, from coordinate 43,307 downwards.
CGTGGGAACGCTCTGCCCTACCGCGGGATGGCACCCGAGGCGCTCATGGCTATCCTGGCGAAGGCGATCGCCGAGGCGGGCCTGCCGGCACCTTCATATTGGACGGCATCTGGCCGGGGCCTGCATGCGGTCTGGGTCTGCGAGGCGCTGCCAGGCCGCGCCGCCCCGAAGGTCGCCCGTATCCTCAAGGAGCTGTACGGGCCCACGCTGAACGACGACGGGACGGTCCCGGCGAGGAAGCGCTCGGATCCGGATCGCGACCTGCAGGAAGCCCGCCTAGCCCCGATATGGCGCCTTTTCCGCGATGCGGGCCTCGATCAGCAGACGAAGGATTCGGCGCGCATCCTTAGGCTGTGGGGGAGCGTGAACCCCGAGAGCGGACTTCTGTGCAAGCGGCTGTGGCCCGAGTTTTCCGAGGACATCCAGCGGTGCCGCGTCGACCAGCTCGCCGATGCGGTCCTCCCGCTGACGAACGACGCCTTCAAGGCCCGCATGGCCGAGAAGGCCGCCACGTCCCCGATCGAGGACGTCGAGCCCGCCAAGCCCCGTAAGGCGGGTTGGTCCTACAGCCCCAAGGCCGGCGTGTGGGATCGCAGGTTGGTCGACCTGCTCCGCTACCGAGAGCACCTCGGGTTCGTCCCCAAGGGCAAGAGGCACCTGTGGGTGTTCCTGACGGCCAATGCCATGGCGCACGCCAAGGGCGGCACGGTCGCGGATTGGGCGTCCGCCCTGGCTCCGCTGGCGGGCCTTCGCGTCGACGACGTCCGGTCGAGCCTGGCGAGCCTCGGGCGGCGCCACGATCGTCACCTGTCCGGCGAGACCTCGGACCACGGCGGGACGGCCTGGTCACCCCTGTTCCACCATCGCGGATCGACGATGGCCGAGCTGCTGGGCCTCACGGATGAATTCTGCGCCGAGGCCGGGATGCAGAGCGTCAGGCCGTCCGGCACGCTCGCCCTGACGTCGACGCAGCGGTCGGCACAGAAGCGGATCAAGGACGGCGCGATCCCTCAAGGCACGCGTGCGGAAACGAAGGCCGAGGCAGGCCGTCAGGGCCTCTCCATGCTGGCAGAGGGCAGGACGAAAGCCGAGACGATCGCGACCCTCGCAGCGCTGTTCGACATGGGCGTGACGTGGTGCAAGGAAGCGGTGCGCGATGCCGGCAAAGCGGCTCCCGTCGAGGCGGTGGTCGAGGTCGCTCCGGTGGTGTCGGAGAGCATCGAAAAGGCCGGTCGGTTTTCGGGACGCTATATCGGGGGCTCTTGCCCCAGCCCTGCCGATCGGACCGAGGCGGAGGTTTCGGAGGTGGTTCAGGCACCGGTCGTCAAGGCACCGGCGCCGGTGCTGTACGACAAGCCTATAATCCGCAGGATCTCGGACGTCTCCACCGAGTACCGGACCGGGCCTACGACCGGGTTTTGGGTCATCCGGGTGATCGACGACACGTACTGGCACCATGTGACCGCGCTAAGCTTCGACGGCGATTACGTCGACGTGCCTGAGGACTACCACGTCGCCGCTAGGGCAGCCCGTCTGGCAAGTTCCACCGCCTTCGCCACCAGTGCCAGGCGCTCCGTGGGAAAGGCCCCTCAGCGCCGTCGCGCCGTCGCCGTGGACCGTGCGCAGGCCGCCGAGGAATATCGCCGCGCCTCGCAAGGGTACTGAGGTTACCCGCTTGTTCCCTTCATGGTGTCGAGCTATCTTACAGATGCCGGCTGGGACTGGCAGTGCATCACACCTGGAAGGCCTCTGAGGGAAACCTCGGGGGCTTTCTTGGTTTCAGGGCCACGCGCTTGTCCCTGACCACGGGAGACGTAGAATTCGACGGTGACGTGGCGTCCGAATCCGGACCGGGTCCGCACCTCGAATTCAGGATCATCCCTTGGCCGGTCTCAGCGTGAAGGTCGATTTAGCGGGCGCGGTCCGTGACGCCGCCCAGGCCTTCGAGGCGCTTGCTGTCGACCGCTTCCCGCGTGCCGTCCAGTTCGCCCTCACCGGCGTCGCGATCGACGGCGTCCGGCGGTTTCGCGAGGACATTCCGAACATCTGGAACATGCCGAACAAGCGCACCCGCGACGCGCTGCGCTACGTCGTCGACAAGGACGCGCTCGGCCGGATCGCCAGCGTGGGCGAGGCCTCGGCCGCGGTGTTCATCCAGGACCAGCAGTCCACCTGGCTGAAGTACAGCTTCGGCGACGGCACGCATGTCCGGCCCGCCGGTGACACCGGCATCGAGGCGTACTTCGCAGACCAGAACTCGATCCGCGTGCCCGTCAACGAGAACATCAGCTACACCGGCCTCGGCTCCCCCACGCCCTCCGGCAAGCTCTCGCCCCGGGACGCCAAGTCCATCGCCCTCAAGGCGGCCGCCGGCTACAGCCGCAACACCGCCGGGGGCACGAAGGGATCGGGCACGTGGGGCGTGTTCGAGGTGAAGCCGGGCGACACGCGGGCCCTCGCCGGCTACGCCCACCGGCCCGGCGTCTGGGCCCGTCCCGCCCGTGCGGTCGCCTCGGTAGGCCGCAAGCGGCTCGCCAAGGCGATCAAGGCAGGCAAGGCCTCGGCGCCGACGACCACGTTCAACCGCCGTAACGGGATCGAGGTCACCGTCCCCCGGGTGGTGAACCTCGATACGCCGCGCCTTCTGTTCCTGGCCACGCCGCAGGCCCGGTACGAGCCCGTGGCCACGCCGTCATGGGATCGCGAGATGAAGGCGGCCGCCCTGACGATGGCCGACCGGCTGCAGGCCGAGCTCGTCGATCGCCTCGAACACCTCGCCAGGAAGCGCTGACCATGGGCTGGCTCGCACTCTTCATACTATGGGCATCGACCCAGTCAGATGTTCCAAGCGCCCCGCCGCCACCGCCCGATCCGACGGCGCAGATGTGGGTCGGCATCGGCATGGGGGTCGTCCTGGCCTTCGTGCTGTCTCCGGTCACGAGGCCCCTTGCCTTCCGGGCCGGCCATCGTCTCGGGGGCCTAGCGGGATCGTGGACGTCCCGGATCGGGGACGTGCGGATCAGAGGGGAGTAAGGGCCATGACGACGCCGACCCAGCACGCACGCGCCGCAGCCGAGGCGTTCGATGCGCCGTCCCGAGACCTCGTCGGATACTCCCCCACCGGCGACGAGGTCCTGGAGTGGTTCGCCAAGGCCGACCTGGTCGTGGTCTCGCAGGTGCGCCTGCGGTGGTTCATCGACAAGCTGACGGACACCCGCCTGACAGCCGACGAGCGTGTCGGCATCGTCGCCAACCATCCGTTCTGGCGGCCGTACCGTGAGCTTCCATTGATCCAGTCCGGTGCGGTCGGCATGCACGGAGTGCAGGGGCCAAGCCTCTCGGAGGGGTAGACCCCCCATGGCGGGGTCCCCTGGGCCGTCGAGAACGTGCGGGGTTGCGTTAGCGGCTCGGCATGTCGCTACCTCTAAAATTTTCGAAAAGGGTCGAAGCAGCAGCAGCAGGTCCCCCCCCAACTGAGGGGTCCAACGCGCGCGCGCGCGAGACACCTGCTCCGAAACCACCCTGGGGGGTGCTTTGCGCGTGTTTTCCACGCGCCACCCATGGGGATTCTCCGACCCGGAGGGACCCATGACACAATCGAAGGCGCCCCGGCGCACCCAGGCGGCCGCGAAGGCGGCGGAGCCGGACGCCCGCAAGGCCCGGCTGAAGTCCGCGGCCGAGGTCGCCAAGCTACTCGGCGCCGGTCGCAACACCGTTCAGGGTTGGATCGACGCCGGCTGCCCGACCGTCTCCAAGCCCGCGACGCCAGGCGATGGCGACAAGTACGTCCTCGACATGGCCGAGGTCGTGAAGTGGCGCATCGCCACCGAGGTCGCGGCGGCCCGGAAGGCGGCGGCGCGACCATCGGATCCCGGCGATGACGAGGGGGTCGCCGACGACCTGTTGAAGGATCCCGAGAAGCGGATGAAGGTCGCCCGGCTCGCCGTGGCCCTCCTCAACGACCAGAAGGAAGTCGTCCTGACCGACGATGTCCAATCCCTCTGGGAGCGGTCCTACGGGCTCATCCGCCAATCCGTGATGGCCTTGCCGAACCGGGTGATCAGGCTCGTCCCGGGGCTCGGGGTGGACGAGACTAAGGCCTTCCACCGCAAGACGTCGGCCGCCTGCGCCGACGCGCTTGAGGAGGCATCCCGGGCGGTCGCCGCGTTCATCGCGCAGGCCCGCAAGGACGCTGCGGACGCGGCCCGCTGATGTTCGACCTCACCGTCGACCAGCAGTCCCTCAGCCTCGACGGCCTGTTCGACAAGGCCGCCCTGACGGCCCCGGGGAAGGCCCGCATGGAGGCGGGTCTCGGCGAGGCCGCGCTCTCCCTGATCCCGAACCGGCCCGTGAACATCGCCGACTGGGGCGAGCAGAAGATCCGCCTGGCCGCCACGACCTCGGATCGCGACGGCGCCCTGCGGCTGATCCCGTACCAGCGCATGTGGCTGGAGGCGATGCAGGAGCCGGGCGCCGAGATCATCGCGATCCGCACCCCGCCGCGGGCGGGCAAGTCCACCGTCTACGCCATCGGAATCGGCTACTACACCGCCCACGAGGGATCCGACTGCATCTTCTGGGAGCGGACGGACGACGAGGCCCAGTATTTCCACGACAAGTACCTTCACCCGATGCTGGACAGCCCGGCGTTCGAGGGTCTCGTCCGCGCCGAGGGCGAGGGCGTCAAGGACAAGTGGCACAACAAGATCTTCAAGAACGGCGCGTCCTGGCAGCTCCGCTCGGCATCGACCGAGGGATCGATGCGCCAGATCAAGGGCCGGCGCCTGTTCTGCGACGAGGTCTCGTCCAAGGAGTGGCGGTCCGATGGCTCCGGATCCAAGGCCGACCGCGTGCTCGGCCGCGGCCGCCAGTACGTCGACACCGTCGTCATCATGGCCTCGACGCCGACCGACGACGATTGCGTCATCTCGGCGGAATACGCCCGCTCCGACCAGCGCGTGCTGGAGATGCCCTGCCCGCACTGCGAGATGATGCAAGAGCTCCTCGCCGTCGTCGGCAACAAGGAGGGGCCCGGCCTGAAATACGTGGTCGACCCCGTCGCCAATCGGGTGACCGACCAGTGGTACCTCTGCGCCAACGAGGACTGCCCCGGGGCCGAGGGTGCCGATGAGCCGCGCATCATCCGGGAGCGCTCGAAGGGATGGATGATGGACCGCGCGATCGCGGTCTCCCGGAACACCCCGTCCCGTCCCGGCATCATCGGCTTCTCCATCTGGTCGATCCACGTCTTCGACCCGCAGTCGACTTGGTGGCACATCGCCACCGCGCACCTTGAGAGCCTCCACGACCCGACGAAGCGGCAGGTCTTCAAGAACGAGTGGCTGGCCCTCCCGTGGCAGCGGCAGGCCGTCTCTACCATCGCCGTGGAGGCGCTGGAGGACCGTGCCGAGGCGTACCCCGCCGAGGTCCCCGACGGCGTCAGGGTCATCACCTGGGGCATGGACAGCCAGGAGGGCAACAAGGCCTCCGTGGACGAGGGGGGCAAGCCCGCGCGGCACGAGCTCACCTTCTGGGGGTGGGGCTACCAGGAGGAGTGCTGGCCGCTCTCCCACCATGTCCTCGACGACCACGAGCCGTTCTCGGCCGAGGCCGGGAGGCAGATCCTGGAACTCATCGGCCGGGACTGGACGAAGCGCGACGGGACCGCCCTGCGGGCCATCGCCGGGGTGCCGGACATCAACTACCAGATGCAGAAGGCCCTCAACTTCTTCGCCTCCTACGAGGTCCGGAAGCACCTCCAGATGCGGGGCGGCATCATCCTGCCCGCGGTCGGCAAGAACGAGCAGGTCGGCTCGAAGACGCCCTTGATCTCGGACAGCCAGAAGGCCCGGCACGGGGCGACGAATCGGACCTACTGGCAGCTTGGCACCCACTCCGCGAAGGAGACCCTGTACTTCCGCCAGCGCCTCGCCGCCGTGTCGGGACCCGAGGTCATCCACATGCCGAAGAGCCTGGTGGGGACCGGCTTCACCCGCTCGTTCACGGCCTTCCGCAGGAAGCGGGATGACCGCGGCCGCATCCACTACACCGACCTCGACGGCAACGAGGTGCAGGACACCTGGGTCTACGGCTACGCCGCCCTGCAGTACGCCAAGACCAAATGGCGGGACGTGCTCGTCGCCATGACCCGGGATCCGGAACGGGTGATGACCACCGAGGAGCACGCCGAGATGCGCCGCGGCATCGACATGTCGCTACAGGCGGAGCGGACGCAGGCCATGTCGCACCTCGTCGCCCCGCGGGCGCCGGCGAAGGTCCGCGGCGTGGCGCCGAGGCATGTCTCGGCGATGCCCCAGGGACCCGGGCCGGGCCCTGCCGCGCCACCCCCACCGCCCCGGCCGCCGCGCAAGCCGGTGATCATCCGACCGCGCTGGTGACGCGCCGGTGACGATTGCGCGTGTTTTCCACGCGCGGGGCATGGGCCTTTTGGTGTCTCACGGAGACGCCCAGTGCCCATTCCCTACGGCTACACGCGCGGCGCGCCGGGCGAGCGCGTCGCCTGGCTGAAGGAAGCCATCGAGGCGATCGAGGACGGCCTCGCGACGGCCGCCCAGACGATCTCGTACCCGAACGCGGGTGACCTCGCGACGCTGTCCCGCGTCGATGCCGAGATGCGCCTGCGCCAGCTCTACGTGCAGTACGCGAAGCTGACCGGCGACGACGATCTCCTCCGCCAGGTCCAGAACAACCCGCGCTTCATCCGCATGGTCGGGACCTTCGGGTATTCCCGTCCCGGTGCCGCCGGCGGGTGGGGGTACGTGCCGTGATCCGTCGCATCCTCGGCCTCGCCTCGAACAAGGCGGCCGCCCCCGTCACCGCGACGTCGGTCACACCCGCCTCGGCCCCGGCCATCACCAGGTCCTCGGGCGTGGTCCCCCGCGTCCGGATGCAGGGCGACATGGCCTTCATGAACCGCCGGGTCACGGCGCCGATCGAGGCGCTCGACCCCCGCATGAAGATGCCGGCCACGGCGTCCCTCGGCCCGTCGCAGAATGCCCGGTACTCGCGCGCCGTCGTCGGCCTCGCCCGCCATGCCTACCGCAACAACGGCCACATGCGCCGTGGCATGCGGATGGTGGTGTCGAACATCATCGGCACGGGTCCCCTGCCGTGCAGCCGGTTCTCCGAGCTGCAGGAGATCATCCGCGCCTGGCTGCCCTCGGCCGACAGCCGCGGGCGCCTGTCCTGGGGCCACTTCAACCGCACGCTTCTCCTGATGGACCGGATCGACGGCGAGGGCTTCGTCCGGCTCCGGCCGCGCCGGCTGTCCGACGGGCACGTGCTGCCGCTGCAGCTGGAGCTCATCGAGACCGAGCAGGTCGCCTACGACTGGTCCCATCCCGGGGACAACGGCAACCCCATCATCACCGGCATCGAGATCGACGCGCTGCGCCGGCCGGTGGCCTACTGGATGTACCCTGAGCACCCGCTCGACGGCCTGATGCAGGCGGTGACCGGCAACGTCGGTGCCCCCGCCCCGGTCCCGGCGACCAGCGTGCTCCACGTGTTCTCGTCGGTCCGGGGCAACTCGTGGCGCGGCGACAGCTCGCTGCTGCCCGCCCTGGTCCGTCTCTACAACCTCTCGTCCTACGACCTGAACGAGGCGACCCGGAAGAACGTGTCGACCATGTTCGTCGGCACCTTGACCCGCCAGCCCGGCGAGGAGGGGACCCGCCTGCCGGGCGAGGAGGAGACCGAGTACAACAAGGCCCTCACCGAGCTGGCCCTGGAGCCCGGCATCGTCGCCGAGCTGCCCGCCGGCACCGAGCTCAAGTGGAACACCCCGCCCGACACGGGGACGTCGTACGAGCCCTACGTGCGGTTCGCCCTCATGTACCTCGCGGCCTGCTGCGACGCGTCGTACGAGGATTTCACCGGTGACTGGCGCGGGGCCTCGGACCGCACCTGGCGGGCCGCGCAGGTCTCGATGCGCGCCTTCGCCGACGAGGAGCGCGACCGCCTGGAGCGGCAGTTCCTCAACCCGCTCTACAAGGTGTTGGTCGACCTCGCGATCGCCACCGGGCAGTGGAGCCCGCCCCCGGGCGTGAAGCCGTGGGAGATCTACCAGACCCGCTGGTCCTGGCCGGGCGCGAAGAATCCGAACCAGTACCAGGAGTACAACGCGATCCTCCTCGCCGTGCAGGCGGGCCTGAAGAGCCGCGACGCCGCCGTCGAGGAGATGGGCGAGGATCCGGCCGAGGTCGACCGCCGCAATGCCGAGGGGCTGGAGCGGGCGAAGGGCTACGGCCTCAACTACTCGTCCTACGTGCCCCCTGCGCTCGGGGGCGGCGCACCCGGCGGCGCGACGGCGACCGTCGGCAGCATGTTTGAGGGGCTCATCCAGGGCATCGTCCGGGCCCAGGTCGAGGAAGGCCTGCGCCAGCGCCTCGCCGACGTCGGCGGCGTCGAGGAGCCACCGCCGCCGCAGCCCGAGCCCGACGACGGCTCCGGCGAGCCCGCTCCCCCCGAGGCCGACGACAAGCCGAAGGGCGACAAGCCCCCCAAGCCGGCGCGGAAGCCCCCGGCCAAGAAGCCCGACGACGCCGGCAAGTGACGCGTCGATTGCGCGTGTTTTCCACGCGCTCGGCCCGGCACCCTCCTGGAATTGGAGATCCCGAAGTGACGGTTCGCCCCGCACAGATGCTGACGATCACGAACCGGGCCGGCGCCGCCGCCGCGCCCGGCGAGGTCCGTCGCTTCTGGGAGGTCAAGAACTACGCCACGTTCGGCCAGCCGGCCCGGGCCGAGATCGCCCTCTACGGCGACATCGGCGAGGGCGTCTACGACGACTACGGCGACCCCTGCGGGATCACGGCGCAGGCCTTCCTGCGCGAGGTCCAGGCGCTCCCGGCGCTGGAGGAGCTGACGATCCGCATCATGTCGTGCGGCGGCAACTCGGTCACCGCGGCGGCGATCTACGGGATCATCTCCGGCATGACCTGCCGGAAGGTCGGCATCGTCGACGGCATCGCCGCCTCCGCCGCCACGGTCATCCTCATGGCCTGCGACGAGGTCCGGATGCCGGCCAACGCGATGTTCATGATCCATGACCCGTCGGTCACGGCGAGCGGCAACGCCCGCCAGCTCGGCGAGGTCATCGAGAGCCTGATCGGGATGAAGGCGACCATCGTGGCCGCCTACGCCTCGAAGAACAGGAAGATGTCGGTCGAGGAGATCTCGGCCGCCATGTCGGCCGAGACCTACTACGGCGCCGCCGAGGCCGTCGAGGCCGGGTTCGCCGACACCGTGCTCGAACCCTCCCGAATCCAGAATTTGGCCGCCCTCGATCCCGCCGCCCTGAAGGGTGCGCCCGAGGCCTTCGTGCAGGCCGTGAAGGCCCAGCTCGCAGAGGCGGCCGCAGCAACCGAGGACACCATGAAGCCCGAAGAGATCGCCTCCAGCTTCGCCGCCATCACGGCCTCCCTGACCGCCCTGACCGAGACCGTGAAGGGCCTCGGGACCCCGGCCGCCGCCGTGGTCGTCGAGCAGGTCGAGAACAAGGTCGTGGTCGAGAAGACCCCCGCCGAGCGCGACGCCGAGAGCCTCGCCAAGGTGAAGACCTTCGCCGAGACCAACAACGTCATGGCGATCTTCAACAAGTACGTCGAGGCCGGCTCGCCGGTCGAGGCCGTGCGCACCGCCGTGTTCGGTGCAGCCGCCACCGCCGATGCCGCCAAGCCCGTCACCGCGACCAAGGTCCAGAACAAGGTCGACGCCGTCGGCCAGGGTCTGACCGAGGGCGTCGTCGGCGCCTGGTACTCGATGATCAACAAGCGCGCCTGAGGAGACGCCCCCATGACTTTCTACAGCCGCGCCCGCGAAGGCGCCCACCTGATCTCCGAGGCCAAGGGCACCCGCTCCCGCGAGCAGGGCATCGCCGCCCCGGCCTTCATCAACCTCCTGGCGCCCGCCGTGATGATCATGGCCGCCGCCGGCAAGTTCGTCGCCTACGACGGTTCGTCCCCGCTCAAGGGCCTGACGTACGGCTACGCCGACGAGAACGGCCTGTTCGCTTACGACGCCCGTGACGTCGAGGTGAAGGGTGACCGGGTGGCCTGGCGCCAGTCGGCCCCGACCGTCCTGCTCGGCGGCGCCGGTGGCCCCGTCAGCCCGGCCGGCAACCTCTCGGTGAACGGCGTCGTCGTCGCGATCGCCGACGGGACCGCGCTCGCCGCCGTCGCCACCGCCATCACCGGCGCCGTCCTCGGCGTCTCGGCCTCCGTGGTCGACGGCAAGCTCCGGATCGTCCGCGCCTCGGGCGGGGACATCGTCATCGCCGGCGACGCCGGCGTGCTCTCCGACCTCGGCCTCACCGCCGGGACGACCTTCGGCGCGACCAAGGCTGCCCTCCGGGCCGCCGACACCGCCGCCCTGGAAGCCCTCGGCATCATCGTCCGCTAAGGCGCCCGCAACCCGCATCGAGCAAGGAAAAAACCGATGCCTCTCCTGATCCCGGGCACCTCCGATGCCTACACGATGGCGACCCTGACGGAGGCGTTCTCGCGCATGCCGTACGTGCCGTCCCAGATCAACTCCCTCCCGATCCACTCGGAAGGCGTGCAGACCACGACCGTGCTGGTCGAGCACCGCAACGAGACCTTCGACCTCATCGACGAGCGCGCCTACAACTCGGGCCACTCGCAGGTCGATCTCGGCAAGGCCGACACCGACGCGATGGAGAGCCTGACCATCCCGCACTACCCCCACGGCTTCACCATCCGGGCGACCGAGGTGCGGGCCCGCAGGCAGTTCGGCTCCGAGACCGAGTTCGAGATGACGGAGGATCGCCAGGCGCGCTTCTTCCAGACCTGGCAGCGGTCGGTGAACTTCAACTGGGAATACGCCGGCATCGGCGGCTTCCTCTTCGGCGTGATCCTCGATCGCAACGGCAACGTGCGGTACGACCTGCGCAAGAAGCTGAAGCGCCAGCCCCTCCGCCTGCAGTTCAACTTCGGCTCCGGCGACAACTTCTTCAAGTTCATCAACGGCGCCAAGTGGCTCGCCCAGCAGGCCCTCGGCGCCTACCCGATCACCGGCTGGACGCTGCTCGGCGACAAGCCGATGAACGACAAGGTCATCTACGACCCGTCGGTCCAGAAGACCTACATGGGCTTCGAGAGCCTGGCCTTCCTGCGCGCGGACAACACCGCCCGCCCCTTCACGATCTGCGACGACGTGAAGGTCGAGGTCTACCGGAACGCGCTCATCCCGCGGACCAACAAGCTCGCCTTCCCGACCAAGGCCCTGGTCCTGATCCCCCAGGCGGAGAACCTGTTCCAGCGCCGTTTCGCGCCGGCCCAGACCCTCACCAGCATCAACGAGCCCGGCGCGCCGGTCTACCTGTCCCCCTTCGTCGACCCGCACAACGAGTTCGTCGAGATCAAGGGCCAGACCAACTTCATCTCGTGGAACCAGCGCTACGAGGGCGTGATCATCATCGAGCACGGTCCGACCACGGACCTGGAGGCCCTCGGCTACTACGGGCAGGACACCGACAGCGTCTACGACAACGTCGAGGACCTGACCGCCGAGCAGCTCGGCATCACCGATGACGACAACGGAAATCCGCGCGGCCTGGAAGAGGCGCTCATCGCCTAACCGCCGCCCGCGAGCTTCGCGGGCGCGGTCCCCTCCCACCGCCCGCGAAAGGGGCCCGGGGCTCTCGGGCCCCGGGCCCTCACCTTATCAGGACATGCGAGCCATGGCTCAGAACCAGAAGCGCCCCGTCCAGGTCACCGACGCACGCGGCGAGGGCCTCACCTCGTTCGCGGAAGGGGCGATCTCCCGGTTCGCGGTACCTAACGACGGCAAGTGGCATCGGGTCCCTCAGGCCTCGCACGCCCTCCGGCTCCACGTGTTCCCGGCACGCGCCGGGGTCGTCTACACGAACTCCAAGTCCGCACCCGTCCTAGAGGGCGATGCCCGCGCGGCCCACCTCGACGTCTCGATCCCCCTGGCGCCGGGCGGCACCTTCACCCTGACCTTCGCAGACCCGACCGAGGTGTTCGTCTCGGTCGACCCGGACGCGGCCGACGGCCTCGCGCCGCCGATCCTCGGTGTGGTCCAGTCCCAGATGGCAGGCCTCTGATGGGCCTCGATTTCACCAACGGCGGTCCTCCGGTCGCAAGTGTCCAATCCCTCCGGGTCGTCGCCGGGCGCTTCGTCGCGTCCCTATCGGACGGATCTATCGCCGACTGGGGCCTCGCACCGATCGAGGGCGACACTGGTGCGACCGTTGCCGACCTCGTTGCGGCCCGCGATGCCCATGCGGCGTCGATCGCCGCGAGCAACGCCGCCATCGACGCGCTGCATCTTGCGCAGGCCGTCGACCGCGACGCGGCGGCATCCCTGGAGGCGGCGGTCGAGGCGCTCCATGCGAAGGTCGTCGCCGACGAGGCGACGGTCGACGGGATCTCGACCGCGATCGCGACGCTTCAGGCAGCCAAGACGATCGATGAGGCCGCCATCGCCCTGATCCAGACTGACGTCTCGGGGCTCAAGGCATCACGGGTCACGGACGAGGCCGCAGCCGCTGCGGTGGCCGCCGCCGTGGCCTCGCTCCAGGGATCACGTACGACCGACGAGGCCGCGATCGCCGCCAACGCTGCGGCCGTGGTGAGCCTTTCGACGAGCCGTACCGCCGACGAGCTTGCCATCGCCGGGAACGCGACCGCCATCGCCTCGCTCCAGGCGAGCCGCACCGCGGACGAGGCCTCGATCGTCGCCAATACCCAGGCGATCGGCACGCTCTCCACCGACGTGGCGGGCCTCAAGGCGAGCCGCACCGCAGACGAGGCTGCGATCGGGACGCTCTCGACCGACGTCGCCGGCCTCAAGGCAAGCCGCACCGCAGACGAGGCGGCGATCGCCTCCCTCGTGGCGAGCCGGAATGCGGACGAAACGACGCTCGCGGGGCACATGACCGCGATCGCCGCGCTCCAGGCGCGCGCGACCACGACGACCACGACCGGAAATGGCCTGACAACGACGAGCACGGGATTCTGACGCCATGGCTGCCCCCTCGATTTCCCGCCTCGTCACCACCGGTGCCGGGGAGCCCCTGCCGGCCGCGTTCGTCAAGCTCGACACGAACGACGCCAATCTCCAGGTCGCCGCTGCCGCCGTCGACCTGCGCCTGCAGCGCCTTGAGGGAACCGCCGGTTTCCCGCGCGTGACAAACGTCTCGACCGAAGCTGCCCCGCTCCATACGCGCATCGGCACGGTCTCGCCGGTCGCCCTCACCTATCGGAGCCGCCTCGCGCTCCCTACGCAGGTCGCGGAATCCGGGTCGGCGATCACGGCACCGGGATCGCAGCATTACGTCGAGCCGATCGTCCTATTCCGATCCGCCTCGATCATCCGACTCGCAATCATCACCCATCGGAATCAGCAAAACGTCACCTATTCTGCCTATCTCCCGCGCTTTAACCTGACCATCATCGACTATGACCGTGCGGCCTTCACGGCGACGACCCGATACACGATGCCCCTGGATGCCGTAACCGGCACGTCCTACTCGACCTATCGGGTCTACTCCGCATCCCGAGTGACCCCGATCGAGACCGCAAACGCGGTTTTCCTCGTCGCGATGAAGGGCAACCCGACGACATACGTCCTCCGGCAATTCACCTGGGACGACGTTGCCGGAACGCTGTCGTTCGCCGATCTCACCGCCTCCGGCTCGCCCCTCGCGGGGATCGGGGCCGGCGTCGTGCGCCGTCTCGGTCACGTCACGCCCGACGGGATACACGTCGGGCATATGCCGTTCGACGACATCATCGGAGCCGCTCCGAGTTTCGGCCTCATGGCACGGCGCATGGATGCCGCGGCCCCGGGCTACGCCGCCGGCAACACCCTCTATGGCTACGGGCAAGGGGCCCCCGGATCCCTGTCGGGATCGTGGGAGCGAGTCGGCCCGCGCGAGGTCGTCCTCGTCGGGATGGGCATCAATCCGACGACCGGGATCGGCCAGCCGGTCGTGTCCCTCGTGCGGCACACCGCGAACGCGCTCCCGCGCACGCTCGCCGAGAACCTGTTCCTCCCCTGCGACACGCTCACCGGATATTCCGATGTCGTCTACCTCACCGACACGCTGTTCGCGGTCAACGTTCGCGCCAACGGAACGTCGCAGTCGTTTCTCGTCGGGATCGAGGACACGCTCGCCGGGGATACGTTCCCCAAGCGCCTCGTGAATTACGGCGGGACAGGAAGCTCGGCCGGGGCCCTCGGGCAGCCTTGGGTCGTCGTGGATCCGCTCCAGAATAGCGCGGGGCAGTTCCACACAGTCCGCACCCGGCAGGACGGCGGGGCGGGCAACGGTCGCGGGATCCTCGTGCCGAGCGTGTCGGGAGCCGCCGGCGCGAATGCGCCGACCCGAGTCCTCACGCTATCCGGCGTCGTCGCCAAGGCAGACGCGTCCGGGTTCCAGGCGACGACGAGCGTTTCCGCGACCCTCGGCACCGGAGCCGGCGCCACCTCGCTCCAGCTCCAGGATCTCGTCGCCATCGGCGAGACGGAGATCGCGGCCCTATGGGTCAACTCGGCCGCGCCGTTCCAGGCTTCCGTCGATTTCCTAACCGTCAGCTAAGGGTGCGAGTGCCATGGGTACGGTTTGGGTCGATGCTCTCGGGCAGTCATACGGGGCACCAAGCCCGGCCTTCGCGGGATCCGTGGAGCCAGGAGCCGAGACGCTCTACGCGTACGCGAACAGGCGGCGCCGGGAGATCACCGAGGGCGTCAACGGCGGCTCCGGCCGGATCGTGCCGGTGACGATCGCCGCGGGCACGTTCCCTTTCCCGATCGACGCCACGACCCGCAACGCGATCGCCAGCGCCGCGACGGCCACGACCCTCGCCGGCGGCGACGCATACACGGTCCCGTCGTGGCTGCTCCCTACCGGCCGGTTCATCACCCTGGACGCGACCGCGATCGTGGTCGTCGCGCTGGCGATATCGGTCGCGTTCCAGGCCGTGTTCTCGGCGCAGGCCGCCGCCTTCGCCGGGATCGCCGACGGCAGCGTCACGACCCACGAGGCCGTCGACGCCATCCTGGGATCCTGACATGGCAACGCCCCGCGCCTTCCGCTTCCTCGCCAAGACCATGACCCGGTCCCCGCTCGCGGACACGGACCCGGTCCCGTTCGTCCCGAAGGGCGAGGCGGCCGTCGCCACCCGTCCAGACGGCCGCCCGCTGAAGGCCCTTGTGGTGAAGCGGATCGTCGAGGTCACGGTCGCCGACCGCCAGGACTGGGTCGAGCAGCGCGTGGTGACCTACTCGCTGGAGGACCTGCCCCGGGCCCCGGTCCGTGGCGACCACGTCATCGTCGACGGCGAGAGGCTGTCGGTCGCGGTGGTGACGTCGACCCGCGTCGGCCTGGTGGACTGCACACTCGCGGACTGACGCGCCCGTGCGTTTTGCGCGTGTTTTCCACGCGCTCGGCCCGGCACGCTCCCCATGTCGAGGAGCCGTCGGTGCACCACAAGCAACTCATCAGGGGTAGCGTCGTCACCCGCCTGCAGTCGCGGGTGGGTTCGCTCGTGACCGAAATCTATGCCGGTCGCGCCGGTGGCGTCGTCGCCGACGGCGAGCTCAACGTCATCCTCGTGGACTGCCAGGCGTCGAAGGGCAATCCGGAGCTGTTCAGCGACGAGCTCTCCGCCGAGCAGCTGGTCTACCACCTCACGGTCCAGGTCGTCGTCGACGGCCCCGAGCCCGATCTCGCGGACGGCCTGCCGCCCTGCAACGACACGGTGGACGAGCTCACGGTCGTCATCCGCTCCGCGCTCACGCGCGAGTGGGCCCTCGCCGGCGGCCTCGGGCTGCCCGGGCGCAACGCCCTCGCGTCGGAGACCCGGCTCATCGACTTCCGCTTCCTGCAGGACGGCGTGGTGTTCCAGCCGGGCGGCAAGGGCGTGATCGCGCACAACCCCATCCAATTCGTCGCCGTGGTCGTGTGCCCGGACGGCGACGTCTCGTTCGAACAGGAGCCCTGAGCCATGGCCACCATTTTCCGCGCCGGTAAGGCGATCGACCAGAAGATCTCCCGCGGCCAGCTCCTGCTCGGCCCGGTCGGCGGCCTGGTGCTGCGCAACGTCGGCAACGTCATCGTCGAGCGCGACATCCAGACCGAGATGGTCGACATCACCACCGCCGAGGACCCGCGCCTGGCGCGCCTCGCGACCGTCACGACCAAGCAGAACGAGGACCTCAAGATCACCGCGAGGTCCATGGACCGCGTGATCCTCGCCCTCGCCATGTGCGCCCCGGCCGGCGAGTTCTGGACCCAGACCGCGATCGCCGACGGCGAGGCCGCGATCCCCGCCACCGCCAAGGACGGCGACATCTACGATTTCGTCGACGACACCGGCAAGCAGGTGTTCGGCGTCATCGTGACCCCGGCCGACGCCGCGACCGCCGGCATCATCGTCGACCCCAAGGGCGGCGCCTTCGAGGTTATCGGCGACCGCACCGTCGCCTCCACCGTCTCCTTCACCGCGCCGGCCGTCCTGGCCGCCGCGAAGATGGGCATCTACCGCCGCCTGCAGCAGGGCGAGCAGCGCTACCGCGCCCGCTTCCGCGAGAACAACGCCTTCGGCCGCACCCTGGTGCACGACTGGCCGGTCCTCTCGATCCGCGCCTCCGGCGGCCAGAAGCTCTCGGACGACGGCAACGAGATCCAGTCCATCACCCTCGACGCCAAGGTCGAGTTCGACTTCGCCGCCTTCGGCACCGAGCGCGGCACCGCGCGCGAGATCGACTGATCCCGCGCTTCGTCCAGGAATACTGAGGAGGGGAAGTATCCATCATGACACGAGTGAGCGAACAGGCCCTGCTGCAGGCCCTGGCCATGTCGGACGACGGCGGCGGCGAGCCCTTCCAGCTCGTCGCCCCCACCGATGACAACCCGGGCATGGAGGTCACCTTCCGCCCGGCCTCGTCCGGCGACTACCTCATGTTCGTCATCCGGCGGATCAAGGGCGAGCGCCAGCGCTTCCTGCGGGCGACCCGCAACGGTGTCGAGGAAGGCCGGGCCCAGGCCAAGGCCGACCGCGAGGCCGAGGAGCACGGCGTCAAGGTGAAGTCGGCCAAGCAGGTCGAGGCCGAGCGCGAGGCCGTCGAGCAGGCCGCGGTCGAGGAGACCATGGCCCATGTCGAGAACCAGATCGACAGCGGCCCCGAGAGCATGGCCGCCCTCTGCGCGGTCTGCGCCGGCTTCCCGGGCAACGAGGCGGTCGAGAAGCGGTTCGCCCGCTCCCCGAAGCTCCTCGCCATGCACGAGATCGCCCACCGCCTGACCCATGAGCAGCCGGATTTTTCCGACGCCGTCAGCGCGCTGATCTGGGGGGCGACGGCGGCGAAGACCAGCTCCGACGCGAGCTAGAGGCCTGGAAGGCGGGACGGGATCGGCAGGACGACGCCGCTCCCGATCCCGACGACCCCCGGGGCAACTACGTCATCGCCCTGATCATCGGCCTCCGGAAGCATCGGAGGCTCTTCGGGGGCAACCCGTGGCGGGACTGCTCCCCGGCCAAGGTCTTCTTCGACCTCCGCGAGCACGACGAGGACCTCCGGGATCAGCGGGTGTTCAACGGCCAGGTCTGGCGGGCCGCGGCCCAGGAGGGCGTCGAGGACGAGGCCTTCCAGAAGTTCATGAGGCAGACCCCGTGAGGGAGACAGGAGGACCGCGGTGGCCATGAAGCGCGACATCGCGGATCTCCGGACCACGTTTAGCGTCGCCGGTGCCGACAGCGTCCCGAAGGCCGCCAACGCCGCCGCCAAGGGGCTCGATGCGGTCGCCGCCGCGGCCGGCCGCAACGCCGCCGCCGCGCTTGCCGGTGCCACCGCCGGGGCCCGGGCCGCCGCCGCCGCCACCGCGCAGGGAGCCGCCATCGCCGCCGGCGCCCGGGCCGCCGCCGCCGCCCAGAGCGGGGCCGCGCGCGCCGCCCTCGATTGGTTCGACACCTGCAGCCGGGCTGCGGCGCAGGCATCCCGCGCGGCCGCCGAGACCGCACGCGCCGGCGCCTCGGCCGCGAACGCCGCCAAGGACCAGTCCCGCACCGTCGCCGACGCCGCGAAGGAGGCCGCCGCCGCCTCGGCCGCATCCTCGTCCGAGATCGTCGCCGCCCAGGCCCGCGTCGAGCGCGCCTCCGAGGTCAACGTCCGCAACGCCGTCGCCCGTTTGGAGGCCGTGAAGAAGGCGACCGCCGAGGCCATCCGGCGCGCCGAAGCCACCGAATCCGACCGGTCCTACGATCGCAAGAACACGATCAAGGACGTCATCGCCAACCTCGACGAGGAGACGACCGAGCGCCGGCGCAACCGCGCCGTGTTCGAGGTCGGCAAGCAGGCCGAGCTCAAGGCCCTGCCGCGGGACCGTGACGGCAAGGTCGAGCCCTACCATCAGGAGGACGCGTCCCGGATAGAGGACGAGATCCGCCAGCGTCGGCTCGCCGACCGCCGGGCCGACCGCTCCACCACCGAGGAGAAGCGCGGCGCCGAACTCGACCTGCGCAACGTCGACCGCGAGGCGGCCGAGCGCCTCCGGATCATCCGCGAGGCCAAGGCCGAGGAGGTGGCGATCGCCCAGCGCGGCGTCACCGAGGTCAAGAAGATCCTCGCCGAGGAGCTGATCGCCGAGAAGGAGCAGGCCAAGCAGCTCGCCAAGATCCGCGACCAGCAGGCGAAGGACGCGGCCCGCGCCATCGCGACCGAGGCCCGCGAGCGCCAGCGCGTCGCGGCCGAGCAGGCGCGCGAGCTGCGTCAGTCCGCGGTCCAGTCCGCCCGCGAGGCCGTCGCCGCCCGCAAGTCCTACGAGAAGCTCCTCGCCCGCAAGGCCCTGGCCCCCGAGGTCGAGGCAGGCCTGCGCGATCCCGGCAAGCTGCAGGCCGCCAACGCGGCCGCGGCCGAGAAGGTGCTGGAGAAGGCCAAGGTCTACACCGAGCGCGCGGAGGCCATCGCCGCCAAGGAGGGCGCCGGGTCCAAGGCCACGAAGAAGGAGAAGGACGACAGGGCCGGCGCGCAGCGCTCCCTGACGATCGCCGAGAACGAGGCCCGCCGTCTGGCCGATGCCTGGGCACAGGTCCAGAAGAAGCTGAAGGAGGCCGAGGCTGAGGGCGAGAAGGCGGCCCGCACCATCGAGCGCGCCGGCGAGGCCGCGCGTCGCGCCACCGCTGGGTTCGCCGAGCGGAAGGCCGGCGAGGCCGCGCTCGAAAAGGGTATGGCCGCTCCCGCCCGCGCCGCGAGCGACGCCCGTCGCTGGGCGGCCCTGTACGAGGCGGCGGCGCAGCGTGTCGTCCGCGCGGCCGACCATGCCCGGAACTCGATCGACCTGGCGGCCGCAGCCGGCGCGAACCCAGCAGACCTGGCGCGGATCAAGGCGTTCGAGGCGACGAAGGTCGGGGCCGCCGCTGCGCGTGCCGAGCGCTTCGACACCCTCGCCCGGCGCTCGGCCACCGTCGCCGCCGAGGTGGGTCGCCGCGTGGCCAAGGCCGCGGCCGACGCAGAGCGCGCGCAGGAGAAGTCGGCCCGGGACGCCGCGACCGCGCAGGAGAAGGCCGCCCGGCGCTCGGCCGAGGCGTGGGAGCGGTCGATGCGCCGCCTCACCACCATCCAGCGCAACCTGCCGAGCCTGATGGGGAACGGCCCCGGGTTCTACCAGCGCCTGGTCACCCGCGGCACGCTGCCGGTCGTCGGGGGTGCCATCGGCCGCGTGGCCGGTGGTGCCGGGCGCCTCATCGGCGGCGTCGCCGGGATGGCGGGCTCCGCCGTCGGCGGCGTGTTCGGGACCCTCGGCAGCGTCATCGGCATGGCCGGGAAGGCCGCCGGATCCATCATCGGCATCGGGGCCTCGGCCGCGCTCGCGGTCGGCCGCATGGCCATCCACCTCGGCACGGGCGCCCTGTCGATCCTGGGCAAGCTCGGGGGCGCGGCCCTGTCGGCCGCGAAGAAGGTCGCCGGCATCGCCAAGACCGTCGTCATCCGGACCGTCGTCGCTGGCGGCGGGCTGGCCGTCGCCGGCTACGCCGCGGCCAAGAAGTCCCTCTCCGATTCCGTCGAGGCGACCCGGGACGTGAACGTCGGTGCCCAGGGGATGGGCGCGTCGCTCTACGGGTTCCAGGCCCTGTCGGGCGCCGCCAAGCGCAGCGGCGTCGACATGCGCGACTTCCAGGCCGCAACCACCGCGGCGAAGGACGCCATCTACAACATCGACAAGGACCCGGCGCTGGCCGACGCCTTCGTCCGGATCGGCGTCACCGCCAAGAACGCCGACGGCACGATGCTCGACACGGGCATGGTCCTGCAGCAGCTGATGGGCAAGCTGAAGCTCCTGCCGGTCGGCGAGCAGTGGAACGTGCTGAACACCGTGTTCGGCGGGCCCGAGAACGTCGCCCGGATGATGCCGCTCATCCGGAACATGGCCAACAGCACGGAGGTGCTGGGCAAGGCGCAGCGTCGCCTGCGCGAGCAGGGCGCGATCGTCACGCCATACGACAATGTCCGGATGACCGCCTACAACGCGGCGACCAACGACCTGAAGGACAGCTTCCTCGGGCTGAAGCTGACCATCGCCCGGACGGTCGGCAACGACATCATCGCCGGCTTCTACCGCTTCTCGAACCTCATCGCCCGGAACCGCTTCAACGTCGCCGCGCTCGCCCGGTCGGCCTTCGACATGGCCAACGGCCTGGTCGAGGTCGCCAAGACCGGCGCCAAGGTCGGCGACACCATCAACGCGAACGTCCGCGGCGGATCGGTCGCGAAGTTCATCCTCGACGGCGCCTACCACGTCCGCCGGTTCGCCGTCGGCGTCGGCCGGCTCGGCACGGAGTTCTACCGCGCCTTCGCGGTCATCCAGGCCCAGCGCCGCACGGCCGAGCAGCTCACGGTCCAGGCCCGCGGCTGGGTCGTGTCCCTCACGGCGGCCGCCATCCGGATCGGCATGCTGCCGGCCGAGTTCGCTCGTGCCTACGCCGCCATCCGCCAGCAGCAGAACCAGACCACCACGGTCATGGTCGCCGCCCACAAGTGGGTGTTGAACCTGACCGCGGCCGGCATGATCGCCGGCCGGGCCCTGATGTCGACGCTGCCCTTCTTCCGCGAGGTGTGGTCGACGATCCGCGGCGACGACGCCTCGGTGACCGAGTACCCCTGGCTCCTGAAGGTCCGCGCCGGGCTGGAGACGGTCGGGCGGTTCGCGAAGGAGGCCTGGTCCACGATCCGCGGCGACACCGGCGCCGTGCAGGAATTCCCGTTCCTCCTGCGCATCCGGGAGGGCGTCCTCGCCACGTTCAACTGGGTCCGCGACTTCGCCACCGAGGCCTGGACCGCGGTCACCAACGGCCCCCAGGACAAGGCGGCCCGCTTCCCGTTCCTGTTCAAGGCGGCCGACGCGGTGCGCTCGTTCGTTTCCGACGTCCGCACGACCTGGACCGACCTTCAGAACGTCTGGAACGGCTTCGACCCGGAGACCGCGCTGGGGGCCAAGCTCGCCGGCATGATCGACACCGTCAACAAGTACAAGGACCTCGCCTCCAAGGCGTGGGACGACCTGACGAAGGTGTTCGACAGCACCCCGGACAGCCAGCAGAAGTTCAACTTTCCCTGGATTGCCAACGTCGCCGCTGACCTTGAGGCCTTCGCCGAGAAGGCCAGGAAGGCCTGGGATGTGTTCAAGGGCTTCTACGATTTCGCGGACCGCTCGATCCAGCGGCTGACGGCGGGAAAGCTGGATCTCGGCACGGCCGCGCTGGTGACCGGGCTCCTCACCCTGTTCGGCGTGACGCGCGTGGTGTTCGGCGGCCTCAAGGGCTTGGGGCTCGCGGCCGGCGCGCTGCGGGGCGTCCTCGGCCGCACGGCGGCGGCGGCCGGTGCGGGTGCCGTCGGCGCCGCTGCGGCCGGCGGTCTCGCCGGGGCGCTCGTCCGGACCGGCACCGCGGCCGAGGAGGCGGGCCGTCGCGCCAGCACCTCCGCCGGCCTGTGGGGCAAGCTCGGCACGTCGATCGGTGGCGTGGCCAGCAAGATCGCGTCGAGCCCCGGCCTGATGGCGCTGCTCGGCATCGGCGGCGGGATCGTCGGCGACATGATTGGCAAGAACGCGGACCCCGAGCACGGTACCGGCAAGGGCTACGCGCTCGCCGGCGGCGGCATCCAGGGCGCGGCGCTGGGCGCGAGCCTGGGCTCGATGCTAGGTGCCCGCGGCGCCGCCATCGGTGGCTTGGTCGGGGGCGCCTACGGCATCTGGTCCGGCGGGCAGGACTATCACGAAAAGCGGAAGGCGGCCCTGGAGGCCCAGCTCCGCGCGCAGGGCAAGCACGAGGTCGCCGACAAGGTCTTCGCGTCCGACGCGTCCGACGGCTCCGAGCCCGAGGGCCTGTCGGCCGAGGAGAGCGCCGACTACTCGAAGGCGGACACCGCGCTGGCGGATGCCGAGCGCCAGCTGAAGGAGGTGATGCAGCCGGTCGGCGTCGACATCGCCGCCATCCGGCAGGCGACCGAGGCGGGTGCCGGCCGGGCCCCGGGCGGCGCCGCCAACGACAACGCGGGTTCCGCCGACGACCTGCAGCAGGTCCGGATCGACGGCCGGGCCCAGGCCAACGCCATGCAGATGGAGGCCAAGGCCAGCGCGTCGAAGTGGGCACGCGAGGCCGATCGCCTTGAGCGCAAGCAGATGCGCGACCCGATGTCCGCGCTGATGCGGGGCAGCGACCCCATGAGCTCGCTCTACACCCCGCCGGTCCAGCAGGCCCCCTTGGCCGCCCCTGCCGCCGCGCCGGCGCCGGGCAGGCAGTCCGCCCTCGGCGGCGAGAGCGAGTTCACGATCCGCATGGGCGACGGCACCGAGCGCCCGTTCCGTGGCGCGGCCTTCGACGTGTCGGCGCTGCGCTCCGAGCTCTCCCGCGGCCTGACGCCGCCTTCCTGGAGCGTCGCATGACCCCGTTCCCCTGGCAGTCCCGGATCACCAAGTCGCCGGACATCGTTTTCCCAATCGGCTCCTTCATCGGCATCGAGGAGGAGCGGACCGAGATCGACAAGACCGAGCTGCGCCGGTCGCTCAACGGGACCGGCGTGCCGCTCGGCCCGCTCTACGACGGGATCCTGTACCGGATCAGCCTGTCGGCCTCGGGGCCGGCGGTGCGGTGGTCGCCGGCGTTCAGCCACCTCAGCAAGAAGGTCCCGTTCCGGCTCGCCAGCACCAAGCACCTGGACTTCTTCATCCCCGCCGGCGGCATGGTCGCGACGCTCCACCGGGATCCGGTCGACGGGCGGGTTCTGCTGTTCCGGGCCGATGACCGGGACGAGGTGAAGGCCCCCTGCACGGTTGTCGGGCGGACCGTGACGCTCGCGGCGCCCACGCCGTTCGACCTCTACGGGTCATTCCTGCCGTTCCACGACGTCTACCTGACCGACCGCGGCGCCCGCGCGGCGGAGATCTCCGGCCTGTCCTCGTGGACGATGGTCGCCGAAGAGAAGGCCCCCTACTGATGCCGACCTTCCTGGTCTCCCTCGCGGGCCTGCAGGATCCCATCGTCCAGGCCGACCTGGTCAGCGACGGCGAGGTGCTGCGCCTTGAGCAGAGCCTCAAGCGCGGCCTCGCCGGAGGCCCGGCGACGCTCGACCTCGAAATCCGCAATCCCGGATTCGTGGCGCTGCTCAGGACCGATTACGTCGCCGTCGTCGAGACGCCGACCGGGCTGCTCGCGGATGCCGTCACGCTGTGCCGGGCCCGCATCGCAAGGATCCCGGACGACCTGGGCGGGCCGACGATCGTGCTCCACCTGGAGTGCGCCCCGTCGAGCTGGAAGGGCGACCTCAAGGCGATCGCGAACGCCAGCATCGGCGATGCCGGCATCCCGCCCTTCGTGGTCCGGACCGTCCCCGATCCGGGTCAGGGCGTCATCGCGGTGGCGTTCGCGCGCGCGGTCGGAGCGACGTGGGCGACCGTCCGGGACACGGCGTTCGCGGTCGACAGCTTCATACAGCAGGACCTCGTCCGCGCGCCGTACTCGTCCCTCCTGAACTACCAGGTCCTGTCGATCGCGAACGCCGTCTTGACCGTGACGATCGTGGACAACCCCGCCGCGCGGGACGCGGCACGGTACGGGGCGGCCGCGCTCGTCGCGGTGAGTGGCGACAAGAACCCGCGCAACGGCGTCCTGTTCGTGAGCGGGATGGTGATGGGCCTGTCCAAGGCGCCCGGCGGCCGCATCGATGTCACGATCAACCTCGCGTCCTTGAACCTGGTGCAGGCGGGCCTCGCCACGGTGGCGCCGGGTGACCTCACCGCGGGCGGGCTGCCGTTCTACGACCCGCTGTTCCCCGGGGCCCGGGACGACCTGTCGGCGGCGGCCATCGAGGGCAAGGCGGTGACCTGGTACGTCGACCCCGTCACCCACGCGATCGTCCAGGACGATATCACCCGGGGCGCGCGGTTCTTCGACCTGGGCGACCTCGGCGACGCCGCGTCCGAGCGGAAGGCGACGATCCAGAACCCCGTCAAGCACGTGAAGCTGAAGCTCATCGCCGAGTACAGCCAGTTCGCGGCAGGTCGCGTGGACATCTCGCCGTTCGTCATGGGCGCGGCCGGCGGCGGGATCACGTCCCTTGCCTACCCGTCGAACGGCATCCCGCCGAGCCAGTCCGGCGGCGACCTGGATTTCGGTTGGGGATCGATGTCCCCGAAGTTCACCGTCGAACGGCACAAGACCGTGCCGCGGCCGACGGGGCGGTCGTGGGTCGTCCAGTACCGCGAGGATAGGATGTCTTGGTCCTATTCGGGCGAGGGATCGGCCCAGAAGGCGACGTCCGTCTGGACCAACGGCACGCCCTACGAGCTGGAACACTCCGAGAGCGCCCAGGCGATCGTCAACACGGTCCGGTACACGAATTGGTACAAGACCTTCTCGTTTCAGCAGACCCGCCGCGAGGTCGTCGACATCGTGCTCGACGTCGATTGCCAGCCCTTCGCGCTGAACGAAGACACCCTCGACCTCGGAACGATCACCCTCAGCGATGTCAACACCATCGACGGGATCCTGCCCTACGCGGAGGGGACGGCCTACAACAAGGGCGACCGCGTGCTCATCCACGGGCACGCCTACGAGTGCCTGGCGAACGGAGTGGTGGCGTTCTACGTCTCCAAGACGACGACCCGGAACGGGGTCCCCACGACGACGTTCACGACGCCGTACTGGCGCGACCTCGGCGCCGGCACCCCGATGGGCGACCCGCGCAGGGCCTCCTACTTCGACACGAACCGCGGACGGGGCAGCATCGCGACGGCGCTGAACCGATGCCGCGCGGCGGCCTTGAAGCGCCTGCAGGCCATGCGGGTCTCGAAGGTGTTTCCCTGGCACGTGGCCCGCGACATCGGCCTGCGCGATGAGGTCCGCATGCTAGTCCGGGACGGGCTCAGGGCGATCCCCGTCCGGGGGAAGGTCGAGGAGATCCGCCGCGTCATCGAGGGCGGCGGACTGGCGTGGATCGAGGTCTCGATCACCGTCTCGTTGGGCACGGGACGGGACGACGACGTCGCCGACTTGGCCGAGGCATACGCCGAATCGGGGTATGCTGCACCAGCGTACACGGGCTCGAACAAGCCGACCTACGTCTCGGACAGCACCCCGGGATACCAAGTCGTCGGCACCGTCGGACGGGACACGGAATACGTCCTGACCGCGGACACCCTTTTCGAGCCCATCAACGCGATGCAGCTGTTGAACCCGGCCTACGCGATCCTGAGCATCCTGATCTCCAACGAGGCGAACGACCAGCTCTCGCGGGTCCCGACCCTCATCGCATCGGGCAGGAGCCCCGAGTACGTGACGCAGGACTACCCGACCACGCTCGACGTCGCGATGCGTCCCCTGCGGACCGAGGGGAACATCGAGCGTCAGTACAGGACGCACGCGCAGCTGACGGTCTCGCCCCGCGGGATCGACCTGACGAACGGAGGCGAGCCGTGAGTGGAGACAGAGACCCGCTCGGCGGGGGACCGGCCGAGGCGATCGCGCTGATCCAGCGCGTCGTCAAGGACATGAACAAGCAGAACGGGTCGCGCCCGCGGGCCGGCCTTCCGGGCTCCGACAACCTCCAGCCGCAGGTCGGCGTCGAGGGCGAGTACCAGTCCCGGGCGGTCCTCGCCGAGTTCACCTACCTGCCCTCGATCCCCAAGATCGGCCTGCTGAACCCGGGGCCGACGCCCAGCGTCACCGGCGGGCTCTACGACGGGATCATCGAGCGCAAGTACCTGTCCCAGCGCCTTGTCGGCTGGACCTCGCCCAGCGCCGCCCCGAGCGATTTCAACACCGCGCCGGCCGACGGCTTCAGCGGCAAGCTCAACATCGGGGCCGCGAACGCCGACCCGAACAGCCACCTCACCGTCACCGTCAGCGCCAGCGACGCCAAGTAGGACCGGCCATGATCACCCTCCGCAGCGACGTTCAGCGCCCGCTCTATGTCGGCGAGATCGACGGCAATTTCAGCGACCTCGACGGCCGGCTCCGGGACATCGAAACCCGCGGCCTCCTCGGCATCGCGCTGGCCGACGTGTCGTGGGACGCCGTCGGCGAGGAAGTGACGTTCTCGTACGAGGACGGCCAGACCTACGGGCCCATCGAGCTCCCGGCGTCCATGTTCAAGGCGCGCGGCGACTGGGTCATCGGGACGCCCTACGAGGCGCGGGACCTCGTGACCGTGTCCGGGTCGTCCTACGTCGCCCGCGGGGACCATGTCGCCGGCGCGTTCGCCGACGACCTCCTGGCCGGCAAGTGGCAGGTCGTCGCCGCGGCGGGCAAGGACCCCTTCGCGGTCTCGGGCCCGTTCAACGCGTTGAAGGTCTACAGCCTCGGGGATAGCGTGTTCTACGCGGCGGCCGGGTTCGCCGTGCAGCGCGTCGTCTACGTTCCGACCGGCGGCCTCCCGGCCGGGACGCTACCCGGCGCGCGCGATCCAGCTACCGGGTTCCCCCACTGGCTGCCGGTGACCGAGCCGTCCCGGGCGTTCGACATCGCGGTCGACAACAACGGGAAGCTGACGGCCGGCCAGAACATCCTCAACAGGCTGACGGGCGTCCCGTACAAGCTCCCGGCCAACCTGGCGGGGTCGACCTTCAACCTGCCCTTCAGCGCGCCGAGCGCCGACATGACGTTCCGGATCACCAGGCTCAACGCCGCCGGATCCGGCGGGCAAATCGGAACGGTGCTGTTCAAGGCGGGCTCCACGGTCGGGACCGCGACGCTGACCGAGACCGCGTTCGCGGCCGGGGACCTTCTCCTCGTCAACGCCCCGGACGTCGCTAGCGCCCAGACCACGGGCGCCCAGTTCGTCATCGTCGCGAGGGCATCGTGAGCTACGTCGTCCTCTCCACCGACACGCCCGATCCGCTGACGCCCGCGCAGCTGGACGGGAATTTCGTCGCGCTCGACACCGCCTTGCGAGCCATCGAATCCCGCGCCCGGGCGGTCACCCATCTCGGCCCTCTGGTCGTCTCGGTCGACGGCCAGAGCGTGACGATGCCGCTCACGGACGGGACCGACGAGCAGCCCCGCAACCTGCCGCTCGGCCGGTTCGAGACGGCCGGCCCCTGGGTCACCGGGGCGGCCTACCGTGCCCGGGACATGGTCTCGCAGGACCGGGGGAGCTACGTCTCCCTGTCCGACCATCAGGCCGGCGCGTTCGCCGACGACCTGGCCGCCGGGCTCTGGCTCTCCGTCGCGAAGGGCGCCGCCGGAGGCGTCAATCCCCGCGGTACGTACGATCCCACCGTCGCGTATGCGAAGGGGGACGCCGTCCTCGTCAGCTCGGACGGCGGGGTCACGTTCGTCCAGACGGCCGCCCGGACGGACCTCCCCGCAGGGACCGCGCTGGACCATGTCGACGGCGACGGTAATCCGTCGTGGGTCGCGGTGTCCCTGCGGCAGCGAACGCACGACCTCGTCTACTCCGCCGACCTCTCGACGCGCCACGTCGGCGCCCCCCTGACGATCCCCATGGCCATGGCCGGCTCGGTCGCGCGTTCGGACCCGGCCCCGGGCGTGGCACGGACCGTGACGATCCTGGCGCAGGCGTCAGCGCCGGGATCGCCGGTCCGGACGATCGGGTCATTCGTATGGGCGGCGGGCAACCCCGTCGCGACACCCTCCGGACCAGGCGGCCTCCTCTCCGCCGGCGACACGGTCAGCGTCATGGTCAACGGGTCAAACCGCCCGCTCGTCGTGGGGTTGGCGATGACGATCGTCGGCGTCCACGTCTGAGAGGGGTCCGACCCGACGTAGACCCGAGGTCGTGCCGAATCGTGTGCACAGGGCAAGGCACAAGGTCCAGGCCGTGACGCGCCGCCAAAAGGCCGTGACATGTCATGCCGTGCCTTGCTTGGGGCCATGGCATCATCGGGTATGAACAGCTTCATCCCCACTCCCGACGCCGACCGCAATGCGCTCGGGGTCCGCTACACCCGAAGCACGGCATCCGGGCGGATCGCCCGGACGCGTCGAGAGAACGCCGGCCGGCAGCGCCTCGTCCGCGAACGCCGTCGCGAGGCAGGCGAGCCGGACCCCGGCCTGCTCGACCGGGCAATCGTCGACGCCCTCCGCAGCATCCTGCTGCGCTGCGAGGACAGCGTCTCGCGCCCGATCGATCCGAAGCTCGTCCTTCACCTGACCCGCGAGCATCTGGTCCTCCGTGCCACGCGGGCGAAGGACGCCGACCCGGATGCCCCGCCGTACAACGGGGCGGCCGTCGCCGAGGCGCTGAGGCGGCGCCTGTTCGAGAAGCCCAAGCGCCCCCTGCACACCCGTTGAATGCGTGACGCAGTCACTTGGGAACGGCGTTACAGTCCGTAGGAGTAACGGGGGAACGTCGGAACGGTCATCCAAAGTATAGACATCGACGCGTGGCGTTAACCGACGCCCAGGGATAAGCCGACTTTCAGGCCGGGATCAGGCCGATGGATTCTTGACGGGACCGGCAGCCCAGGCGCCTTCTGAGGGGGAGAGATCGCCCAGCCCGGAGAGACGCCATGAGCCACCACGTCGCGCACATCACCGGGGACGTCGCCGGCAGGGGGCTTCAAGCGGCCGGCATCCTCATCGGGGCCGCACGTCAGCATGCAGCCCGCCGAGAGGCCCGTCGCCTCGACGACCTCGGGGCTGCCGAGGCTCTGGCGGTCGAGCTCGTCCGGGTCCGCCGGATCGCGGCACAGGCACAGGCCGAGACCCGCCGGGCCCGCCAGGAGACGGCCGCCCTTGCCGCGGAGATCTCCCATGCCGCGGCTCGGGCTGACCGCGCCGAGGCCGCGCTCGCCCGTCTCCTGCGGGCGATCCACGCATGAGAAAGCCCGCCGGGTCGACCCGGCGGGCTCCGCGTAGGTCCGGTCTATGTCAGCGAAAGCGAGGGCCCGCGGGGGCATATCCGAGGTCCTGCAGGACGTCGTTGAGATCGACCCTCATCGACCCCTTGCCCGCGCTTCCCTCGCCGGCGCGGTGGACATGGGCCTGAGGCGTCGACCGCGTGGGCTTGAGGACATAGCCTAGGCTCGGGAGGCAGCCGCCGGTCCCCGAGAGCACGTGCTGCTGGATCAGCCGCGCCGCGAGGTCGTGGCCTGCCAGGCGCCTGAGCTGGACGGGGTCCTGCCCGTCCAGCCATGCTGCGACGACGGCCGGCAGGGGTGCCAGGGCGGGCATGCCGACGGGCCGACGCCCCACGCGCTGGGCGGCGTGGTCCTTCACGAGCCAGCCGAGATCCGGGGTGGCCTCCTCCTCGGCCGCAGCCTCCGGCGTGGGCGGCGGCTCCTGGTCTAGGACGGCCTGCGCGAGGCCGGCCGCCGTCGGCCTCGGCGCGATCCCCACCAGGCCGAGAATCCCCAGCACGATCGCCGCGATCAGCGCGTAGAACCGGTCGAGCATCGCGGCCAACGCTAGTGCCGCCTTCTTCGCCTTGTCCATGGCCTGTCTCCCTTGTGTGTCCCGCCATCAGGATCCCGCAGCGGCCAGCAAGGGACCAGCGGCGAACCGTGCGCGCCGGGGCGCCTTCCGAACTGGGGCCTCGCCGAAGCACCTGATGGCGAGGGCGTCATCGAGCTGGAGACGGTGTCCGAACAGGAGGGCTAGCGCGTGGGCGGCCTGTCCGCGGTCGAGGTGTTCCATGTCCGACAGAAGGTGCCCGCCCCAGCAAGTCGCCTGGCTCCACCCCTCGGAATTCCGGGTCGAGGCCCAGTCGCTGTCGAGCGCGGACAGCACTCGGCAGGCCTCGTGCGCGGCGGCGATGACGTCCGGATCCTCGGCCCGGGCATACCACTGCGCAAGCCATGGACGAGCCAGACGCTCCCGAGCCCGCTCGGCGTTGCCCGCCGCGTTGCCGAGGTAGCGCTCGCCGTAGCGGCAGGCCCACTCGCCCCACTCGGCCTCCGCGAGCAGCTGGCGGGCCTCGCCCAGCTTCCTGCCGAGCTGCCAGGGATGCTCGGCGACCACGCGCTCCAGGGCCGAACGAATCGGGGCGGCGCGCTCGGCGTGGAGGCCGACCTCGCGGGACCAGCGCTCCTCCCGGTCCCGTTCCTTCCTCTCCCGGTGGGCGACCTCGGCCGCGATGGCCCCGTCGACCCGCGCCTGCAGGGCCGGCACGTCGATCGGGGCGAGGTCGGGGATCCGCCACCAGCACGGCTGGATGCCCTCCCGCTCGATGACGCTCGTCCACGAGTACCCGACGGCATCCAGCGCCGGCTTCAGGGCCTTCCACGCGTCGGAGAAGGCCTGCGGGCCCTCGTTCGGCAGGGTCGGCGTGAAGAGGGCCATGACCGTCCCGTAGCGACGGTGCTCGCCGCGATCGCGCCAGACGTAGCCGAAATTCAGGGGCGGCATGGATTTGACCTCGCGCGGGCTGGTGTCCTTCAAGGTAAGCGGATCGGAGAACCAATGTAAAGTACCGGCCATTTGGCCTAGTCCGAATGGATGGGTTAGTCTTAAGACGGTCTCGCGACAAATTGGCAAGCAAATGAGCCCATTTGCCGGTTCGCAAAACCTTGAACCGGGGCTACGGTCGGCCAATACTACCGGTCCACGACACGGGAGGACTGGCGAATGGAAGGTGACTTCAAGCGGCTGACGATCGAGGAGGTGCGTGCCCTGCTGCGGGCGTCCGTCTCCGAGGCGGGCGGACAGAAGGCGTGGGCGGGCGCCAACTCGGTGTCGGAGACCACCGTCTGTGAGGTCCTGCGCGGGACCCGCCAGCCTGGCCCGAGGGTGCTCGGGCCGCTCGGCCTGCTGCGCATGGAGCCGTCTTACGCGCTGAACCCGTTCGGGGCTTCTGCATCGGAGGCACGCGCGTGACGAGGCGTATCAAGCGCGAGCCCGGGGCCCTCCCGCGTGGGCACTGGCAACCGGCCGCCGCCGAGTTGGCCGCGAGCATGTGGTCAACCACCCCGTCGGCGGCCCACGTCGCCGACGCGATCAACGCCGCGTTCGGGGTTGCGATCTCGCGAAAGTCCGTGATCGCGAAAATGCACAGGATGGGGCTGTCGTTTCAGGGGCCGGAGTTGCCCGCTCAGCTCCCCGCCGGGACGAAGGGCCAGGTGCGCCCCGATCGTGCGCGCACGGTCGCCCCGAAGGTCAGGCCGGCGCCGAAGCCGCGGGCCGTCCCGGTGCTCGTCGCGCCGCTGCCCCGGCCGGCCCCGCGCCCGTCGACGCTGCCCGAATCCCGGCGGGTGGCGATCACGGAGATTGGGGCGAGCTCCTGCCGCTACATCGCCGGCGATCCCAGGGTCGACCCGTCCTGCTGCGGCCATGCCGTCGAGCCCGGTTCGTCGTGGTGCCCCGGGCACGCGCGTCTGTGTAGCACGACCTACCAGCCGCGCGTCTCGGCCGGCTTTTCGACCTTCAGGAGGGCTGCGTGATGGGCGGCGGCATGGACATGGACGTCCCGGATCGTGAATTCGAAGACCGTCCCGATGAGGACGACTTCCGCTCGGCAGCCGAGGTCGCCGAGCTGCAGGAACTCGGCTTCCCGGTGCCGAGCGTGAAGCACCCTGTCGTGTCCGTCGAGCGCCTGGACCTCGCGGTCCTCTGGAAGTCGCTGCCCGAGGCCGACAGGGACCGGATCGGGGAGCTCGCCCTCGGCGTCATGGTGGGCGGCACGATGGCCGCCTTTGCCGAGTGGACGGCACCGGTCGTGTGCCGCGCCGGAAAGGCGCAACACGACTTGAGCATGGAAGAGCTATGCAACGGGGATCTACCCGCGGGCGTCACCGCCGCCTTGCAGGGAGTGTCCTGGCGTCTCCCGGCCTCGCTCGGACCGGTCTGCCTGCGCTGCGGCTGCAGCGAATGCGACGCGTGCGGTGAGGGATGCGGCTGGGCCAACCCGGAACAGACGCTCTGCACTCACTGCGCAAATCCGCCCCCCGACGGCATCCCGTTCTAGGAGAGAAGCCCCATGGCCGACATCTCCACGCTGCGCGGGCAGGCCCTGCGCGACAGGCTCATCGCCTCGCGCCTCGCCGTCCGCGACTACCTCGCGGCGCACCCCAGCATCGCCCTGCGCGACGCGATCGCCGAGGCCGACGTCATGGTCTCGGCCGCGATGAGGGAGGCGATCGAGGTCTACGAGTCCCTCGCTGCGGCCCCCACCGGGCCGGAGCCGGCCCCGCACGACGAGGGCGTCGCCAGGAGCGAGCCCCGCGTTGGGTTGCCCCCGCCGCGCCGGCTGCCGACGGCCCGTCCCGTTCCCCCGACCTAAGGAGAGACCCATGCCCGACGACTACACGACGATGCACAAGGCCTTCGACACGGAGGCCTCCCATGCTGCCATGAAGACCGCATTCGATCGCGCCCTCATCGTCCCGACGTACCGTAGCGAGGGCGATCGCTGGGCCTTCTACGTCGACTCCGACCTCCAGGCGCTCTTCGGCGGTGACGATGCACTGGACGCGGAGGCACTGGTCCCCCGGTGGGCCGTGCTCATGCGCCATAAGGACCTGCGCGGCGGCTGGAGATCGATCCCCGAGGGTACCGTGATCCTGGCGCACTGGCAGGGCATGGGAAATCTCCTGCACTGGGGCGCGGTGTTCGAGCTGATCACGACGGAAGCCGGACCGGACGGCCAGCCCCTGTGGCGCCGTGTCCGGAAGGAGCCGTCCTTCGTCATCGATACGAGACCCGGCCGCGATTGGCAGACGATCCGCATCCGCGGCCTGCCGCCCGAGCAACAGGCTGCGGTTTACGCCGAGGAGCAGCGGCTCAGGCGTCTCCGCGCCACGCTGGATCGCAACGCTCGGGACAGGGCCGACGCCGACATCGCGGCCGTCGTGGCCGAGATGGTGAAGAACAACCCGGATTTCGTGGCGGGCGATCAACACGCCCTGCGGCAGCGCCTTCCGGAGATCTGCCACGACCGTTCGATCGCCGCCGTCGCACCGATGATCGCCGATGCGCACCAGCGCCTCGCGATGTGCCGGTCCGACCTGAAGTCGTGGAAGAAGGAACTCGCGAACGCCCTGATCAACGTGCGCACGCGGCTGCTCCGCATCGAACGAGGGACCAGCCCCGGCGTCCTCGTCTGCCTCCAGGACCTGATGGGGCCGCCCCCGCCGGTCGCCCCCGCCGTGCTGCCCGCCGACGCCAAGGTCTGCATCCCGGCCGAGGACGAGGCCGCGCTGGCGGGGCTGGCGCTCTGAGGGCGGCCGACCAGGCTTGACGTTAACCATTTTAGACCATACATTGATGGTCTAGCTGGCGACGCCGGCTTATCCACGAAGGGAAACCTCGATCATGTTCGACCCCAACGCCTCCCAGATCACCATCACCAATACGGCCATCCTCCTGCGCGGTGCCGAGCCCCCCGCGCCGATCGTCGACCGTCGGCTCAACGGCCGCCTGCTCGTCGCTACCTCGGGGAAGAAGAACGCCTGGATCGTCCTCGACGGCGCCTTGGTGCCGACCCTGCTCGTGAAGCGCATCAAGCTCCCGTCCCGTGTCGTCGAGGAGCGGATCATCACCCCAATCGAGGACCTCGACGCGACCGTCGCGCTGGTCGAGGCCTGGGTGGTCGGCGGTGGCAGGGAGGCCGACGAGGCCGCCGTCGCCAAGAAGGCCGCCACCGCCGCCAAGCGCGCTGCGACGCTGAAGGCCAAGGCCGACGCGCAGGCCGCCGCCGATCGGGCCGAGGCTGCCGAGAAGGCCGCCGCCGAGGCGAAGGCCCGTCGCGAGGCCGCCGATGCCGCCCGCCCGGCGCTGGTGGCCGCGTGCCAGGCGATCGCCGCCGGTGCCGTCAGGTTCGTGACCTACCCCGGGTTCGATGGGGAATTCGTCGTGCGCACGCCCTACGACCCGCGCGTCGTCGAGGTCCTGCGCGCGATCTCGGGCGCACGCTGGGACGAGGCCCGCCGCGTCTGGAACGTGCCGGCCCGTTCGCACGCCGCCCTCGGGGCTCGTGTCGCCGACATCAACGCATGGTGCGCGCAGATCACCGCCGCCAACGCCGAGGCCGCCCGCGTCGCCGAGGAGGCCCGCGGAGCCGAGCGCGCCGCCCTCGCGGCCCGCCGCTTCATCGAACTCGCCGACCGGGTGCCGGCCGTCGGCACGACGCTCCGCCGAGGCGACCGGGTCGTCGTCGTCGAATCCCACGGCAAGATCTTCCGCGCCCCCGAGGACGACGGCATGCTCGACCCGTGGATGGAGGGCGAGCCCGTCCGCTACGTCTACCACCGGGACGCGACCGACGACGAGGTCGATGCGCTGAAGGCCCGTGAGCCCAAGGCCGCCCCGGCCGCTCCCGAGATGGTCGCCCAGCCTTTCCAGCAGCAGCAGGCCTGCGCGGCCGCTCCGGCTCCGCTGCTCGAAGCGGTGCATGGACCGG
The DNA here is from genome assembly GCF_964244095.1 of uncultured Methylobacterium sp. Taxonomy (GTDB): domain Bacteria; phylum Pseudomonadota; class Alphaproteobacteria; order Rhizobiales; family Beijerinckiaceae; genus Methylobacterium. The sequence continues at coordinate 8,447 of NZ_CAXTHR010000003.1, read as the reverse complement.
ACGGTGCCGATGATCCCCGGCTCGGAGATCTGGCGAGCCTCCGCGACCTGCTCAGGGCCTGCTGGGGACAGCGCCCATTCGAGGCGCTGCTCGGCGACAGCGATGACGCGGCCGCTCTGTGCGAGACGATCCGGGGCGTCGAGGATCTCTACAGACGGCTCGCATCGCTGACCGGTCAGCGCACCGACATCTACGACCGCGAACATCCGGATCGCGTCGCCGCCATCCTGGTGAAGCGGTGACCGTCTCGCCAGAAGCCCTCGCCGCGGCCGGTCGGCTCCTGCTCGGCGAGGAGTGGAAGCGGCCGATGGCCCGCATGCTCGGGCCGCACCACCCGGACGGCCCCCGGGATTCGATCGATCCGCGAGTGATCTTCCGATGGGCCGCCGGTCCCCACGAGGATCAGCGCAAGGGGCGCCCGATCCCGGCGTGGGTCGGCCCAGCCCTCGTGCGCCTGCTCGACGAGAAGGCCGACCAACTCGCCCGGGACGCCGACGCGGCCCGGGCCCTCGCAGCCCGCATCCAGGGAGAGTCGACGTGAAAGCTCGTTCCGCCCCGAAGGCTGTCCCCATGACGATCTGGGACGTGATCCCCGATCCCGGCCCAGCGCTCGCCTCGCTGATCGACGACGACTTCTACCCCGGCCCCCAGCGGATCCCCATGCCGACCCGCGGCCGGAGGGTGCCGTCCCTGTTCGACATCCACCCCGACCAGTTCCCTATCCAGGATGCCGTCGCCTTCGTGGAGGAGGGGGAGGCTCCGGCGCCGCCGGACGCGATGCAACGGCTTGTCGCCTCCGGGATCGCGACCGAATTCATTGCCGGCCTAGGCGCGCTGAGGGATCCAAACTCGCCCTTCAGCCCGCGTTCGATCGCGTTCCCGGTTACGCTCCACCGGGTCGGAGGTCCATTCCAGGCGCCGATGGCCCCAAGGATCTGGCAGCTCCATCTCAGCACCCCGGCGTGCGCCGACCTGCCGTTCGTACGCCGCGTCGAGCATGTCACGGGCCTGACGGCCGAGTGGGTGCCGGACCGTGGCAGGCGATCGCTCGGGCAATGGCACCATGCTGTCGACCTGGCCACCGACGAGGGGTGGGAACGGCTCGCATCCTCGATGGAGCACACGACACCCAAGGCGGTGTCCAGGTCCGTCGGCATTCATGTCGGCTACGGGAGCCTCTCCGTGGCCAACGCTCGCCGGCTTCTCTCGGCCGCCGGCGTCGCCGAGCCCGGGACGCGGTCATGCCCAAACATCATGCCGGGCCCGAATTCAAGCTTGATGATGTCCCTCGACGGGTGGGAGGCTGTTCACGCCGTCGAGGACGGCCTCATCGTCCCGGGCAACTCGAAGAAGCGCAAGGCCGCTCACCCTTCGACCAGGCCCTCGAAGAGCACGGCCGAGATCGTGGCACCGTCCGGGACGTCCCCGAGCCTGGCGAGCCGATAACGGGGGCGTCGGCAACACCGGAAATAGTCGACCCCTACGCGGGGCTCCCCCGGCCGGAGATGGGCGTTCATCGCCGCGACGGCCGCCTCGGTCTCGGCGAGGGTCATTCCGATCGAGACGCGGCCGCAGTGGAGGCACGTCACCGCTCCCGCCGGCGGCTCGGAGTAGGGGTATTCCCCGCGCATCACGCGGCCTCGGCCAGCGCGGCGACGGCGGCGGGCCCCGTCTCCAGGGCGGCGTTCTCCGCGAGGCGCTCAAGAATTTCGGACATCGTCACCGGCCGCATTTGCCAATCGTCGACGCCGACATCGAGCGAGCGGGCGGTCCCGGGCAGCGAGCCATGGCTGTGCCCGTAGGCGTGGATCGCCCCCTGGTGGAACCTGTTCCACGTCCGCTGGGCATAGTGCGAGAGCACGATTCGGACGCCCTCGACGACCGGCTCGGCGCGCTCCTGCTGGGAGTACCACGGCAGCACCTTCGTGCGTTCGTGGTCGTGGTTGCCCCAGACGAGATGCTTCCTTCCGTGGAGCCGCCTGAACACGGACTGGTAGTAGCTCGCGCTCCCCTTGTAGCCGAAATCGCCGAGGTGCCAGACCTCGTCCTCGGGGCGCACCCTGTCGTTCCAATGGGCGATCGCGCGCTCATCGTGCTCCTCGATCGAGGCGAACGAGCGGGGACGGTTCATCTTCGGGCTGAGGATGCCCTTGTGCGCGAAATGGGTGTCGGCGGTGAAAAAGGTACGCATGGCGGCCTCCAAATCGGAGGCGCGGCGGCTCTCCGGGGGTCAGCGGGACGGGCGGGGAGGGCGCAATATTTTCACGGGTGGTCTCCTGATGCGGCAAGACTGCCAGGGCCCCGGGCGGCGGGCAAGGCGATGCTGTCGATGTGGTTGAAGTTTCCCTGGACCTCGAAGGTCAGCCCAGGTGGATAACCGGCATCGCTGTTAACCGAGCGCTTCCTTAGCCGTTGCGACTGCACAGCGGGTGATTCAGAATCCCGTCATGACATTCCAGTTCCTCCTCGGAACCTTCGATTGGTCCGAAGGCGCGAGCGCCAAGGCGCGGCGTGCCGAGCCCGACACGCTCATCCCGCTCGACGTCGCCGTATGGGCGCCGGAGGTCGCGAACGACGTCGGGCTACCCGTTTTCTCCGTCGTGCAGCTGCGGGCAGCGACGCGCGCCCCGGAGCCCCATCGCCTCAAATCGATGCAGCCCGGACACGCCATCCTGACCACACGCCAGCACCTGACCGATTGGAGAAACTCGTGGCACGCCCCAAGGACCCCGCCCGCATCAAGTTCGACCTCGACAGAGGCGTCTGGGCGATCCACGACACGATCGCCGGCAAGCCGTGGAAGCGCCGAACACGACATGGCCGAGAGGATCGCCGCGCGGCTGAAGCGGAGTTCGCCGTCTACCTCGCGGAGCGGTCGCGGATAGAGGCCGAGGCCAAGGCGGAGACGCCGGACCCGGACGATCCGACGAACTCGAACCCGAAGCTCGTCAGCGTCGCCGCGTGCCTCTCCTTCTATGGCCTGCGCCAGGAGGGGACCGGCAACGCCGTCCTCGCCGGGCAGCACATCGCGCATCTGCTCCGCCACTGGAAGGGCCTGTCGCTTGCGCAGGTTCGCGGGCAAGCCTGCCGCGGCTACGTGAAGAGCCGCTGCGCCGAGACGTACACGGCGCCGGGATCGGCGAAGGTCAAGTCCATCACACCGTCGACCGCCAGGCGCGAGCTCCAGACGCTCTCGGCCGCAATCGGCGTCTGGCACAAGGAATACACCCTCACGTCCCGGCCGGTCGTCACCCTGCCGCCGGCGGCCGAGGCGCACCCGGATTGGCTGACCGAGACCGAGCACCAACGGCTGCTCAAGGCCGCGCAGGGATTCGATTGGACCTCGACGATCCTCGCCACGCGGGATCCCGTGTGGACGCCCGTCGCAGGCCGTGGCGACGACGAGGGCGAGCACCAGGCGCGCTTCATCGAGATCGGCTTCTATTCGGGCACCCGGTCCGGGGCGATCCTCGGCCTCGGCTGGAGCCGTGCGCTCGATCACGGCTGGGTCGACATCCCGGCCGTCACGCTCCACCGATCGGGCCCGATGGAGCCGAAGACGCGGAAGCGCGAGCCCCCGTGCCGGATCCACGATCGGCTCCTGCCCCTGTTCCGGGAGTGGCGCGAGGCGGACCTGGCGCGGGGCATCGACGTCGTCGTCCACGACAACGGGCGCCGGATCCTGCGGGTCAGCAAGGGGTTCGCCCTCGCCGCGGCCCGGGCCGGGCTGGACCGGCGCGAGATCGACGGGACCATGCGGATCGGCAACCCGGACCCCAAGGACGACGTGGGCCTGCCGACGCCGCACGTGCTGAGGCACACCAGGGCGACCCTCATGCTCAGGGCGGGGATCCCTCCGCATGAGGTCGGCGAGTACCTCGGCATGTCCGTCAAGATGGTTTTGGAGGTCTACGGGCATCATCACGTCGAGTACCAGCAGCGCGCCGCGGCGGCCTGAGCCTCAGGCCTTCCCGCGTTCGAGGTGCGTCTCAATGAGGAAGGTCGCCACCGCGCCGGCGGCGTTCACCGCGAGGCTTGCGTGCCGGGGGGAGGGCTTCACCGGAGCGCCCGTCTCCTTCGGCACGCCCCGGCCATGCGCGTCCGAGAACCGGTTCCGCAGGGTCCCGAGCCCGTTCACCAGATGCATCGCGCCGCCGAGGATGGCCTTGATCGGCTCCTCGGTGTGCTGGTCCGGGGCCAGGCGCAGCGCCTTCGCGACCGCTCCGTAGAGCTTGGGCAGGTCATCCTTCTCGGCGTAGGCCACGCTCCGGTCGTCGAGGATGTGCTTGATGACGGTCTCCAGCAGCGTGCGGGCGACGGTGATGGCGCCCTCCGGATCGGATGTCCGACGCGCCAGGGCCTTGGCCCATACGACATGGACCCCGTCGGCATCGAAGCTCGCCAGCGCGTCCGTGACGACGGCGTCCCCGGGGGCGCGGTTGTGGCCTTCGAGGTGGTCGATCAACGGCGTGAAGGATTCGCGGATGAAGGCGCGTCGCTCCTGGTACCGACCGAGCTTCTCCTTGATGAAGGGCCAGAACACGTCGAGCGTGCGGGACGTCCGCACGTAGGCCGGCAGCAGGGCCTTCATCTCGTCGTCGGCGAGGAATTCCCGGCGCAGGTACTCGTAGACGTGGCCGTCGCTGGACCGGCCCGTCGCGTGCTCGATGAGGATGCCCTCCATCATCGCGACCCGCTCCAGCCGGCTCTCCGGAATATCGTCCACGCAACGGCTCTCCGGACGGTCCCGGGCCCGGGCCGGAAACGGGTTGGAAACCCCGTGTCTGGGTTGGTTTGGGCCGACACGGGAGCGATCGGCATCGAACGGGGAAAGAGGGTTTCCCTAGGCGCGCCGTGCCGCTAAGACGGCATCATGGATCAGGGCCCTAGCGTTGCCAAGGTTGGGGTCGAGGGTTCGAATCCCTTCGCCCGCTCCAATTTATCAAAGTGAATCAATGATTTATGACAAGCTGCCTCTGGGCGGCTTTTCTCGTTTTGGAACTGGGGTGCCGTTTGGGGTGTCGCTTATAGCCGGTTGTGCGTCGCCCCTCGCTGCGCGCGATCAGGTTGCCTTAAAGACGCGCTTCACAACTAAGCGCCGCCACGACATCCTCATGCGGGCCAGGACACGAAGGCTCATGTTTGGGGGATCGGACAATTCGGATCACAAAGAAGCTCGTCCGCAACCAACGTGACCAGCCCAACGCGAAGCTCGGATTCGGGGCGACACCGCTCACTGCGTTCTTTCAATCCCTCGGGGAAGCGATGTTCGGCGAGCGTTGGGTAGACGCTCCAGTTCCAGCGGCGACGGAACCCAACCGCGTCGGCGTCGAAGGACCCATCTCGCGAACCATGCAAGTCGTCGAGCAGATGCGATTGGGCCTACAGTCGGAAGAGATCACCGCAGCCGTCCACCTTCGCTTGCCTCCGCGACAGCCGTCGGAAAGCGATGAGGTTGCGTTCGATGATGGTGAGGATGCAGATCGTCACTACCCTATCGCCGCTTGGGCGTGGGATGGGGACTGGCCGGCCAGCGTGACGGACTGGACGACCTCGGAAATGCGGGTCCACATACGGCACGTGCATGGTGCCGAGGGCATGCACCATGGCCGTCACCGAATTGGTCGGACCGAGGGCGAGCGCGCTGGTGGGCTCGTCGAGTAGCAGCACCTTCAGTGTCCGCGCGACGGCCTGAACGACCGGATTCGATTACAAATCAGGTCAGTTGAGCTATCCTGCCGCTCACGCCACGGGCGGAACGGCCTGCCTAGCATAAATGAAGCGAGCCCATCCATGTTCGACGAATACGGCTTTTTCCGCGGCGCTCAGTTGGACGAAGCCGGGTTGCCCGCGCTTTATCATTTCGTCTACTGCAGCCGCGCCGCCGACGGCGTCGACGACGCCGAGGTCGGCCGCATCGTCGAGTCGGCCCAGCGCTACAATCCCGCCCACGGCATCACCGGGGTGCTGGTTTTCGGCAGCGGCGTCTTCTTCCAGTGGATCGAGGGGCCGCCCGCCCGGGTAAAGAAGCTGATCGCGAGCCTGCATGGCGATCCGCGCCATTACGACATCGTCTCGCTGGACCAAAGCGAGGAACAGCGAGAGCGTCTCTATCCGAATTGGGACATGGAGAGGGTCGAAGCCGAGGACATTCGCCTGGTACTACAGGACGCGCTTGAAAGCACTGAAGACAAGAACAATGTCGCGGCACTGACGCGGATTCTCAAGCAACTCGATTCGGGGCCGCTGGATTCGCTTGGGCGAAGCTGATCGGGCCAGCAACGGGTAGGCTCAAGCCGATCCGTCATTGGCGTTGTGGTGACGTGATCTATCCGCATACACGTCGCCAGAACGCGTTTGCGCGACGCGCGTTGCGAAAGGCACCGGGTGCGTGGATTGCCGATCGTCGCCGCAGCGACCGCGAGTGGGATACGGGCGGCTCGTTGTCTCTTACCTGTCAGGATCATCAATACACGCAAGGGCTTTGGCTGCTAACCGCGTTAACGGCTTTCAGTTGGTTGCTCGCAGCGGCCATATAGGTTGGGTCGATACCTGCCGGTCCGCTTTACGATTGGATCGTGCCAGCTTCGGCTATCGCTCAACGTTAGGAATGCTGCCATTTTGTGGACATCGTACATTCCTTGAGTTGGTTCGCTCAGAAACATCGTCGCTTGCCAGGAGCCGAAAAACCGGCCAAGCGCGACGGGAAGGGCGCTTGCTTTACAACTCGGGCATTTGGGTCTCTGTTGTCGCATTGAACGCGCTGCACGACGGTCAACACCAAACGGGGATTCCACCCCGGACCATGGGGATGAGGCAATGCTGGATCAAGGATCACCCCACCGGGAGTGGGCCGGTCTTATCACGGCGGGAATCGCTGAAGCTGCGTATGTCCGCGAGAACTATGCACGACGACGATCCGCTGACGAGGCACGACAGCGAACCCTGGCGCTCGGCCGCATCGTCCAGACGGACATCATCCCCCGGCTGATGTTGCTTGATCGCGGCGAGAGACAGGTCCGTTCGGACGTCCTGCCGAAGCTGGATACGGAAGCGGTCGCGGGTTTCACGGACCTGATCCTCGGGCACGATGTCACTGCTCTCATGGGTGCCTTCTCCGCCTTGACGAGGAAGGGCTATTGCGTCGACGACCTGTTCCTTGACCTGCTGGCGCCCTCGGCGGCCTTGCTGGGACGCATGTGGGATGACGACCTGTGCGACTTCATCGAGGTCACGGCCGGCCTCGCCCAACTCCAGTTCCTTTTGGCTACGTTCCGCACGGATGGAGGCATCGCGCCCTACGATAGCGAGCGCCGTATCCTCCTGATGGGGGCACCGGGCGAACTCCACACCTTCGGCCTAGCGATTGTCGAGCAGTTCATGCGTAAGGCCGGCTGGCATGTAGCCAGCGGCCTTGCCTCCAGTCCCGAGGAAATCGCCGACCTCGTAGGTTCGGAACTGTTCGGCGTAGTGGGCCTAACACTGAGTCGGGAGAGCCACCTCGATCAACTCGCTGCCTCGATCCGTGCGGTGCGACGGGCGTCGCTCAACCCCTCAATCGGCGTCATGGTCGGTGGACCGGTTTTCCTTGAGCATCCCGAATACGTCGAACGGGTCGGTGCCGATGCTTCGGCGGTCGATGCGCCCACCGCCGTGCTTCTTGCGCAAAGGCTGCTCTCATACCCAGATTCTGAGGGCTTAACAGCATAAGAATCTCAAGGTCTGGAATATCACGCCAGCGCCTTTGAAATCTTTCTATCGAAAGAATGATTGCAGACTTCTTTGTCAGTTATAATCATTGATGGAGCTTGGCAGAAATGATCTTTGCTCAAATCATTTATGACTCGCAACCATTTGGATTTGATCAAGCAATTCTCAATGGTATCCTCTCTCAATCGTAGCGATGCAATTTGCGTGATGGAATTACCGGCGCTCTCATTGTAATTACCCACCCGTGTGACCGCAGGGTTCAGGCGCCGACGGTTTTGAGGATGGTGCTGAAGGGGCCGCTGCCTGTGAGGCGGGCGGTATCGACGACGGTGCGGATGTCGGCTTCGCCCTCGGCGGCCCACATCGCGCGGTAGCCGTTGGTGACCTTCCGCTGGACCACGGACGGGCGCAGCAGCCGCTCGGAGCCGTTGTTGGTCGGTTCGACGGCGCCGGGGCGCGCGAGGAAGACGAAGAGCTGATGGCGAGCCCGACCGATCTTGGCCTGCAGGTTGCGGGTCAGGTCGCAGCCGCTCGGCGTGGCAAGGATGGTGCCGAGCTGGCGATCCAGGCTCCGGCGCTTGGCGGCCAGCGTCGAGGTGGCCAGATCGGTGCCGTGCTCGGCCAGGGCGAACACGGATCGCAGCCAGAGCTGCAAACGCCAGGGTACGGGATCATCGCTGGTCTCGACGACGTAGGCGACGTCGCGGGCGAGATGGGCAAGGCAGGTCTGGTGCGCG
>NZ_CAXTHR010000002.1:72943-74709 GCF_964244095.1 uncultured Methylobacterium sp. | reverse complement strand
GCAGCACGTCGCCGAGGCCGCGCTGCGCGAAGGTGACGGTGGAGCCGCGCGCGCCGGTGTCGAGCACCGGCACGTTCTTGTAGACCTGACCGACGAAGGCCTCGGCCTTGGCCGCGTCCTTGCCCTGGTTGTAGGCATAGCCCCAGGCGGCGAGGAAGTTCCAGCGCCCGCCCGCGGAGGTCTTGGGGTTCGGGGTGATGACCTTCACGTCGGGCTTCACGAGGTCGCCCCAGTCCGCCACGCCCTTCGGGTTGCCCTTGCGCACCAGGAACACCACCGTCGAGGTGTAGGGCAGCGACGTGTTCGGCTGGCGGCTGCGCCAATCCGCCGGGATCTTCTTGGTGAGCCGCGCGATGGCGTCGATGTCGGAGGGGATGCCGAGCGTCACCACGTCGGCGTCGACCCCGTCGATGACCGTGCGCGCCTGGGAGCCCGAGCCGCCATGCGAGGCGCGCACGGTGATCGTCTCGCCGGTCTTCGCCTTCCAATCCTCGACGAAGGCGGCGTTGACGTCGCGGTAGAGCTCCCGCGTCGGGTCGTAGGAGACGTTGAGCAGGGCGGTCTGCGCCTGGGCGCCGAAGGCCGCCGGCACGAGGCAGGCGGCGAGCCAGAGACCCGCCAGGGCGCGGCTGCGCCCGTTTCGGCCCGATGCGGTTCGCGTCACGTCCTGCTGGCTCACGTCGATCCTCCGATCATCACCGCGGTTGCCGGGCGCCGTTTCCGGGCTTGGCCGACCGCGTCGGAGCCATGTTTCGTTCTTTTTATCGAACGTTGTCAACCGGCAACGCTGGATGTCCGGCCCGGCGCGCCATCGGCTGCGCAGCCCGGCGACGGCGCGAATCCGCGCGTCGACCATCGGGACGACAGATTCCTGCTCCCGTCCTCCAGCGGACGAGAACAGGATCATACCGAAGCAGTCGTTTCTTAGAAAGAACGCCTCATCGCCGCCACGCAGCAGGACGGCACGCGGGCATGCAGGGGGCCGCGCGTCGCGACGGCCTCGCAGCCGGAAACGCCCGATCGGCCGGTCTCGAGGGAGGCGCCGGCTCACGGCCCGGGGACGCCCGCCGATCCATCGGACCTGCGAACGTCCGGGGATCGAGCCCGGCCGGGCGTGGAGAAACGTCGCGGTATGGAGGCTCAGGCCTCAGCTCAGGTCTCAGATCAGGTCTCAGCTCAGTTCTTGGGTCGGTCGAGCTGGGCGATCAGCGCCTCGAGGCGTTCGCTCACCGGGGCCGAGAGGCTGTCGGCGTAGAGGGTGCGCAGATTCTGGCCGAGATGGCGGCGCACGCCTGCGCTGAGCGGCGGCTTCGCCGGCCGCTCGCTTTCGGAGGTCCTCTGCGGCTTCGACATGACCACGGGGCCCTCGCCATCCTGCACGATCCGAACATGACAGCGGTTGGTTAAGGAGCCGTCATCGGCGATCGCGCGCCGCGGCAGAAGCCCCGAAGCGCAGCGGACGGCTTCCGCCGCGCGGGGCCGAACCCGCTCTTCCCGACCTGAGCCCTGGCTTCCTCGCGGCCTCTCTCATCCCGGCGCGTCGGCGGCATGCGGGTTCTATGGGTAGCCGTAGCGGCTCTTGGCGGCGGCGAGCAGGCTCAGGGCCTCGCCGTCGCGGCCGGCCGCGCAGGCAGCCGCGGCGCGGGCGAGGTCGGCGCCGAAGCGGTCGCCGACCGGCTTGTTGAGGTTGCCGGTGGCCACGTCGCTGTCGACCACGGCCTGCGTCCGGCCGATCGCCGGGCCGCAGCCCGAGCCCTGCGGCAGGA
>NZ_CAXTHR010000002.1:0-72843 GCF_964244095.1 uncultured Methylobacterium sp. | reverse complement strand
CGGCTACCTGGACTTGTCGGCGATCGCCTTCAGCCCCGACTCGTAGATGCCGGAGATCGCGTCCTGCGCGACGGTGTCGGGGACGCCCTTGGCGCCGAAGCTCCCGCTCCAGCTCACCTTCGAGCCGGTGCCCTCCGGGGCGACCGCGATCGTCGAGGTGTAGTCGGCGACCGGCAACGGCCCCTGCACGAGGGTGTAGGTGTAGCGCATCACCTTGTCGTCGCGGGAGACCTGCGCCTCGACCAGGGTGCCGCCGCCCTTGAGCGAGAGGGTGCGGAGCTTCATCCCGTCCTTCTCGGAGGGCGCGCAGGTCTCGATCGCCGGGTGCCAGTCGCCGATGCCGCAGAACTCGCCGATGGTCTGCCAGACCTTGGCGGGCGGGGCGGCGACGTCGATCGACTTCACGACCTCGATGGCGTGGCCCGGCACCGTGCCGGCGACGAGCGCGAGGACGGGCAGGACGAGGGTCCGGATCATGGCGTTGCGTCTCCGACGGATGGTGCGCGCGCCGGAGACCGCTCCGGCGCCGGCCCTCTCGGGGGCAGGCACGAGCTAGGCCCCGCGCGTCGCCGTGGCAATGGCGGGACGCGTCGCGCGCCGGAGAGCAGGCCGGCGCGTCGTACCCGATCGCATCCGCCATTGCCGCGCCCGCGGCAGGTGCTACCGTCCGGCCGAAGGCTGCCGACGTTCGCGAATCGCCGTCCCCCTTGGGGCCGGCCTCCGAGGCGGCGTTGCGCAAGGGGCGGGGCAATGGCGCGATCGTCGAGGTTCGGGCTCCGGGTCGGGGTGCTGGCGGGCCTCTGTCTCGTCGCGGCGCCATCGGCGGCGCAGGCGCAGACGCCCGCCGCGCGGACCGTCGCGAAGCCGGCGGCGGCGTTTCCGAGGCCATTCGTGCGCGAGGGGCTGGCGAGCGCCGCCGTCCGGCTCGAAGCGTCGCTGAAGGGCGAGGCGGGGGCATCCCTCAAGCCCGCCGCGCAGGCCCGGCGCGCCGCCGAGGCGCTGCTCGCCGGGGAGAAGGCGGCGGACGCCGTGCCGCTCTTCACCGCCGCGGTCGCGGCCGACCCCTCCGACGCGCAAGCCTGGCTCGGCTACGCGCGGGCCGCCGACGCGGTCGCGGGCGACGACGAGAACAAGGACGACGCGGGCCGCGCGCGCCTGCGCGCCCGTGCGCCGGCGGCCGCCTACCAGGGCTACCAGCGCGCGAGGACGGCGGCCGAGGCGGGCCAGGCCCTGGCGCTGCTGGGCGCGATCCAGGCGGGGCAGTCCGCGTGGCGCCCGGCGCTGGAAGCCTACGCGGCGAGCCTGGCGCTGAGCGAGGCGCCCGCGGTGCGCGAGACCTACGAGGCCTTGCGCGCCGAGCACGGCTTCCGCATCCTCGACTACAAGGTCGATTCGGACGCCGCCGCGCCGCGGGTCTGCTTCACCTTCTCGGAGGCGGTCGCCGCGAAGGCCGACTTCTCGCCCTTCGTCGCCGTCTCGGGCGCGACCAACGCCGCGGTCACCGCGGAGGGCGCCCAGGTCTGCGTCGACGGGCTGAGGCATGGCGGACGCTACGCCTTCGTCGTGCGCCAGGGCCTGCCCTCGTCGGTGGGCGAGACGCTGCTGAAATCGGCCGATTACGAGGTCTACGTCCGCGACCGCGCACCCCAGGTGCACTTCACCGGCCGCAACTACGTCCTGCCGCGCACGGGCCAGGCCGGCGTGCCGCTGGTCTCGGTCAACGCGCCCCGGCTCGACGTGGAAGTGCTGCGCATCGGCGACCGCGGGCTCCTCCCGTCCCTGCGCTCGGAGGAGTTTCTCGGCCAGCTCAACGGGGCGACCGCCAAAACCATCGCCGAGCAGAAGGGCGTGCGGGTGTGGAAGGGGACGCTCGACACGGCCAAGGTCGAGCTCAACCAGGAGGCGGTCACCGCCTTCCCGGTGCTCCAGGCGGTGGGGAAGCTCGAGCCCGGCATCTACGTGATGCTGGCCCAAGTCAGCGGCACCGCCTCGGCCTCCGAGGGCGAGGACGGCTACGAACAACAGGCGACGCAGTGGTTCGTGGTCTCGGATCTCGGGCTCACCGCCTTCAAGGGCCGCGACGGCGTCCACGTCTTCCTGCGCTCGCTCGCCAGCGCGAAGGTGGTGCCGGACGCCGAAATCCGCCTGATCGCCCGCAACAACGAGGTTCTGGCGACGAAGAGGACCGACCGACAGGGTCATGCCGCCTTCGACCCAGGGCTGGCGCGGGGCGAGGGCGGCATCGCGCCGGGGCTCGTGGTGGCGCAGGTCGGCGACGATTACGGCTTCCTCGACCTCGCGCTCGCCGCCTTCGACCTGACCGACCGCGGCGTGAAGGGCCGGGCCGACGCGGGCGCGATCGAGGCCTACGTGTTCCCCGAGCGCGGGGTCTACCGCTCGGGCGAGACCGTGCAGATCACCGGCCTGCTCCGCGACGGCCAGGGCCGGGCCGTGCCGGGCTTAGCCTTAACCCTGGTGGTGAAGCGACCGGACGGGGTCGAGTACCGCCGGGTCTCGGTGGCCGACCAGGGGCTCGGCGGCCGTTCGCTGTCGCTGCCGCTGCTGTCGGGCGCGATGCACGGCACGTGGCGGATCGCGGCCTTCACCGACCCGAAGGCGCCCGCCGTCGGCGAGGCGTCGTTCCTGGTGGAGGATTACGTCCCCGAGCGGCTGGAGGTGACGCTGAAGCCCGAGCGGCCGGCCCTGCGCAAGGGCGAGGCGGCCCGCGTCGCGGTCGCCGTGCGCTACCTCTACGGCGCGGCCGGTTCCGGCCTCGACGTGTCGGGCAGCGTCACCGTGCAGGCGGCCGCGACCAGCGGCATCAGGGGCCTGGAGGGCTTCTCGGTCGGCCTCGACGACGAGGCGGTGGAGGCGAGTACGCAGGAGATCGAGGCGCACGCCACCACCGACGCCGGGGGCGAGGCGGTGGTGACGGTCCCGGTGCAGGCGCTGCCCGCGCCGCGCCCGGTCGAGGCGCGGATCACGCTCGCGGTCGGCGAGCCCGGTGGCCGGGCGCTGTCGCGCAGCCTCACCCTGCCGATCCTGCCCGACGGCCCGGTGCTGGCGATCCGCAAGGGGTTCTCCGACGACCTTCCCGTCGGCGGCACAGCGGGCTTCGACGTGGCCTTCGCCCGGCCGGACGGGACGCGGCTGGCGCAGGCGGGCGTGACCTGGACCCTGTCGCGCCTGGAGCAGACCTACCAATGGTACCGCGCCGACGGGCGCTGGTCGTTCGAGCCGGTGAAGGCGGTGCGCCGCGTGGCCGACGGCACCCTCGACCTGAAGGCCGACGCACCCGGAAAGGTCGCCGCCGCGCTCGGCTTCGGCAGGTACCGGCTGGAGGCGGGCGTGCCGGGGCAGCCCGCGGCCGCGGCGAGCGTGACGTTCAGCGTCGGCTGGGGCGGCTCGGAGACGGCGGACGTTCCCGACCTCCTCGACCTCACCCTCGACAAGGCGGCCTACGCCGCGGGCGACACGCTCCGCGCGCGGCTGAACCCGACGTTCCGCGGCACCGCCACCGTCGCGGTGGTGAGCGACCGCATCCACGACGTGCTCGACGTGGCGGTGCCGGAGGGCGGCGCCACGGTGGAAATCCCGGTCAAGCCCGAATGGGGCGCCGGCGCCTACCTCGTCGCCACCGCCTACCGGCCCCTCGACCAGGCGGCCAGGCGCCTGCCCGGCCGGGCGCTCGGGCTGGCGTGGTTCTCGGTCGATCGCGGCGCGCGGGCCCTGACCGTCTCGGTGGACGCCCCCGAGAAGGCCCGCCCGCGGCAGGACCTCACCCTGCCGATCCGCCTCGCGGGCCTCCGGGCCGGCGAGGCGGCGCGGGTCACGGTGGCGATGGTCGATGTCGGCATCCTCAACCTCACCCGCTACGCGGCGCCGGACCCGGTCGGCCACTTCCTCGGCCAGAAGGCGCTGGGCTACGAGGTCCGCGACCTCTACGGATACCTGATCGACGGGATGCAGGGCACGCTCGGCGCGATCCGCTCCGGCGGCGACGGGGCGGGCGGCGAACTGGCCGATTCCCCGCCGACCCAGGCGCCGCTGGCGCTCTATTCGGGCGTCATCGCCGTGGCGCCGGACGGCAGCGCGCGCGTCACCTTCCCGGTGCCCGCCTTCAACGGCACGGCGCGGGTGATGGTCACCGCCTGGAGCGGCACCCGCGTGGGGCAGGCCAGCGCCGACGTGATCGTGCGCGATCCGGTGGTGGTCACCGGCACGCTGCCGCGCTTCCTCAACGCCGGCGACCGCTCGCGCGTCTTCCTGGCGCTCGACAACGTCGAGGGGCAGGCGGGCGACTACACGGTCGATCTCGACCTGTCCGGCCCGGTGCTGGTCGGGGCGCAGGCCGTGCATACGGTGATGCGGCTGGAGGCCGGGGCGAAGGGGCAACTCGTCGTGCCGATCACCGCCGCCGGGCCGGGCCTCGCGCGGCTCGACCTGAGCCTGTCCGGGCCCGGCCTGCCGGGCGGCGTCGGCCAGAGCTTCGCCCTCGCCGTCTCGCCCGGCACCGGCGCGCTGGTGCGGCGCGCGGTGCGCACGCTGGCGCCGGGCGCGAGCCTGGAGGTCTCGGGCGACCTGCTCTCCGACATCCTGCCCGGCACCGGCACGGTCTCGCTCGCGGCGTCCGCGCTCCCGGGGATCGACGTGCCGGCGCTGCTGCTCGCGCTGGACCGCTACCCCTACGGCTGCTCCGAGCAGGTGGTGAGCCGGGCGCTGCCGCTGCTCTACGTCAACAGGCTCGCGGCGCAGGACAAGCTCGCGCTCGACGACACGGTGGACGCCCGCGTGCGCGAGGCGATCGAGCGGGTGCTGTCGCGCCAGGATTCGAGCGGCGATTTCGGCCTGTGGTCGGCCCAAGGCGGCAACGACCTCTGGCTCGCCGCCTACGTCACCGACTTCCTGACCCGCGCGCGCGAGCGAGGCTTTGCCGTACCGCAGGCGGCGTTCGCGCAGGCGCTCGACCGCCTGCGCAACGCGGTCGCCAACACCACCGAGGTGCGGGACGGCGGCACGGATCTGGCTTATGCCGCCTACGTGCTCGCGCGCAACGGCCGCCCGGTGATGGGGGACCTGCGCTACCTCGCCGACACCAAGCTCGCGGCGTTCTCCACGCCCTTGGGCCGCGCGCAGATCGCGGCGGCGCTGGCGCTGCTCGGCGACCGCGGCCGCGCCGCCAGGGCGATGGACGCGGCGCTCGACGCGCTACGCTCCGACCGCGACCGGCAGAGCTACCGTGCCGATTACGGCTCGCGCCTGCGCGACGGCGCCGGGCTGCTGGCGCTCGCCGCCGAGACCGGTTTTTCGCAAAGCGCGCTCAGCCCCGTCTCCGCGGTGCTCGGCGAGGAGCGCGCGTCGGGCCGCCCGACCAGCACCCAGGAGAACGCCTGGATGGTGCTCGCCGCCCAGGGGCTGGCCAAGGAAGCCGAGGCGCTCGCCTTCACCGTCGACGGGGTGGCGCAGGCCGGCCCGCTCGCGCGCAGCTACGGGGCGGCGGCGCTCGACGCGCGCCCAATCCCGGTCGTCAACACCGGCCGCGCGGCTGTGCAGGTGGTGGTCGGCGTCTCCGGCAACCCGGTCGCGGCGGAGCCGGCCGAGTCCCGCGGCTACGCGATCGAGCGGACGTATCATCGCCTCGACGGCGCGGCGGTCGACCCCGCCCGCGGCATCCGCCAGAACGACCGCCTCGTGGTGGTGCTGAAGGTGACGGAAGCCAAGGCCAGCGCCGGTCGCCTGCTGCTCGTCGACCGCCTGCCCGCGGGCCTGGAGATCGACAACCCGAAGCTGCTCGATGCCGACGCGCTCACCGGGCTGGCGTTTGCCAAGAGCGACGTCCAGCCGGTCCACACCGAGTTCCGCGACGACCGGTTCGTGGCCGCCTACGACCGAAGCCCGGAGCAGTCGGCCTTCTTCACCGCGGCCTACACGGTGCGCGCTGTCTCGCCGGGCACCTACGTGCATCCCGGCGCCACGATCGAGGACATGTACCGGCCCGAGCGTTTCGGACGCACGGCGTTCGGCTCGGTCGAGATCGGGGCGGCGAAGTAGGTGGCGACACGCGCGCCTCTCCCTCCCCCCTTTGCGGGGGAGGGTGGCCCGCGAGCTAAGTCGGGAGAGGGGAGCGACCTCTCCGGATACGGCGCTCCCCTCTCCCGACCCTCGCTGACGCAAGGGCCACCCTCCCCCGCAGAGGGGGGAGGGACCGCGCGCCGCTTGGTGGGCGTCATCGCAATCGCGGTCGCACTCCCCCTCCTCGCCCTCTGGTGCTTCGCCGCCGCCCTCCCGCCCCTGGACCTGACGCAGGCGAGCCTTCGCTCCACCATCGTCATGGACAGAAACGGCACGCTGCTGCGCCCCTTCGCCACCGCGGACGGGCGCTGGCGGCTGCCGGTGAGCCCCGCGGCGGTCGATCCGCGCTTCCTCGCGATGCTCGCCGCCTACGAGGACCGCCGCTTCGCGAGCCACCCGGGCATCGATCTGGCGGCGACGTTGCGGGCGGCGTGGCAATGGCTCGCGCACGGGCGGATCGTGTCCGGCGGCTCGACCCTGTCGATGCAGGTCGCCCGCCTCGTCGAGCCGCGGCCTGGGCGCTCGCTCGCGGCAAAGCTTCGGCAGATGGTGCGCGCCGTCGAACTGGAGCGGCGGCTGGGCAAGGCCGGGGTGCTCGAACTCTACCTCGCGCTCGCCCCCTACGGCGGCCCGGTCGAGGGCGTGCGGGCGGCGGCGCTCGCCTATTTCGGTCGCGAGCCCGCCCGGCTGTCGTTTGCCGAATCCGCCCTCCTGGTCGCCCTGCCGCAGGCCCCGGAGGGCCGCCGGCCGGACCGGTTCGCCGCCAAGGCCCGCCGGGCACGGAACCGTGTTCTCGACATCGCCGCGTCGCGCGGCGTGATCAGCGGTGCGGAGGCCGCCGCCGCCAAGGCCGAGCCGATGCCGCAGGTCCGTGAGGCGTTTCCGATGGTGGCCGCGCACGCCGCCGAGGAAGCGGTCGCGGCCGACCCGGGCGCGTCCGTCATCCGCCTGACGCTGGACGGCCGGCTCCAGGCGGGCCTGGAACGGCTCGCCACCGAGCGGGCGGAGGCCGCCGGCCCCGGCCTGTCGGCGGCGATCCTGGCGCTCGACAACGCGACCGGCGCGGTGCTGGCCCAGGTCGGCAGCGCCGGCTACCGCGACACGAGCCGGCGCGGCGCCATCGACATGACGCTGGCGGTGCGCTCGCCGGGCTCTGCGCTGAAGCCGTTCATCTACGCGCAGGCGTTCGAGGCGGGGCTGGCGCACCCCGAGACGCTGCTCGACGACCGCCCGGCCCGCTACGCGGCGAGTTACGCGCCCGAGAACTTCGACCTGACCTACCAGGGCACCGTCACGGCGCGGCGCGCGCTGCAACTGTCACTCAACGTGCCGGCGGTGGCGCTGATGGAGGCGGTCGGCCCCGCCCGCTTCGTCGCGCGCCTGCGGGCGGCCGGCGCCGCGATCCTGCTGCCGCGCGACGCCGCGCCCGGCCTGCCGGTGGCGCTCGGGGGCTTGGGCATCACGCTCACCGACCTCGCGCGGCTCTATGCCGGGCTGGCGCGCGGCGGCGCGGTGCCCGACCTGTGGCACCGGGCCGACCGGGTCCCGCCGTCCACGCCGTCGCGGGCGGTCGCGGAGCCGGTGGCGGCGTGGTACGTCGCCGACATCCTGCGCGGCGCTCCCCCGCCGGAGAACGCGCTCTCCGGCCGCATCGCCTACAAGACCGGGACCTCGTTCGGCTACCGCGACGCCTGGGCGGTCGGCTTCGACCGGCGCGTCACCATCGCGGTCTGGGTCGGGCGCCCGGACGGCGCCGCGGTGCCGGGCCTCGTCGGGCGCACGGTCGCCGCGCCGATCCTGTTCGACGCGTTCTCCCGCTTCGGCGGCGAGCCCGAGCCGGTGGCGCGAGCCCGCGACGCGCTCGTCGCCACCACCGCCGGCCTGCCGCCGCCCCTGCGCCACATCCGCAGGGACGCGCCGAGGACGCTCGAGGCTACCAACACCGCGCCCCTGAAGATCGCCTACCCGCCGGACGGCGCCCGGATCGACCTCGGCCTGTCGGAGGAAGGCCCGCGCCCCGGCCTCGCCCTCAAGGCGCTGGGCGGGGTGCCGCCGCTGACCTGGATGGTCGGCGGCCAGCCGGTGGCTGATTCCGCCCGGCGCCAGTCCGAGTGGCTGCCCGACGGCGCCGGCTTCGCGCGGATCTCGGTGCTCGACGCGACGGGTGCAAGCGACAGCGTGGTCGTGCGGATCGAGTGATCGTCGGAAGCCCTGGTCGGTTCTCGACGGATGCGGGTTCTTCCGGGAGCGACGCGCACGCTCCTGCGCGGGACCCGGGACCGGGGGATACGCATCTCACCCGACCCGGGACTCGTACCTTCCAACCTCCGTTTGCGGGCGTCCGAAGCCGTCCGCCGCGGCCCGTAACGCTTTGCAAAGCCCGACGTGGCGTCTATCCGTGCGGGCAAGGCCGCGCCGGCGGCCGGCCGCCGAGTCCGCGTCGCCGAACATCAAAAAACGCCCGGAGCGTGCCATGATCCCCGTGACCCTCGACGCGCTCGACCTCTCGGCGCTGCTGTGCTCCCGCGTCTGCCACGACGTGATCAGCCCCGTGGGCGCCATCGTCAACGGGCTCGAGGTGCTTGAGGACGACAACGACGCGTCGATGCGCGAGTTCGCCCTCGACCTGATCCGCAAGAGCGCGCGCCACGCCTCGGCCCGGCTGCAATTCGCCCGGATCGCCTTCGGCGCGGCGGGATCGGCCGGTGCCTCGATCGATCTGGCCGACGCCGAGAAGGTCTCCCGCGGGATGTTCGCCGACGAGAAGACGCAGCTTGCCTGGAGCGCGCCGGTGGCGCTCTACCCGAAGAACAAGGTCAAGCTGCTGCTGAACCTCGTGATGATCGCCACCGGCGCGATCCCGCGCGGGGGCCTGCTCGACGTCAAGGTCGCGGGTGACGGCGAGGCGCCGACCCTGGTGCTCACGGCCAAGGGTTCGCACGCGCGCATCCCGCCGCACGTCGAGGCGCTGATCGCCGGCACGCCGGAGAACGGCGCGGTCGATGCCCACGGCATTCTGCCGTACTATGCCGGCCTCGTGGCGCGGGCCGCGGCGATGGACGTACGCTTTACCATCGACGGCGACACCGTGACGATCCGCTGCGAGCCGGTCGCCACCACGGTGGCGCCCGGGACGGGGCGCCCGAGCTCCGAGGATGCCCGCCCCTCCGACAGCGAGCCGTCCGACACCGCGCTCGCCTGAGCGGCGATGCCCGCGCGGGACGGCGCCCGTGTTGTCCGCGCTCCGCCTTCGCCGTATGTCCTGTGACGAACGCGCCGCCCAGGACACCCACGCCCGATGCGATTCACCGGCACCGACTCCTACGTCGCGACGCCCGACCTCACGGCGGCTGTCAACGCCGCAATCGTGCTGGAGCGCCCGCTGCTGGTGAAGGGCGAGCCCGGCACCGGCAAGACGGTGCTCGCCGAGGAGATCGCCAAGGGGCTCGGCGCCAGGCTGCTGGTGTGGAACGTCAAGTCGACCACCAAGGCGCAGCAGGGCTTGTACGAGTACGACGCGGTCTCGCGGCTGCGCGACTCGCAGCTCGGCGACCCGCGCGTCTCGGAGATTTCCAACTACATCCGCCGCGGCAAGCTGTGGGAGGCGTTCACCGCCACGACGCGCCCGGTGCTGCTGATCGACGAGATCGACAAGGCCGACATCGAGTTCCCGAACGACCTGCTGACCGAACTCGATCGCATGGAGTTCTTCGTCTACGAGACAGGCGAGACGGTGCGCGCCGAGCGCCGCCCAGTCGTCATCATCACCTCGAACAACGAGAAGGAACTGCCGGACGCGTTCCTGCGCCGGTGCTTCTTCCACTACATCGCGTTCCCTGACGCCGAGACGCTCGCGCGGATCGTCGAGGTGCATTACCCCGGCATCAAGCACCGCCTCGTCGAGGAGGCCCTGCGGGTGTTCCTGGAGACCCGCGCGGTGCCGGGCCTGAAGAAGAGGCCCTCGACCTCGGAACTTCTGGACTGGCTCAAGCTCCTCGTTTCCGAGGACGTGTCGCCCGAGACGCTGCGGGAGCGCGACGGAAGAAAGCTGATCCCGCCGCTGCACGGGGCGCTGCTCAAGAACGAGCAGGACGTGAGCCTATTCGAGAAGCTCGCCTTCATGATGCGGCGCGAGGGGCGGGGCGGCTGAGCGGCCGGCCGACCCTGGCCATCCGGCTTCGCGCGCCCAGATAGGCCGCATGAAGATGAAGAAGCTCGGCCGCACCGGCCTCGACGTGTCCGCCCTGTGCCTCGGCTGCATGACCTACGGTGTGCCCGACCGCGGCCCCCATCCCTGGACGCTGCCGGAGGAGGAGAGCCGGCCGCTGATCCGGCAGGCGCTCGACCTCGGCATCAACTTCTTCGATACGGCGAACTACTATTCCGACGGCACCAGCGAGGAGATCGTCGGCCGGGCACTCCGGGATTACGGCGACCGCGACAGCCTCGTCGTCGCGACGAAGTGCTACTTCCCGCTCACGTCCCAGCCCAATGCCGGCGGGCTGTCGCGCAAGGCGATCTTCGCCGCGATCGACGCCAGCCTGACGCGGCTCGGGATGGAGTACGTCGACCTCTTCCAGATCCACCGCTGGGACTACGACACGCCCATCGAAGTCACGCTGGAGGCGCTGCACGACGTGGTGAAGGCGGGCAAGGCCCGGACGATCGGCGCCTCGTCGATGTACGCGTGGCAGTTCGCCAAGGCGCTGTTCACCGCCGACCTCAACGGCTGGACGCGGTTTGCGACGATGCAGAACCACGTCAACCTGCTCTACCGCGAGGAGGAGCGCGAGATGCTGCCGCTGTGCCGCGACCAGGGCATCGCGGTGCTGCCGTGGAGCCCGCTCGCCCGCGGGCGGCTGACGCGCGATCCGGACGCCACCACCGCGCGGCAGGACAGCGACGACGTCGGCCGCGGCCTCTACGATGCGGCGGCCGCGGCCGACCGCGCGATCATCGCCAAGGTCGCCGAGATCGCGGCCAACCGCGGCGTGCCGCGCGCGCAGGTGGCGCTCGCCTGGGTCGCGGCCAAGCCCGAGGTCGCCGCCCCGATCGTCGGCGCCTCGAAGCCCGGCCACCTGACCGACGCCGCCGCCGCCCTCGACCTCGTGCTCACCGCCGACGAGACCGCGGCGCTGGAGAGCCTGTACGCACCCCATCCGATCGTCGGGTTCTCGTGATGCGCCGCCTGCTGCTGCTGCTGCGCCACGCCAAGGCCGACCGGCCGCCGGGCGTGCCCGACCTCGACCGACCGCTCGACGCGCGCGGCCGGGCGGCGGCGCCACGGATGGGCGCCTACCTCGCCGCGGAGGGCTTGCAGCCCGACCTTGCCCTGATCTCACCGTCGCAGCGCACGCGGGAGACCTGGGAGGCGGCGGCCGAAGCTCTGGGCGGGGTCCCCACTCAGATCGTGCCCGCGATCTACGAGGCCGCGCCCGAGGCGCTGCTCGACGCGGTCCGCGCGGCGCCCGCCGAGGCCGGGACGCTGATCCTGGTCGGCCACAACCCCGGCATCGAGGCGCTGGCCGACAGCCTCGTCGCGAGCGGCCCGCGGGAGGCGCGCAACCGGCTCGCGGGCGGGTTCCCGACCGCCGCCCTCGCGGTGATCACGTTCGCGGGAGAGGACTGGAGCGCGGTCGGCCGGACCGGCCGCCTGGAGCGGTTCGTGCGGCCCAAGGATCTCGGGGCCGGGGCGGATTGAGCGGTCGGCGCGGGGCCGCCCGGTCCCGCGCCCGCACGATCGTGCGGCGGCACGCCCCTCACGCCGTCGCGGAGGCCGCAGCCCGGCGCTCCGCGGCCTCCGGCGCGCGCACGGGACTGCCCGGCACGAAGGCGTCGAAGGCGGCCCAGAAGTCGGCGCGGATCGCGTCGCGCTCGGACAGGATCTCGTGGCGGGCATCGGGCAGCACGAGGATGTGGCCGGCCTTGAGGCGCGCGGCGAACCGCTCGGCGGCCGGCGTGCTGCACACCGGGTCGGCGCCGGCGGCGACGATCAGCGTCGGCGTGGCGATGCGCGGCGGCACCCGCGGATCGGCCAGCCGCGCGGTCGCCCGGAAGGCCGCCGCCGTCCAGGCGATGGTCGGGTCGCCCACCGCGCCCGCCCCCACCGCCTCGGCGGCCGCGGCGTTGCGGGCGTAGCGCGCCGGATCGCGCGAGAGCCGGTTGTTCGGATAGGGCTTCGTCGCGATCGAGGTCGGGCCGCCGCCGGGGATATAGCGGCTGCCGAGGCCGAGCCGCCGCAGCGCCCGCGTCGCCACCGCGGCGAAGGCCGGCCAGCGCACCATCCGGATCGACAGCATCGGCGCCACCGTCACGATCCGCCGGAACGGCAGCCAGCCCTCCAGCGCGCCGGTGAGCGCGACGCAGCCGCCCGTGGAATGGGCGAGGCAGACATGCGGGTCCGGCATCAGCGGCACCAGCACCGCGTCCCGGATCGCCAGGAGGTCGAGGCGGTAATCGTCGAAGCTCTCGACGTGGCCCTTGTGCGGGTCGTCGACCCGCCGGTCGGAGGCACCCTGGCCGCGCCAGTCGAAGGCGACGACGGCAAAGCCCCGGGCGCGGAGTTCGCGGATCGTCTCGTAATACTTCTCGATGAACTCCGCCCGCCCCTGGAGCAGGCAGACCGTGCCCTTGCAGGTCCGCGCCGTCGGCTGCCAGCGTGCGGCGCGAAGGGTGCAGTCGTCGCTCGTCCCGACCGTCATCACCGTGCCGCCGGGCGGCACCGGGTTCCCGGGGGTATCCGCCAGGGTCAGCATCGCGGCATCCGGTCGCACCCCGTGATCCGCGGGTCGGGCTCTTGAACGCATGCGGCCCCCTGCCGATATTCGGGTCGTGCCGGCCGATCAGGCGGCACGAGACCGGTCCGGCCCTCGGGCGGACCATAGCCTCAACCGGCATGTTGCTCCACGGAGGATATGTTCCATGCGTCAGTTCGATCTCGCCCCCCTCTACCGTTCCACCGTCGGCTTCGACCGCCTGTTCTCGGCCCTCGACCAGTTCGTGGCGACCGACGCGGTGCCGACCTACCCGCCCTACAACATCGAGCGCACCGCCGAGAACGCCTACCGCGTCACCATCGCGGTGGCGGGCTTCACCGAGGCCGACCTCTCCATCGAGATGAAGGAGAACGCGCTGACCGTGAAGGGCGAGCGCCAGGCCGACCCGGCCAAGCGTACGGAGATCCTGCACCAGGGCATCGCCGCGCGCGGCTTCGAGCGCCGGTTCCAGCTCGCCGACTACGTCCAGGTGACGGGTGCGGTGCTGGAGAACGGCCTCCTCCACGTCGATCTCGTCCGCGAGATCCCCGAGGCGAAGAAGCCCCGCCGCATCGAGATCGCCACGAACGGCGCGCGCCGGGCGCCGGCGATCGAGGGTCAGGCCTCCGAGCTCGGTGTGCGGAAGGCGGCGTAACCGCTCCGGCGGGCCTTCGACCGCGTCTGCGATGAAGTGAATCCACGCGCGCCCCGGCCTTACAGGCCGGGGCGTTTTCGCGCCTGGGGCAGCGACCCGCGGCGGTCGCGAACCCACGGCCGTCATCGGGACGGAACGCCTCCCGGTGAGGCGCGGGTCCGGGATGCCGAGTTCGGCGCGCAGGGTCGCGGCACACCGGAACGCGCTCGGAGGCCGCCGGTCGTCGTGCGATCGATGGCGCCGCCGCATCACGGCATCGCCGCCAGCCCGGACGATGCCGATGCGCGATGCCGAACGGAGCCCGCTCGGAACGAGGCCGCCTGCGGCACGCGGCCGGTCCCGGGCTCGCCGGCAGGGGCGACGGACCCGCCAGCTCACGCGTGCGCGGCGCGGGCGCCGCGTACCGGGCGGAGATCGTCGAGGTCGTCGTGGTGCAGCAGCAGCACGCCGGTCGCGGCGGCGAGCTTGCGGGCGGCCGGGGTGAAGCCGGCGTTCGAGACGACCGCCGCCATGTCGCCGGACCAGTAGCGCGCGGCGGCGGCGGCCTCCTGCACCGCGGCGTTGCCGACCGGCCGGCCGTAACGCTTGCACTGGACCACGAGGCGGGTCGTGCCCTGCTCGGCGACGATGTCGGCGCCCTGGTCGCCGCTCGCGGGCGTCGGGTGCGTCCGCCAGCCGGCCCGGCTCAGGCGCGCGGCGCAGAAGGCTTCGTAGCGCACGCCGTCCTCCGGCGCCCCGTCCTCCTCCGGCAGGGCGACGGACGCCGCGATGCCTTCGACGATCGCCAGGATCTCGTCGCGCCGGACCTCGGCGAGGTCCGAGAACCCGTGCGCCGCCAGGTCCGGCACCACCGTGCGCGCGACGAAGTAGTCGCGCTCGCGCAGCCAGCCGTCGCGGACGTGGTTGCCGTAGGCGTCGCGGAAGCTCTCCTGGCGTCGCCGCAGGGCGAGCGTCCGGGCGTGGCGCCGGCCGAGGCGGCGCACGCGGGCGCGGAAGCGCCGCGGCCGGCCGAGGTGGCGCAGCAGCACGAAGCCGAGCGCCGGGCCGGCGAGCGCGAAGCCGGCGCGCCCGTACCAGAGGCACGCGCCGCCGCCGACCACCGCCGTCCAGAACAGGCGGGCCACCAGGCTGGGCTGGCCGGGCATGGATGACGCCTCACGCTGCCGGCTCCCCGCGGGCCGGACCTCATGGACAGCCATCGCACCGGGCCCTGCCCGATCCCTGAATCCGCCGCGCGGGCTGGCCGAAAAGCTGTGGACGCGCCCGCCCTGATCCGCGCGCGCCCGCAGACCGGTTCGTTCAGGCCCCGGCCGAGGCGCCGGCGCGGCGCGGGGCGGGCGGTGCCTCGGCCTCGACCGGGGCCTTCGCGCGGGCTTTGCGCCGTTTCTGGCCGAGGCCCATGTTCCTGGCGAGTTCGGAGCGGGCGGCGGCGTAGTTCGGCGCCACCATCGGATAGTCCGCCGAGAGGTTCCACTTGGCGCGATACTGCTCGGGCGTCATGTCGTAGCGGGTGCGCAGGTGGCGCTTGAGCGACTTGAACTTCTTGCCGTCCTCCAGGCAGACGATGAAATCGGGCATGAGCGAGCGTTTGATCGACACCGCCGGCGTCGGCGCCTCGACCTTCACCGGGGCGGCAGCGCCGGAGAGCCGGGTCAGCGTGGCGTGGACCGACCCGATCAGCCCGTGCAATTCCGGAACCGGGATGGCGTTCTCGCTCACGAAGGCCGACACGATCTCCACGGTCAAGGCAATGTAGTCCGGCGCGCCGTCGTCGGTCGTCATCGATCATTTCCCCGTGCGCATTGAATCGGCCTGAGCGGCATCAGCGCGACGCAAGCGAAGGCAAACTTCGGCCGAGCCCAGCATGTCCAAGCGAGACGATCATGGTGTCTGACATCCAAACGCGGGACGCAAGGTCTGTTTTCGTGTTCCCGCAGTTTAACGACTGCGTGGGACACGCAGCATAGGATCGCCGCTGCGGGATACGAGGCCGATCCGGGGCCTCGCTCGTCCCGGTTCCACTGACAAAGGCCGGCGCCTAGGCGGCCTTAGCCTCGGAAGTCGCGGGCATGTTCGGCCGAGGTGTGCCGGCCCGTGCCAATACCTTCGCCGTGATGCAGCCTGGGATTGAAGTCTCCACGATCGCCGCACTGCGCCGGCCTTCAACCTGCAGCCCTCCGCAACGCGGGTTCGGAACCGCGGTCGCTCGGCCGCGTTCGGCCGTCACGGACGTCCCTCGTCATGTAGGCGGACTGATCATGCAGGCGGACTGGATCAGCATCGAACGGGTCGCGCTGGATCGCGGCATCACCGTCCCGGCCGCCCTGGCGCTGGCCGAGCGGATGAACTGGCCGCGGGTGTTCCCCACCCACGAGACCCTGGTCCTCGCCCCGCCGCCGGGCCGGGCCTGACCCGCGGGACCGGGTACCCGGACCCTCCGGGCCGGGCGTGAGCACCTACCGCTTCGACGCCCTGCTGAGGCCGCGCTCGATCGCCGTCGTCGGCGCTGGCGAGCGTGCCGGATCGCTGGGACGCGCGGTCCTCGACAACATCCGTGCCGCCGGGTTCGCCGGTCCGGTCCGGCCGGTCAACCCGCGGCACGCCGTCGTCGATGGCCTGCCCTGCGTCGCGCGGATCGCCGACCTCGACGCGGTGCCCGACCTCGTCGTCGTCGCGAGCCCCCCGGCGAGCATTCCGTCGGTCGTCGCCGAGGCCGGGCGGGCGGGTGTCGGCGCCGCGATCCTGCTGACCGCGTGCCTCGGCAGCGGCCCGGACGATCCGGGCCCGCGCGCGAAGACGATCGCGCGGGAGCACGGCCTTCGCCTGCTCGGGCCGGACAGCGCCGGCCTCGCCGTGCCGGGCCGGAACCTCAACGCCAGCCTGTTCGCCCGCGCCCCGGCGCCGGGCGACCTCGCCCTCGTCTCGCAATCGGGCACGGTGGCCGGCGCGATCGTCGAGTGGGGCGCGCGCCACGGCGCCGAGTTCTCGGCGGTGATGGCACTCGGCAGCGCCTGCGACGTCGACATCGCCGACTGCCTCGACCATTTCGCGAACTGCCTGCGCACCCGCGCCATCCTGCTCTGCCTCGGCGGCGTGAGCGATGCCCGCCGCTTCATGTCGGCGGCACGCGCCGCCGCCCGCACCAAGCCGGTGGTGGTCCTGCGGGCCGGCCGCCACGCCCGCGACGGCCGCACCCCGGAGACCCATACCGGCGCGCTGGCCAAGCCCGACGCGGTCTACGACGCCGCCTTCCGCCGGGCCGGGCTGCTCGCGGTGCCGGACCTCGACGCGATGTTCTCGGCCGTCGAGACGCTCGGCCGGCAGCGCCCGTTCCGGGGCCAGCGCCTCGCGATCCTCGCCAACGGCCGCGGCATCGGCCTGCTCGCCGCCGACCGGCTGGCCGACCGGGGCGGCACGCCGGCCGATGGCGGCGGCACGGATCTCGGCATCGGGGCCGACGGGGCCGCCTACGCGCAGGCGCTGGCGCCGATGCTCGCGGACCGGGCGAGCGACGCGGTGCTGGCGATCCACGTGCCCACCGCCCGCTCGGACGCAGCCTCGGTGGCGCGGGCGGTCGCCGACACGGTGGCGCAGGCGCGCGAGGGACAGGCGCAGAAGGGACAGGCGCGCAGGAAACCCGTCTTCGCGGTGTCGTACGGCGAGGCGGCCGGGGCGATCCTGGCGCGCGCCGGCATCCCGAACTTCTCCGGCGAGTCCGAAGCGATCGACGGCTTCCTCCACCTCGTGCGCTACCGCGAGGCGCAGGACGACCTGATGCGCACGCCCGATTCCCTGCCGCGCGACTTCGCGCCGGACAGGCAGGGCGCCGAGGCGATCGTTGCGGCCGCGCTCCGCGCGGGCGCGGCGTGGCTCGATCCCGTCGCGGTCTCGGGGCTGCTTACCGCCTACGGCATCGCCACCGTGCCCCTGACGCTCGCCCCCGACATCGACGCGGCGGCGGCGGCGGCGTGGCCGATCATCGCCGGCGGCGGCGCGGTGGCGCTGAAGCTCGTCTCGCCGGACGTGGTGCACAAGTCCGACATCGGCGGGGTACACCTCGACCTCACGAGCGAGCAGGACGTGCGCGACGCCGCGCGCGCGATCCTGGCCCGCGCCCGGCGCGAGCGGCCGGACGCGCGGGTGACGGGCTTCGCGGTGCAGCCGATGGTGCGCAGGGGGCAGCGCCGCGAGCTGATCGCCGGCCTGGCCGAGGACCCGGTCTTCGGCCCCGTGGTGGTGTTCGGCCGCGGCGGCACCGCGGTGGAGGTGATCGACGACCGGGCGCTCGGCCTGCCGCCGCTGGATCTGGCGCTCGCGGGCGATCTCATCGCCCGCACCCGCGTCGCGCGGCGGCTGTCGGCCTATCGCGACGTGCCGGCCGCCGACGTCGGCGCCATCGCGCTGACACTGGTGAAGCTCGCCCAGCTCGCCGCCGACCTGCCGGCGGTGCGCGAGCTCGACATCAACCCCCTGCTCGCCGACGAGCACGGCGTCCTGGCGCTCGATGCCCGCGTCCGCCTCGGGGCCAGCGCCAAGTGCGCGTCGGGCGGCCATCCGCGCTTCGCGATCCGCCCGTACCCGTCCGAATGGGTGCGGACGCTGCGGCTGCAGGGCCGTACCGTCGCGGTGCGGCCGGTGCGCCCCGAGGACGAGCCGACCTTCCGCGTGTTCTTTGCCGGGATCGACCCGGAGGACGTGCGCCTGCGCTTCTTCGCCCCCGTGCGCGACTTCAGTCACGCCTTCCTCGCCCGCCTGACCCAGCTCGACTACGCCCGCGCCATCGCCTTCGTCGCGCTGGCGGCCGACGCGGCCGCGGGCGGCGGCGAACGGATGCTCGGCGCGGTGCGGCTGCACGCGGATGCCGACGGGGTCGCGGGCGAATACGCGATCCTCGTCCGCTCGGATGCCCGCGGCACCGGGCTGGCGCTCGCCCTGATGGGCCTGATGCTCGACTGGGCCCGCTCCGAGGGCATCCGCTTCGTCGAGGGCACAGTGCTGGCCGAGAACCGGGCGATGCTTACCGTGTGCAAGCGGCTCGGCTTCGTGCAGGCGCGCGACCCGGAGGATATGGGGGTGGTGAAGGTGCGGCTGGAACTGGAGGTCGCGTCCCCGGCCGATCCATGAGCACCGCGTCCTCGCAGGGCGCGCCTATCGCGTGCGTACTCCGATGGAGCCGGAAAGGTCGCCGGCGCGGGCGGCCATGAAAAAAGGCCCCGCACCGGTCGGTGCGGGGCCGTCGGCGTCAGTGGCCGCCGTCGCTGGCGTTGCGGGTGGATTCGTAGAGGAACCATGTCCGCTCCTCGGACTGATCGATCCACTCCTCCAGCTTCGAGGTGGTCGCGACGTCGTCGGCCTCGTCGGTGACCGCGTGCAGGTCGCGCATGTTGGCGGTGAGCGCCTTGTTGTCGTCCCGCAGCTCCTTGAGCATGTCCAGCGGCGAGACGTACTCGGCGTCGTTGTCGGGGACGCGGGTGAGCGACTTCGCCTGTCCGAGCGAGCGCAGCACGGTGCCGCCGATCTTGCGCGCGCGCTCGGCCGCGTCGTCGATGATCGCGAAGATCTGCTCGGCCTGCTCGTCGAGCAGCAGATGGTAGTCGCGGAAGTTCGGCCCGCTCATGTGCCAGTGGAAGTTCTTGGTCTTGATGTAGAGCGCGAACAGGTCCGAGGTCAGGACGGTGAGGCCCTCGGCGATCTTGCGCGCGTCGTTCGGGTCGAGGTCGGTCGGGGTGTTGAGGCGGTCGCTCTCGATGCGGCTGCCGGGTTTGGCCTTCGCCATGGGGTCGCTCCGTTCGGAAAATCGCGGGGGTTCGCCGCCGGCCCGTCTCGGCCGGCTCCGGCGTCCCACTCCCGGCGGAAATGAACGGTGGCCGCGATTGTTCCGGGGCGCGCCGAGCGGTTCCGGGCCGGAGCGGGTCAGTCCTGGATCGAGCCGGGCGGCCGCGGCGCGCGCGGCCGGCTCGCGGCCGGGACCGCGGGCTTCAGGTCTGCGGCGTCCGGCGGGTGCTGCCCGGCCTTCGCCGGCCGGATTGCGGGGCGCGGGGCGACCGAGCCAGTGGCCGCGGGCTCGGTCGCGGCCGAGGGCACCGGGGCGCCCGGCGCGTCGAGGCCGTAGATGTCGTCGCGGAACTGCACCCGGCCGTCGGCGCCCGCGTAGCCGGTGAGGTAGACGAAGGTCACCGGCACCGGCCTCACCAGCTTGAGGTCGCGGCGCTCGCCGTCGGCGATGCCGGTCTCGATCTCGATCGGGCCCCAGGACGAGCCCGGGCCGTTCGGCCCCTCGACGCCCTGCAGCAGCCAGCCGACCAGCGCCTTCACGCCGCCGACGCGGACGCAGCCGTGGCTGTGGAAGCGGATGGTGCGCGCAAACAGCGATTTCGAGGGCGTGTCGTGCATGTAGACCGCGAACCGGTTCGGCATGTCGATCCGCACCTGGCCGAGCGCGTTGTCGAAGCCGGCATCCTGGCGCAGCGTATAGCTCACGGCTTTTTCGGTGTTCCAGTTCACGGCCGTGGGATCGACCTCGACGCCGCCGGGGCCGAGGATGCGGATGTGGTTCTTGGCGAGATACCCCGGTTCCTTCCGCATCCGCGGGATGATCTCGTTCTTCACCACCGAGGCCGGCACCGTCCAGGTCGGGTTGAAGTTCACGTCGGTGATCCGCGTCTCGACGGCGGGCGTCGCCTTGTCGGGCTTGCCGACCACGGCGACGTAGCGGCGCGCGACCGTGCCGTTCTCCACCGCCTCGACGGTGGCCGCGGGGATGTTGACCACGACGTAGCGGTCGCCGAACGGGAACTTCGAGCCCATCAGCCGGGCGGCCGAGGCCGCGAGCTGGCGCTGGCGGACGCCGGCCGGCACGTTCAGGGCGGCCAGGGTCAGGCGCCCGACCAGCCCGGTCTCGGGCAGGCCGTGCCGAGCCTGGAACGCGGTCACCGCCGCGATCAGCGCGGCGTCGAGGCGGTCGCTCGGGGCTGCGTCGGCGGGCAGGTCGCCGGTCAGCGTCAGGTGGTGGCGCAGGGCCGGGACCGCCGGGTTGGCGGCGCCCGGCTTCCACACGACGTGCTCCGGCAGGGGCTCCCAGCCGCCGGCCTCGGCGAAGGCTTGGTAACGCTCGGCCGCGCGCAGGGTCTCGACGAAGGTTCTTGCCGTCAGCGTCGGCACCGGATCGGCCGAGACGGCGGCATAGACCAGTTCCGGCGCCGGCTTTCTCGGGCTTTCCGCGGCCGCGGCGGCGGGGGCCGGTAGCGCCGCGGAGGCCGGTGCGGGCTGGGCCGGCGCCGGCAGGGGCGAGGGAGCGGGAACCGGAGCGGGCGGCGGCGCGCCCTGCGCGGCCGCGGCGCTCAAGGCGGCGAGCAGCGCCAGCGGCGACAGGCCCGCGCGCAGGAAGGCGGTCGAGAACATCACGCGAATCCCGGTCTCGGCTCCGCGCCGCGGCGGTTCCGGGCGCGATGATGCGAGGGGAGGGTTACCAATCCCCTGTGCGACGGCGGCCTTCGCCGACGCGCGCGGTCGTCGCCCGACCCGCTTCGCAAGGGGGGAGGGGCAGGCCGGGGCTTCCGGCGATGGCATGCATCCTTCCCTGTCGCACCCGCTCCGGTTCCGATGCGGATGGGCGGCACGAAAAATTTCCGCTCCCATGCGATCGTCCAGAATCTCATGGAGCCCCGCCATCCCAGCCCTCGACCCCGCCCCGAAGATCCCGGCCGCGATGCCCGACCTGCCGCAGCTCGACGGGGTGCGGGCGCTCGCGATCCTGATCGTCTACCTCGCCCATTGCGGGCTGAGCCACGTCGTGCCCGGCGGTTTTGGCGTCACGGTGTTCTTCTTCCTGTCCGGCTACCTGATCACCACCCTGCTTCGGATCGAGCGGGCGGCGACCGGGGGCGTGTCGCTCGGCGCGTTCTACCTGCGGCGCGCCCTGCGCATCCTGCCGCCGATGTACCTGACGCTCGCCGTCTCCGGCCTGCTCTACGGGCTCGGTCTCCTCGACTGGATGCATGTCGACGCCGTGGCGGTGCTCGGGCAGGCGACGTTCCTGACGAACTATCCCGCCCTGTTCGGCACCGAGCGGGTGCTGCCGGTACCGCTCTGGAGTCTGGCCATCGAGGAGCACTTCTACTTCGCCTTCCCGGTGGCCTTCGCGCTCTGGCTCGGGCGCCGGTCGCCCGGCCGGGCGGCGCTCGCGTGCCTTTCCGTCTGCGGCCTCGTGCTCGCGGTCCGCTGCCTCAACGTCTGGCGGCTTGCCGACTACAGCCTGAACTATTCCTGGACGCACACGCGGATCGACGCGATCCTGTTCGGCTGCTGCCTCGGCCTGTGGAACAACCCGGTCGTGCCGGGCGACCGTGCCTGGCGGCCGAAGCCCTGGCACGTGGCGGCGGCGGGCCTCGTGATCCTCGCTACGCTGGCGGTCCGCGACCCCGCCTTCCGCGAGAGCCTGCGCTACACCGTGCAGAGCGCGGCCCTGTTCGTACCCTTCGCGGCGCTCCTCCACGGGCGCGGCGCGCTCGTGCGCTGGCTCGGCTCGGCGCCGATGCGCCGGCTCGGGCTGTGGTCGTACAGCTTCTACCTCGTCCACCCGACGGTGATCGCGCTGATCCAGCACCTGCGCCCGGGTTCGGGACCCCTCGTCCTGATCGCCGCCGGCCTGCCGCCGACGCTGGCGTTCTGCGCGCTGATGCAGGCCGCCGTCGAGCGGCCCTGCGCGCGCCTGCGCCGGCGGTGGCTCGACGCGCCGGGGCGCCCGCCCGAACCGGGCCTCGCCGACGGCGCGCGCGCGGGCCGGGCCGCCTGACCGGAGGGACGGGGCGCGGCCTCGCGCCCCGAGCCGTCCGCCTCACTCGGTCGGCTGGACGGCCGGCGACAGGTCGATCGGCAGGCGCGGGCCCTTCAGCTCGGCATCGCTCGGGAGCGCGCGCGCGTCCCAGCCGCCGCCGAGCGCCCGGATCAGGCCGACGGCGGTGGTGAAGCGCGACAGCCGCACCTGGAGCGCGGCGACCTCGTTGTTGAGCGCCAGCGCCTGGGCCGTGACCACGGTGGTGAAGTTCTGGGTGCCGGCGCGGTACTCGTTGAGGGTGATCTCGACCGCGCGGCGGGCCGAGGCCAGGGCCTCGTCCTGCGCCACCTGCTGGCGGGCGAGGATGCGCACGCCGGCGAGCCCGTTCTCGACCTCGGCGAAGGCGGTGAGCACCGTCTGCCGGTAGTTCGCCACCGCGGCGTCGTAGGCCGCCCGCGCGGCGGTGATCGCCGCCGAGCGCGCGCCGCCGTCGAACAGCACCTCGCTGCCCGCCGCCGTCACCGACCAGACCTGGTTGGCCGCCGAGAGCAGGCCGTTGCGCGTCAGGCCCGCGAGGCCGCCCGAGGCCGAGAGCTGCACGCTGGGGTAGAGCGCCGCCACCGCGACGCCGATCTGCTCGCTCGCCGCCTGGACGCTGCGCTCGGCCTGGGCCACGTCGGGGCGGCGCTCCAGCAGGGCGGAGGGGATGCCGACCGGCACCGCGGGAGGGTTTGCGGCCAGCGGCGCCACCGGCAGCGACAGCTCCGAGGGCGGGCGCCCGATCAGCGTGGCCAGGGCGTGCTCGTAGGTCGCCCGCGTCAGCGCGACGGCGATGGCTGCGGCCTGCGTGCTCTGCACCTGCGTCTGCGCGGTGATCACGTCGGAGCGCGCGGCGACGCCGGCCGCGTACTGGTTCTCGGCGATGGCCAGCGTGCGCTTGAAGTTCTCGACGTTGGCGTTGAGCACCCGCTGGAGCGAATCGGCGTAGCGCAGCGACAGGTAGTTGCTCGCGACCTCCGCCTGGATGGTGAGCCGCACGAGGCCGAGCGTCGCCGCGTCCGCCTGCGCCAGGGCGGTCTCGCTCTCGATGGTGCGCCGGATGCGCCCGAACAGGTCGAGCTCCCAGCTCGCCTGTCCCTGGATCGAGACGCTGGTGCGCTCGGCGCCGCCCGTGCGCGAGCGGGTGATACTCGGCGCGCCGATCACCGTGGGGTAGAGGGCGGCCTGGGCCTGCTCCACGAGGGCGCGGGCCTGCCGGTAATTGGCGACCGACTGGCGCAAGGACTGGTTGTCGACGTCGACGAGGCGGATCAGCCGGTCGAGTGCGGGATCGCGGAACACCCGCCACCAGTCGCCGCGCTCGGCCCCGTCGTTGGGCGCGGCTGGGCGCCAGTTCTTGCGGGCCGCCACGTCGGCGGCACCGTCCTCGCGGGCGCCGCCCTGCTTGAAGCCCAGCGGCGTCTCGACGGAGGGGCGGGCGTAGTCGGGGCCGACGACGCAGGCGGTGAGGGATGTCGTGAGGGCGAGGAGTGCTGCGGTCCGAAGGACGCGCGCAGCGACGGCCCGCGCATCCCCTCTCCCCGCTTGCGGGGAGAGGGCTGCGACGACCTCGTCGTCGGCGCGGCGAGGCGGCAGCCAAGGGTGAGGGGGCGTATCCGACGATGTCACGCCCGTCGAAGCCCCCTCACCTTCGCTTCCGCTCGCTGCCTGCACGACGAGGTGCAGGCGGCCCTCTCCCCGCAAGCGGGGAGAGGGGGACGCACGCACCTTTGAGGTTTTATCGACAATCGACTCACTCGCCCGCCGGCAGCGCCGCGCCGTTCGTGCGGCGCCCCGCCCGCACCCGGTGCCGGAGGCGGTCGAGGTACAGGTAGACGACGGGGGTGGTGTAGAGGGTCAGGATCTGGCTCACGATCAGGCCGCCGGCGATCGCGATGCCGAGCGGCCGGCGCAGCTCGGAGCCCTCGCCGCGGCCGAGGATCAGCGGCGCCGCGCCCAGCAGCGCGGCGAGCGTTGTCATCATGATCGGGCGGAAGCGCAAGAGGCAGGCCTCGAAGATCGCCTCCTGCGGGGCGGCGCCCCGCGTGCGCTCGGCGTCCAGCGCGAAGTCGATCATCAGGATGGCATTCTTCTTGACGATGCCGATGAGCAGGAACACCGCGATGAGCGCGATGATCGTGAACTCGGTGCCGGTCACCAGCAGCGCCAGCAGCGCGCCGATGCCGGCGGACGGCAGCGTCGAGAGGATCGTGATCGGGTGCACGAAGCTCTCGTAGAGGATGCCGAGGATCGCGTAGACGGCCAGGATCGCGGCCAGGATCAAGAGCGGCTGGCGCGAGGTCGAGGCGACGTAGTTCTTGGCGGCCCCCGCGTACTCGCCGTGAATCGTCGCCGGCAGCCGCAAGGATGCCATCGCCGCATCGATCGCCGCGGTCGCGTCCGACAGGCTTTTTCCCGGCGCGAGGTTGAACGAGATCGTGGTGGCCACGAACAGGCCCTGGTGGCTCACCTGCACCGGCGCGCTGCCGGTCTCCAGCCGGGTGAAGGCCGAGAGCGGGACCATCGTCTCCACGGCCGACGAGACCGGCGCGCTCGACGAGGCGCCGCCTTTCGAGGCCGCGATCGCGTTCGAGGCGGCGTTGCGGGCCGAATCCGAGGCGATCGCGGCGGCGTTCGAGGCGGCGTCGGCCGTGCTCGCCGAGGGCGTGGCCGCGCCGCCTGCCGCTGCCACCGTGCCGGCGACCGCGTTGGTGGTGGCCGAGCCCCGGGCCTTGCCCCCAGAGGTCGAGACGTAGAGCTGCTTGAGGGTCTCCGGGCTCTCGAGGTAGCGCGGGGCGATCTCCATCACGACGTGGTACTGGTTGAGCGGGTTGTAGATCGTCGAGACCTGGCGCTGGCCGAAGGCGTCGTAGAGGGTGTTGTCGATCTTGTCCGGCGTGATGCCGTAGCGGAAGGCGGTGGCGCGGTCGATCACCAGCCGGCTCTCCAGCCCGCCCTCCTGCTGGTCGGAGGTGACGTCGGCAAACGTCGGGTCCGCCTGGAGCGCCTGCACCAGCTTCGGCGCCGCGGCGTAGAGCTCGGCCGCGGTATCGCCCTGGAGGGTGTACTGGAACTGCGAGAAGCTCTGGCGCCCGCCCATCTGCAGGTCCTGGCGCGGGAACACGTAGAGGCGCGCGCCCGCCACCTGCGACAGCTTCGGGCGCAGGCGGTTCGACACCTCGGTGATCGAATCGCGCCGGCCGCGGGGCTTCAGGCCGATGAACACGTTGGCCGAGTTGGTGCCGCGCCCGCCGGTGAAGCCGACGACGCTGTCCACCGCCGGGTCGGCCTGCACGATCGCAGCGGCCTCCTTGAGCTTCTTCTCCATCGCCTGGAACGAGATGCGCTGGTCGGCCTGGACGCCGCCCATCATCTGCCCCGTATCCTGCTCGGGAAAGAAGCCCTTGGGCACGATGACGTAGAGCCAGACGTTGAGCCCGATCGTCGCGGCGAGCGTCAGCAGCACGAGGCGGGGACGGCGCAGCGCGACGCGCAGGCTGCGCTCGTAGGCGGCGAGCGTGCGGGTGAAGGCGCCCTCCAGGGCGCGGATCAGCAGGTTCGGGCGCTTGGCCCCGTGCGCCTCCGGCCGCAGCAGGAGCGCGCACATCATCGGCGTGGTGGTGAGCGAGAGCGCCAGCGAGATCAGGATCGCCAGCGACAGGGTCACCGCGAATTCCTGGAAGATGCGCCCGATCAGCCCGCCCATCAGCAGGATCGGCAGGAACACGGCGATGAGCGACAGGCTCATCGAGATCACCGTGAAGCCGACCTCGCGCGCGCCCACCAGCGCCGCCGCGACGCGCGACTTGCCCATCTCGATATGGCGCTGGACGTTCTCCAGCACGACGATGGCGTCGTCGACGACGAAGCCGGTGCCGATGATCAGCGCCATCAGCGACAGGATGTTGAGCGAGTAGCCGAGCAGGTACATCGCCGAGAAGGTGCCGACGATCGAGATCGGCACCGCCACCGCCGGGATCAGGGTGGCGCGCCCCGAGCGCAGGAACGCGAACACCACGAGGATCACGAGGCCCACCGCGATCAGCAGCGTCTCCTCCGTGGCGGCCAGCGACGCCCGGATCGTCGCGCTGCGGTCGCCGGTGAGCTTGACGTCGATGCCGCCGGGCAGTGCCGAGACGATCTGCGGCAGCGCCGCCTTCACGCCGTTGATCGTCTCGACGACGTTGGAGCCCGGCTGCTTGTAGACGAACAGCAGCACGCCCTGGCGCCCGTTGACCACTCCGAGGTTGCGCCGGTCCTCGACCGAGTCGATCACCTGGCCGACGTCGGTGAGGCGCACGCCGGCGCCGTTGCGGTAGGCCACGACGATGTCGCGGTAATCCTCGGCCTTGCGGCCCTGGTCGTTGGCGTAGAGCTGGTAGCGCCGGTCCCCGGCCTCGATCGCGCCCTTGGGCGCGTTGGCGTTGGCCGAGGCCAGGGCCGCGCGGATGCCCTCCAGGCCGATGCCGTAATGGAACAGGGCGGTCGGATCGAGCTCGACCCGGACGGCGGGCAGCGACGAGCCGCCGATGTCGACGTTGCCGACGCCGGAGAGCTGCGAGAGCTTCTGCTGCACCACCGTGGCGCCGGCATCGTAGAGCTGGCCCGGGGTCAGGGTGTCCGAGGTCATGCCGAGGATGACGATCGGCGTGTCGGCCGGGTTGAACTTCCGGTAGGTCGGGTTCTGGCGGAGCGCCGTCGGCAGGTCGGCGCGCGCGGCGTTGATCGCCGCCTGGACATCGCGGGCGGCGCCGTCGATGTTGCGGTTCAGCCCGAACAGCAGCACGATGCGCACGCTGCCGGTCGAGCTCGTCGAGGTCATCTCGTTGACGTCGGCGATGGCCCCGAGCCGGCGCTCCAGGGGGGCTGCCACCGTCTGCGCCATGGTCTCAGGCGACGCGCCCGGCATCTGCGCCTGGACGAGGATGACGGGAAAGTCGACCTGCGGCAGCGGCGCGACGGGGAGCTTCAGGAACGCGAACATGCCGGCGAGCAGCACGCCGAGGGTGAGCAGCGTGGTCGCGACGGGCCGGCGGATGAAGGGCTCGGAGATGTTCATGGCCGGAGGCCCGCGCGGTTCGCGACGCGGTCCCCCTCTCCCCGCGTGCGGGGAGAGGCCCGCATGCACCCTGTCGTGCATGCGGGGAGCGCAGGCGAAGCCGAAGCGGGGGTGAGGGGGCGCGAACGGAGGAGGCGCATCTGCCCCGGCCCCCTCACCTTCGGCTGCCGCCTCGCCGCGACGACGACGAGGTCGTCGCGGCCCTCTCCCCGCAAGCGGGGCGAGGGGATGCGCGGATCCGTCGCGCGCTCCCTCACGGCAGCGCCTCGCCCGCCGACAGGTCGGGCTCCCTGCGGCCCATAATCCGCCGCTCCAGGCGGTCGAAGGCGAGGTAGATCACCGGCGTGGTGAACAGCGTCAGCACCTGGGAGACGATCAGCCCGCCCGCGATGACGATGCCGAGCGGCTGGCGCAGCTCCGAGCCGACGCCGGTGCCGGCGATCAGCGGGATCGCGGCAAACAGCGCGGCCAGCGTCGTCATCAGGATCGGGCGGAAGCGCAGCAGGCACGCCTCGTAGATTGCGTCGCGCGGGGACATGCCCGCCTCGCGCTCGGCCTGGAGCGCGAAGTCGATCATCATGATCGCGTTCTTCTTCACGATGCCGATCAGGAGCACGATGCCGATGATCGCGATGATGTCGAGCGACAGCCCGAAGAGCATCAATCCGAGCAGCGCCCCGATGCCCGCCGACGGAAGCGTCGAGAGGATGGTGATCGGATGGATGAAGCTCTCGTAGAGCACGCCGAGCACGATGTAGACGGTAACGATCGCGGCCAGCACCAGGAACAGCTCGTTTCCGAGCGCCGACTGGAAGGCGAACACCGACCCCTGCGGCACGACGCGGAAGCTCGGCGGCAAGTCGATGCTTTTCCGCGCCTCCTCGACGGCGTCCACCGCCTGGCCGAGCGCCGCGCCGGGGGCGAGGTTGAACGATACGGTGGTGGCCGGGAACTGGCCGAGATGGGAGATCAGAAGCGGCGCCCGGCGCTCGCTGACGGTGGCCACCGCCGAGAGCGGCACCTGTCCGCTCGTCACGGTGGAGGAGGGCAGGTGGATCGCGTTCAGGCTGTCCAGCGTCCTGTGCAGGTCCGGGTCGGCTTCGAGGATCACCCGGTACTGGTTCGTCTGCGTGAAGATCGTCGAGATGATGCGCTGGCCGAAGGCGTCGTAGAGGGCGTTGTCGATGGTCGCCGGGGTGATGCCGTAGCGGCCCGCCGTCGGCCGGTCGATGGTGACGTAGGCGGCGAGCCCCTGGCCCTGGTGGTCGCTCGCCACGTCCGCCACCACCGGCGACCGGGAGAGCGCGTCGGTGAAGCGCGGCACCCAGGTCTCGAAGTCGTCGAGGTTGGGCGTCTCCAGGATCACCTGGTACTGCGTCGCCGAGACCGCGGTGTCGATGGTCAGATCCTGCACCGGCTGCATGTACAGGCGCAGGCCCGCGACGTCGGCGGTGGCGGCCTGGATGCGGCGGATGATGTCGCCGACCTTGCCGTCATTCCTGGCGCCGCGCTCGGCGTGCGGTTTCAGGTTGATCAGGAAGCGGCCGGAATTCAGCGTCACGTTCTGGCCGTCGACGCCGATGAACGAGGACAGGTTGGCGACATCCGGGTCCTTGAGGATGATGGCGGCGATGCGCTGCTGGCGCTCGGCCATCGCGGCGTAGGACAGCGTCTGGTCCCCTTGCGTGATCCCCTGGATCACGCCGGTGTCCTGCACCGGAAAGAAGCCCTTGGGGATCACCACGAACAGGTAGGCGGTGAGCGCCACCGTGGCGAGCGTGGCCACGAGCGTCAGGCCCTGGTGGTTCAGCACCACCGTCAGGGAGCGCCCGTAGGAGGCGATGACGCCCTCGGTGGCGCGCCGGCCCATGCGGCTCAACGCCCCCTCGCGGCGGCGCTCGGCCTGCGGCACGTGCCTGAGCAGCCGCGCGCACAGCATCGGCACCAGCGTCAGCGAGACCACCGCCGAGATGACGATGGTGGCGGCCAAGGTGATCGCGAATTCGTGGAACAGGCGCCCGACCACGTCGCCCATGAACAGGAGCGGGATCAGCACCGCGATCAGCGACACGGTGAGCGAGATGATGGTGAAGCCGATCTCGCGCGAGCCCTTCAGCGCGGCCTCGAGCGGGGAATCCCCGTCCTCGACGTGGCGGGAGATGTTCTCGATCACCACGATGGCGTCGTCGACGACGAAGCCGGTGGCGATGGTGAGCGCCATCAGCGAGAGGTTGTCGAGCGAGAAGCCGTAGAGGTCCATCACCGCGAGCGCGCCGATGAGCGAGAGCGGCACCGACAGGCTCGGGATCAGGGTGGCCGACAGGCTGCGCAGGAACAGGAAGATGACGAGCACCACGAGCGCGACGGCCAGCCCCAGCTCGAACTGCACGTCCTCGACCGAGGCGCGGATCGTCACCGTGCGGTCGGTGAGCAGGCCCACCTGGATCGCGCCGGGCAGGCTCGCCTGGAGCTGGGGCAGCAGCGCCTTGATCTTGTCCACCGTCGCGATGACGTTGGCGCCGGGCTGGCGCTGGATGTTGAGGATGATCGCCGGCGTCGCGTCGGCCCAGGCGCCGAGCTTGGTGTTCTCCGGCCCCTGCACCACGTCGGCGACATCCGAGAGCTTGACCGGGCCGCCGTTCTTGTAGGCGATGATCGCGTCGTCGTAGGCCTTCGGGTCCTGGATCTGGTCGTTGGCGTTGATCGCGTAGGACTGCTTGAGCCCGTCGATGCTGCCTTTGGGCGTGTTGACGTTGAGGTTGGTGATCGTGGTGCGCAAATCGTCGATGTTGAGGCCGTAGGCGGCCAGCGCCCGCGCGTTGAAGCGCACCCGCACCGCCGGCCGCTGGCCGCCGGAGATGCTGACCAGCCCGACGCCCGCCACTTGGCTGATCTTCTGGGCGAGCCGCGTCTCGGCGAGATCGCGCACCTGCGTCAGCGGCAGGGTCTTCGAGGTCAGCGCGAGCGTGAGCACCGGCGCGTCGGCGGGGTTGACCTTCGCGTAGATCGGCGGCGCCGGCAGATCGGATGGCAGCAGGTTGCCGGCGGCGTTGATCGCCGCCTGGACCTGCTGCTCGGCAATGTCGAGCGGCAGATCGAGG
Source organism: uncultured Methylobacterium sp. (assembly GCF_964244095.1). Taxonomy (GTDB): domain Bacteria; phylum Pseudomonadota; class Alphaproteobacteria; order Rhizobiales; family Beijerinckiaceae; genus Methylobacterium. Next base: position 42,386 of record NZ_CAXTHR010000002.1, on the reverse strand, counting down.
TTGAACTGCAGTGTGATCACCGACGCGCCGGCCGAGGATTGCGAGGTCATCTGGTTGAGGTTGGCCAGTTGGCCGAACTGCCGCTCCAGCGGCGCGGTCACCGCCGAGGTCATCACCTCGGGGCTGGCGCCGGGATAGAACGTCTGCACCTGGATCGTCGGGTAATCGACCGACGGCAGCGCCGAGACCGGCAGGTTCAGGTACGACACCCCGCCGACGATCAGGATCGCCAGCATCAGCAGCGTGGTCGCGACGGGGCGCAGGATGAAGAGGCGCGACGGGTTCATGCGCGGTCCTCACGGGCGCGCCGCGCCATCATTCCCCTCTTTGCGGATTTGCAGACGCATACATCGGTGCGTCCACCGCGGCGGCGGGTGCGCATCCCCTCGCCCCGCCTGCGGGGAGAGGGCCGCGACGACCTCGCCGTCGGCGCGGCGAGGCGGCAGCCGACGGTGAGGGGGCGCGAACGGAGAAGCCTCCTCCGGCATCGCCCCCTCACCGTCGCTTCGGCTTCGCCTGCGCTTCCCGGCTGCACGGCAGGGTGCAGCCGGGCCTCTCCCCGCAGGCGGGGCGAGGGGGAACGCGCGGCATGTCCGCTCCGACTCACTGCTGCTGCCGCCGGCGTCCGCGCCTCTGGCCGCCCTCGGGCGGGGCTGCGGCGGGCTCGACGGGCTTTCCGTCCGCGGTCTGCTGCCCTGCGGTGATCCGCACCGGCGCGCCGTCGCGCAGGCGGTCGGTGCCGTCGGTGACGATGCGGTCGCCGGCCTGGAGACCCGAGAGCACGACGGTGCGGGCGCCGTCGGTCTCGCCCGTCTTGATCGGGCGCATGACGACCTTCTCGTCGCCGTCCATCAGGTAGACGTAGGTGCCCGGCGTGCCCTGGAGGATCGCGGCGTTGGGCACGAGGGCCGCGTTCGTCACCGTGTCGACGGTGAGCTTGGCGTTGACGAACTGGTTCGGGAACAGCTCCTCGTCCTGGTTCTCGAACAGCGCCCGCAGGCGCACCGTGCCGGTGGTGACGTCGATCTGGTTGTCGACGGTGTCGAGCGTACCCGTGGCGATCTCGTGGGCATCGCCGCGGTCGTAGGCGCGCACCGCGAGCTTGGCACCCGAGCGCACCCGCCGCATCACCCGCGAGACGTCGTCCTCGGGCAGCGTGAACACCACCGAGATCGGGTGGAGCTGGGTGACGACGACGATGCTGGTCGAGGCCGCCGTGATGTAGTTGCCCTGATCGACCTGCCGCAGGCCCACCCGGCCCTCGACCGGCGAGGTGATGCGGGCGTAGGCGATGTTGAGCCGCTGCTGGTCGACGAGCGCCTGGTCGGAGGCGACCGTGCCCTCGGTCTGCTTCACCAGCGCCCCTTGCGTGTCGACGTTCTGCTTCGAGATCGAGTCCTGCTGCGCGAGCCGCTGGAAGCGGGCCAGATCGAGCTTCGTGTTCTGGAGCAGCGCCTGATCGCGGGCGAGCTGGCCCTGGTACTGGGCGAGCAGCGCCTCGTAGGGCCGCGCGTCGACCTGGGCGAGGTAGTCGCCGCGTTTCACGGTCTGCCCTTCGCGAAAACCGATCTCGGTGAGGTAGCCGCTGATCTGCGACTTCACGGTCACGGTGGCGAGCGGCGTCACCGTGCCGAGGCCCTGGAGCACCACGGGGACGTCGCCGGTGGCGACCTGCGCGATGCCGACCGCCTGGGGCAGGTCGCCGCCGCCGCGCCGGCCGCTGCCGCGGCCGCCCTTGCCCGGCGTCGTCCCAGCGTCGCCCGCCACCTGCGTGCGCCCGTCGTACCAGCGGTGGGCGACCGCGCCGGCCGCGAGCAGGGCGAGCAGCAGCAGCATCCAGCGGCCAAGGCGGCGCCGCGCCCGAACCGGGGGCTCCGGCTGGAACGCACGCGCCGTCTCGGTCCGGATGGGTGAGCTCTCATTCATGCTTGGTCAGACCACGTTCCGACGCCGCCTCTGGGACTGCGCCCGATCCCCTACCGTCCGGCCCGGAGGACCACGCCGCAGCGGTCCGGGGCGCTTCGCCGACCCGGCATCGTGCGGGCCGGCAGGTGTACAGCATCCGAACGCACCCCGCCTTGCGGCATCGTCGTGCGGGCGAAGCGGGCTTTCGTGGCTTCGCCTACGCATGCCTGCTTCGGTCTCCCTGGTGACGCATCATTGTCTCGCGCGAACCGGCGGCCACTTCGCGCAAGGATGCTTGGGTCCCCGCCGCGCGGCGGCCGAGATCGGGGTCTGCGGGTTTGCTTGCCGCCATCGCCCGAGCCCGCGTTCGCCCGAATCCTCGTTCGCTCGAGCCCTGGCCCGCCAATGCGTCGTCAGTGCGGCATCGGGGTTTCGGCCGTGTTGCTGGCCCGGTCGCGCCGCTCCGCCGGGCGATGGGCGCCGCCCCGGAAACGCGAAAAGGCCCGCCAACGGATTGGCGGGCCTCTCCACGACCGGTCCGGCACCCCGAAGGCGCGGAACGAGGGGGCGAAGTCCAGCCCCGACGGGGACCGTCCCGGCCGTGTCCGTGCAAATTACCTCACGATTGACGAATGTCAACATTCGTCAGAATCGCCCGCTGCCGGAACGCGGCGGCCGCGTGCGCTTGCGCACGTGTCGCTCGAGGCGAGCGGCCATGGTACAGGGTCTCGAAACGCCACGACGGGGCGGGTCTCCGCAGCCGAGGTCGATTACGCCGCCGATGCACGCTTCCCGACGCAGCTTAGGCCCACACCTCGCCGGGCGGGCGTATCCGCCGCGCATGAACCCGGTCCTCTCCGATCCGCCGACCACGGCGTTCGAGACGATGCCGGCATGCGCCCGCGCGCACGGCGCGATCGACCTCGGCCAGGGTCTTCCCGACGATCCGGATCAGGGCCTCGTCGGGGTCCGCCTCCTTGCCGGGACCGGGCGGCGGGACCACATCTGCGCGCATGGCCGCCCTCGCTTCCCGGATTCCCGCGATGGATTCTTCGCAGACCTTCTCGCGGACTTGGCGCGCGAATGCGCCGTCCCGCAGCGCCGACCCGAGCCGGGAGGCGAGCCTCGCCCGGCTGGAGGCGCTGGCGCACCTGCTCGATTCCGCCTTCCTGATCCCCGGCCTCAACCGCCGGATCGGCATCGAGGCGATCATCGGCCTCGTGCCGGTGGTCGGCGACATCGCCGGCATGGTGATCTCGTCCTACATCGTCGCCGAGGCGCGCCGCCTCGGGGCGCCGCGCCGGCTGATCGCGCGGATGGCGCTGAACGTCGCCTTCGACGGGGCGATCGGCCTCGTGCCCCTGGCCGGCGACCTGTTCGACGCGGCCTTCAAGGCCAACCGCCGCAACGTCCGGCTGCTGCGGCGCTGGATGGAGCGCGACGGCGGGGTGCGCCCGAACGAGATCGACGGCACGGCCGTGCGCCTCGACGGCTGACCGCTTTTCGCGACGGCGCCCTTCCCTCACCCCTCCGCGGGGGGAGGGAGTGCGTCGCGCGTCGCGCGATCCCTGCGGCAATGGTCCGGACGGGTCGACGGAGCCGCGATCGATGAACGAGATCGCCCGCCCTACCGAAGCCGAAGCCGTCTCCGCGCCGATGCCCGGCGCGCAGCCGATCGTCCTGCGCCCGGGCGCGGGCCTGCCTCAGACGCCTTCGCCGGGCGGGCCGCGCCGCGGCGGCCTGTCGCCCCTCAACCGCCGCCGCCTGGAGAACTTCCGGCGTAACCGCCTCGGCTACGTCTCGTTCCTGATCTTTTCCGGGCTGTTCCTCGTCAGCCTTTTTGCCGAGATCATCGCCAACGACCGGCCGATCGTCGCCGCCTACAAGGGGGAGTGGCTGTTTCCGGTGCTGATCGACTATCCGGAGGAGAAGTTCGGCGGTTTCCTCGCGCGGACCGACTACCGCACCCCCGAGATCGCCAGGGAGATCGCGGAGAACGGCTGGGCGGTGTGGCCGCCGATCCCGTTCTCCTACGACACCATCAACGACGGCCTGCCGACGCCCTCGCCCTCGCCGCCGACCTGGATGCTCACCGACGCGCAGTGCCGCGCCGCGGAGACGCGGCCCGGCGCCGGCTGTTCGAGCCTTCCCCGGCACTGGCTCGGCACCGACAACACCACCCGCGACGTGCTCGCCCGCGTGATCTACGGCTTCCGCATCTCGGTGCTGTTCGGGCTGATCCTCGCCGCGGTCTCCTCGGTGATCGGGGTGATCGCCGGCGCCGTGCAGGGCTATTTCGGCGGCTGGGTCGACCTCGCGTTCCAGCGGTTCATCGAGGTCTGGGGCGGCATCCCGACCTTGTACCTCATCATCATCATCTCGGCCTTCATCGCGCCGGGCTTCTTCGTCCTGCTCGGGATCATGCTGCTGTTCTCGTGGGTGGCGCTGGTCAGCGTGGTGCGGGCCGAGTTCCTGCGCGCGCGCAACTTCGAGTACGTCCGCGCCGCGCGGGCGCTCGGCCTGTCGAACCTGCGCATCATGGCTGCGCACCTGCTGCCGAACGCCATGGTGGCGACGCTGACCTTCCTGCCGTTCATCCTCAACGGCTCGATCACCACCCTGACCTCGCTCGACTTCCTCGGCTTCGGCCTGCCCCCCGGCTCGCCCTCGCTCGGCGAGTTGCTGGCGCAGGGCAAGGACAACCTCACCGCCCCCTGGCTCGGGCTGTCCGGCTTCCTGGTGATCGCCGCGATGCTGAGCCTGCTCGTCTTCGCCGGCGAGGCGGTGCGCGACGCCTTCGACCCGCGCAAGACGTTCGCCTGACGGCGCGATCCGCCGTATCCCGCCGGCCCGGCGGGCGTGAACCGCCGGTGCGTGCGAACCCCGGCGACCACGCGGCCGGTGCGTTAAGCCGGGGTTCAAGCGGCGCGGCTCACACCGGGCGTGGTCGGCGCCGGGCATCGGGCCGTCGTTCCTTCGGGAGTACCGCCATGGCCTCGTCCCACACCTCGTTCCTGCGCGCGCTCGCCGTGCTGTCGTGCCTCGCCGCCGCCCCGGCGCTGGCGCAGACGCCCGCCCCCTCGGCCCCGTCCAGGCCCGCCCCGACGGCGCCGGCCGCGCCCACCGCGCCGACGAAACCCAGCGCCCCCGTCGCCGGATCGCCGAACGCCGCCAAGGGCGCCTTGATCGACCTCAACAGCGCGACGAGCGCCGAACTCGACGCGCTGCCCGGCATCGGCGCGGCACGCGCGGCGGCGATCATCAAGGGCCGCCCCTACAAGGGCAAGGACGAACTGGTCTCGAAGAAGGTCCTCCCGCAATCGGTCTACGACGGCATCAAGGACAGGATCATCGCCCGGCAGAAGTGACGGTCCGGGACCGGCCCCGGCCCGCGGCCCCGGCAGCCGCGCGCCTTGCCGGAGGGGAGGCCGGGTGATACCCGCCGGCCTTCCGCCCGCGACGGACGCGACCATGCCGAGCCCGCCCACCATCCGCCTCCACCGCGGCGACCTGCCCGCCGGCTTCGACCCGGGCGCGGCGGTGGCCGTCGACACCGAGACGCTTGGGCTCAACCCGCACCGGGACCGGCTCTGCGTGGTCCAGGTCTCGCGCGGCGACGGCACGGCCGACATCGTTCAGATCCTGCGCGACGGGCCGGCGCCCGCGGTGCTGAAGGCCGTGCTCGCCGATCGCAGCGTCCGGAAGATCTTCCACTTCGCGCGCTTCGACCTCGCGGTGCTGTTCCGCGCGCTGGGCGTGATGCCGGCGCCGGTCTACTGCACCAAGATCGCCTCGAAGCTCGCGCGCACCTACACCGACCGCCACGGGCTCAAGGACGTGGTCCGCGAACTCGTCGGCGTCGACCTCTCGAAGCAGCAGCAATCCTCGGACTGGGGCGCCGAGACCCTGAGCCAGGCCCAGGTCGACTACGCGGCCTCGGACGTGCTCCACCTCCACGCCGCCCGCGACCGCCTGGACCGGATGCTGGCCCGCGAGAACCGCGCCGACCTCGCCCAGGCGTGCTTCGACTTCCTGCCCACCCGCGCCCGGCTCGACCTCGACGGCTGGCCCGACACCGACGTCTTCGCGCACACCTGAACTGTGCCCGCGCGCGCGGCGTGCCGGACCGCGCGCGTGCCCCTTTGCCTGGATGGAAAAGAGGGAGGTTGCGCCGAACGGGATCGGGCTTCGTCGGCCGAATCAGAGCGCGGGCTCGGTACGGCCCGGGGGTCGTATCGATGCCGGGTCGGGCCTTGCCGACGGGCGCGGAGGCAGGTGCGGACGCCGCCCCGAACGCTGCACGTGCTGCGTTGTAAGATCGCCGACGGGGATTGGAGCGGGTACCGGGAATCGAACCCGGGTATTCAGCTTGGAAGGCTGCTGCTCTACCATTGAGCTACACCCGCGACCGGCGCCGGATAGCATGGCGCAAAGACCTTGAGAAGGCGGGACCGTGACGCGACGCGCGGAGGGGCGCCGGCTGGCCCGCGACCGCTTCGGCCCAGCGCGGTCCCCACGCGCTTTGCCAGCCCTCAGGACGGCGGTCGGCCGCCGACCAGGACCGGCTCCGGGGTGGTGCGCTCGGGGAACAGGCTGCGGAGGTCGCGCAGCTTCGGGGCATCGTTGGCCGCGATGTAGGGATGGTTCGGATGGCTTGCCATGAAGTCCTGGTGGTAGCCTTCGGCCGGGTAGAACGCGGCCTGCGGCTCGATCCGCGTGGCGATCGGCCGGCCGTAGGTGCGGGCCGCGTCGAGCTGGGCGATGTAGGCGGCGGCGACCCTGGCTTGGCCCGCGTCCGCCGGGAAGATCGCGGAGCGGTATTGCGGGCCGGAATCCGGGCCCTGGCGGTTCACCTGCGTCGGGTCGAGCGCCACCGAGAAGAAGATCCTGAGCAGCTCGTCGTAGCGGATCACGGCCGGGTCGTAAGTGACGCGCACCGCCTCGGCATGCGCCGTGCCGCCGGTGCTGACCGCGCCGTAGCGCGCGTCCGCCGCGTCGCCGCCGGCATAGCCCGAGACCGCTTGGCGGACGCCGCGCACGTGCTGGAACACCCCCTGCACGCCCCAGAAGCAGCCGCCGGCGAGCGTCGCGGTCCGCAGGCCGCTCTCCTCAGCGGTGACCGCCGCCTCCGGCAGGCGCCGGCCGGCTTCCTCCGCGGAGGCGAAGCCGCGCAGGCCGAAGGCGGCGGCCATCAGCCCGAGCCCGGCGGCGGTGGCGAGGCCGACCGCGCGCAGGCCGGTCCTGTCGCGGTTCGTGGAGGCTGGGTTCGTGGAGACTGGGTTCGTGGACTTGCCGGTGTTCGTGGACATGGCGATCTCCTCAAGGGGAAGGCGGTCAGGCCGGGTGGAAGCGCAGGCCGGCGCCGTTCATGCAGTAGCGTTGGCCGGTCGGCGGCGGGCCGTCGGCGAAGACGTGGCCGAGATGGCCGCCGCAGCGGCGGCAATGCACCTCCGTGCGGCTCATGCCCCAGGCGGTGTCGGTGGTGGTGCCGATGGCCCCGTCGAGCGGCGCCCAGAAGCTCGGCCAGCCGGTGCCGCTCTCGAACTTGGTCTGCGAGGAAAACAGCGGCAGGTCGCAAGCAGCGCAGGCGAAGCGGCCCGCTGCCTTCTCGCGGTTGAGCGGGCTCGATCCCGGGCGCTCGGTGCCGTGGCCGCGCAGGATCGCGTAGGCCTCGGGCGCGAGTTCCTGCCGCCACGCGGCATCGCTCTTGACGACCTCGAACGGTCCGGCCGTCGCGGGCCCGGCACCGCGCAGGCCGAGGACGCGGAACGCGGCGAGGAGGCCGGCGAGCGCGGTGCCGGCGGACAGGATGTGGCGGCGGTTCATGCGGGCGGTCCCGTTTTGCAGGCCGTGGTCCCGTCCCTTCGCGTCGATCGCGCACCGGTTACGCCGCCGCGCGGACCGGCTGCGGCAGCCGGCCGGTCGCCCGGCGCATCAGCAGAACGTGGAACAGCGCGCCGAGGGCGGCGCCGATCAGCCAGCCCCAGTCGCCGACGTTCGGGATCACCGCGTAGGCGCCGAGGAGCGACAGCCCGATCGAAACGCAGCCGGAGCCGGCCAGCGCGATCAGCGCCATCCGGTTCCAGCCGCCCTCGAAGTAGAGCGAGCCGGACGGCGACAGGGAGTAGAGGTCCTCCAGCACGATCCTCTGCTTCTTCACGAGGTAGTAGTCGCCGACCATGATCCCGAACATCGGCCCGAGGATCGCGCCGAAGATGCTCACGAAGACCGTGATCGCCTGCGGGCTCTGCACGAACAGCCACGGGCACACCAGCACCGAGAGCACCGAGGTGATCAGCCCGCCCGTGCGGAAGTCGATCTTCTCGGGGTTCAGGTTGGCGATGTCGTAGGCCGGCGAGACGAAGTTCGCGACGATGTTGATGCCCATCGTCGCGACGATGAAGGTGATCGAGCCGAGCGCCACCACCCACGGGTTGCCGATGCGCTCCACGATCGCCACCGGGTCCATGATCGCCTCGCCGAACACCTTGACCGTGCCGGCGGTGACGATGACGGTGATGACCGCGAACACGATGAAGTTCACCGGCAGCCCGAGGAAGTTGCCGACCTTCATCGCCCGCTCGTCCCGCGCGAACCGGGAGAAGTCGCCGAAGTTCAGGAGCAGCGCCGCGAAGTAGGCGACGATCAGCATCGCGGCGTTGGCGATGTGCTTGAGCGTCGAGCCCTCGGCCGGGGGCGAGAGCTGCAGCGACAGGCTCGACGTGCCGGTCTGCGCCAGAATCCAGATCGCGAGCGCGAACATCACGAGGTAGACCACCGGCCCGCAGAAATCGATGAACTTGCGGATCGTCTCCATGCCGTTGAGGAAGATCAGCAACTGGAACACCCACATGAAGAGGAAGCTGAACCATCCGAGCGGCGAGAGCCCGAGGATGCTGCCGTGGGTGTAGGCTTCCGCCCCCGGCCAGAAGGTGAGCACCAGCACCTGCACGGCTTTCGAGGCGAAGTAGGTCTGCACCCCGTACCAGACGATGCCGACGATGCCGCGCAAGACGGCGGCGAGGTTCGCGCCCATCACCCCGAACGACATCCGCGCGACGACGGGGAAGGGGATGCCGTAGGTCAGAGACGGGCGCCCGATCAGGTTCATCAGGACGTAGACGATGGTGATGCCGACCACCATCGCGGCGAGCACCTCCCATCCGGTCAGCCCGAGGAAGAACAGGCTCGCGGCGAAGGTGTAGCCGCCGACCGAGTGCACGTCCGACATCCACATCGCGAAGATGCTGAAGGCGCCCCAGGTCCGCCCCTCCGGCGCAGTCGGCGCGAGGTCGTGGCTGTAGAGCTTCGGGTGCGCGCCGGTGACGACCAGGACGGGCGGTGTCGCGTGTCCGGACATGGGCTGTTCCCCGAAGGTCGGTTGCCAAGGAGCGAGCGGGCAGTCGACCGCCAGGAATGCTCCGACGTGCGATTTCGGTGTCCGCAAGTCCGGTGCCAGTTCGCCGGTTCGGGCGCGGTCCTCGCGGGGGCCGCCCGAGGGGCCGGGACTTCGGCGTGTTGTCGCGGGCGCCGGGGCGTGCATGCTGCACCCGAAGGCCCGGCCCGCGAAGGACGAGCGATGATCGGACGAACCCCGGCGCGCCGCGTCGCCCTCATCCACGCGACGGCAGGCCGGCTCCGCGCGACGGCAGGCCGGGCGGCGCCGACGGGCGCCGGGCGCGGCCCGCTCGCGCGCTTCGGCGTGCCGCTCCTCGCCGCCGCGCTGCTCCTCGGCGCCGGCACGCCCTCCGGCGTCCGCGGCGGCGAGGCGGAGCAACCGGTCCTCGACATCGCGCGGGTGAACGCGATGGACCGCGCCGCGTTCGTCGCGGTCTTCGGCGGCATCTTCGAGCACTCGCCCTGGGTCGCCGAGCGGGCGTTCTCCGCGATCCCATTCGCCGGCCCGGCGGCGCTCCACGCCGCCATGATGGCGGCCCTGCGTGCCGCGCCGGCCGCGGACCGCCTTCGCCTGCTTAACGCCCATCCGAACCTCGCCGGCCCGGAGGCGTGAGCCGAGCGGATGACGCCCGATTCGGTGGCCGAGCAGGGCGGCGCCGGCCTCGGGAGCCTGACCGACGCCGAGCTTTCGCGGTTCGACTGCCTCAACGCCGCCTACCGCGCGAAATTCGGCTTCTCGTTCATCGTCGCGGTGCGCGGGCGCGGCAAGGCGGACCTCCTGGCGGAGTTCGAGCGCGGGCTCGGCCACCCGCCCGCCGCCGAGGTCGAGGCCGCCCTCGACGCGGTCGGCCTCATCACGCGGATGCGGCTGGAGCGGGTGCTCGGGCCGCTTCGGTGAGGGACGGTCGTTCAGCGGTGCGATCCGGGCTTCACGGGGCGCCGCGAACCGCCCGCCCGGCGTAAGGAGCGTACCCTCTTCCGGGCAACGCCGCCGCGACCCGATCGCTCCACGGCGCGAGACCTCCGGCATCCCCGGCCGCGTTCCCGAAACACGGCGGGGTGCGACGGCCGCATTCGGCGCGGACGGCATCTTGATCGGCACCGCGCTTGCAGGCAGCCTCGCGACGAACGTCGTGTCGATCCCGAGGAATGCCCGTGACCCAAGCCGTCAGCCTCGGGGGGAATCGGGCCGCAGGGGCCGGCCTGCCGGCCGCGCCCGTGGCGCGCAAGCCCGGGGCGGTGCGGCACGGGGCCGGGCCGGCGCTGACGCTGGGGGCGCTGGGCGTCGTCTACGGCGACATCGGCACCAGCCCGCTCTACGCCTTCAAGGAAGCCGTCAAGGCTGGCATCGGTGGCGGCGCCTCGGTCGCGGCGGCGGCCACCGGCGCGGTCTCGCTGATCCTCTGGGCGCTGATCCTGATCGTCTCGCTGAAATACGCGGTGCTGATCCTGCGCGCCGACAACCGCGGCGAGGGCGGCATCGTGGCGATGCTGGCGCTGCTCGGCACCCGCCACGCCAAGCCCGGCTCCCGGCAGGCGCTGCTGCTCGTCGTCGGGCTGGTCGGCGCGGCCCTGCTCTACGGCGACGGCGCGATCACCCCGGCGATCTCGGTGCTCTCGGCGGTCGAGGGCCTGAAGGTCGAGGCGCCGCTGCTGACGCCGTTCATCGTGCCGGTCACCCTCGTGATCCTGGTCGGGCTGTTCCTGGTGCAGCGCAAGGGCGTCGCGGTGATCGGCCGAGTGTTCGGCCCGGTGATGCTGGTGTGGTTCGCGGTGCTCGCCGTGATGGGCGTCGGCGGCATCCTCCACGCGCCGGCGATCCTGGCGGCCCTCAACCCGTGGCGGGCGGTCGACTTCCTGTTTCACGCCGGCTGGCACGTGAGCTTCGCGATGCTGGGCGCGGCCTTCCTCGCGGTCACCGGCGGCGAGGCGATGTATGCCGATCTGGGCCATTTCGGCGCCAGGCCGATCCGCATCGCATGGTTCGGCCTCGTGCTGCCGGCGCTGGTGATCCATTATTTCGGGCAGGGGGCGCTGCTCATCGTCGAGCCGGACGCGATCGACAACCCGTTCTACCGCCTCGCGCCGGACTGGGCGCACTACCCGCTGATCGCGCTGGCGACGATGGCCACCGTGATCGCGTCGCAGGCGGTGATCTCGGGCGTCTACTCGCTGACCCAGCAGGCGATCCAGCTCGGCTTCCTGCCGGCGATGCGCGTCGTCCACACCGACCAGGCCGAGCGCGGGCAGATCTACGTGCCGGCCGTGAACTGGCTGCTCGCCGCCGCGACGCTGGCCGCGGTGCTGATCTTCGGCTCGTCGGAGGCGCTGGCCGGCGCCTACGGCATCGCGGTGTCGCTCCTGATGGCGATCACCACCCTGCTCGCCGCGCTCGTCGCGCTGAAATGGGGCTACAACCTCTACGCGGTGATCGCGCTGAACGGCGCGTTCCTCGTCGTCGACCTCGTGTTCTTCGCCGCCAACAGCGCGAAGCTGTTCGAGGGCGGCTGGTTCCCGCTGCTGCTCGCCTTCGCGGTCGCCTTCCTGATGCTGACCTGGATGAAGGGCAACCGCCTGCTCGAAGCGGTGCGGGCGACGATGCGCATGCCCGAGGACGCCTTCCTCGCGCGCCTCGCCTCGCATCCGCCGGTGACGCTGCCCGGAACCGCGGCCTTCCTCACCGCGGCGACCGAGGGCATCCCGATGGCGCTCGGCCGCCTGGTCCAGCGCAGCCGCTGCCTGCACGAGCGCATCCTCCTCATCACGGTGATCTACGAGGAGGAGCCGGTGGTCCCGGCCACCGAGCGGGCCCAGGTCACCCTCGTCGCGTCCGGCATCCGCAAGGCGATCTCGCGCTACACGCCGGGGATGGAGCGCGTCGTCCTGCGCTACGGCTTCATGCAGACGGCCTCGATCCCGGAAGGGCTGCAATGCGCGGTCGCGAGCGGCCTGCTCCCGGCCGAGTTCCTCGAGGACATGACCTACTTCATCGGCCACGAGGCGATCATCCCCTCGCCCACCGCCCCCGGCATGGTGAGCTGGCGCGAGGGCCTCTACGCCTTCATGCAGCGCAACGCCGAGCGCACCGGCGCCCATTTCGGGCTGCCGACGCGGCAGGTGGTCGAGGTGGGGACCGAGATCGAGATCTGAGGGGCGGTCGGAGCCGCGTCGTGCCCGGCCGGGGCCGGGGTCGGGCCAGCCCGGCGACCGGCCGGCCGCCTCGCGGGTGAGCCGGCGAAGGTCGCATCACCGAAGATATCCCGGCCCGCGCGCTTCCCCCTCCCGCAGGGGGGAAAGGGAAGCAGCCGTCGCGGCATCGCCCGCGAGGCGCGGCGCATAAGCGGCCGATCTGGCCGCGCTTGGGCCCGAAGCCCGGGATCTCGCAGCCGCATTGCGAACCGAACGGGGCCGGGCGGCTCACGCAGTTGCCGCGCGAGGTGACGCAGATGCTGCCGCCGCGGCGGCCGCCGAAGTCCTCGCGGCGACGGTCGTAGCGGTCGTCGTCGAAGTCGCGGCGGCGCGGCCGTGGGCGGTCGTCGTCGTAGCCGCGGTCGAAGCGGCGGGGGCCGCCGTACTCGTTGCCGTAGGACTGGGCGCCGGCCTCGACCGCGCCGAACGTGGTCCCAAGGGTCAGGGCGGCGAGCACCGCGAGGGTGAGTCGCTTCAGGGTCATGGTCGTGTCGTCTCCCGTTGGATGTCGAGGGCCGGTCTAGGCGGGCCCGCCTGAACGGCGGCTGAGGCCGTCGGCCGGCCCCGGTGTCCGGGCCCGTCCGTCACCGGCAAGCCGGAGCGCGCATCGGCCCCGGCGGCCGGCGACGGAGGGGCCGCGCGGCCGGAAGACGCAGCGTCCCGCCTCGCCCCATCGCCACGCGCGAACGCGGCCCGCGATTGCCGGAACGGGTGCACCTCGCTACTGACGCGGGCCGATACGTTTCCCGTGACCTCCCGTGCAGCGCGACATCCCCGTCATGGAGCTCCTCAAGCTCGCCGCCCTCGACGCCGAGGATCTCACCGTGATCTCGGCCCATCTCCAGGACGCGGTCCTGCACGCGGCCGACCTCACCTATCTCGCCGCCGAGCACCGCTTCGTGCTCGTGGTGCGCCGCTTCGACTGGTCGGCGCCGGATGCGCCGCGGCGGCGGCTCGCAGGCGTGCATTTCGAGCGGGTGCTCGGCGTCCGCACCCGCGGGCTCGTGCCGGGGGCGGGCGAGAGCGCCCTGAGCCTGCTCGCGGTGACCTTCGCGCCGACCGAGGCGCCGTCGGGCACCGTCACGCTGGTGTTCTCCGGCGGCGCCGCGATCCGCCTCGACGTGGAGTGCGTCGAGGTGCGGATGAAGGACCTCGGGCCGGTCTGGGAGGCCGTGGGGCGTCCGGGGCACGCCACCGAAGCTGCGCCCGGCACCGCGAGCTGAAGCCGGAGCCTCCCGCCACCACGAGAAGAACCGTCCGATGATCCGCCTCGACAGCACCGACCCGACCTTCGCGGAGGACTTCTCGCGGCTGCTCACCGTCAAGCGCGAGATCTCGGAGGATGTCGACGAGACGGTGCGCGGCATCATCGGTGGCGTTACCGCCGGGGGCGATGCGGCGCTCGTCGACTACACCCGCCGCTTCGACCGCCTCGGCCCCGAGTTTTCGCACAGCGCCCTGCGGGTGACGGACGACGAGATCGCGGCGGCGCTCGCCGCCTGCCCGGCCGACGCGCTGGCGGCCCTGGATTTCGCCGCCGCGCGCATCGCGGCCTTCCACCGCGAGCAGGTGCCCGGCGACCGGCTCTCCACCGACGCGCTCGGCGTCACCGCGGGCTGGCGCTGGACGGCGCTGGAATCGGTCGGGCTCTACGTCCCCGGCGGCACCGCGAGCTACCCGTCCTCGGTGCTGATGAACGCGATCCCCGCCCGCGTCGCGGGCGTGCCGCGGATCGTCATGGTGGTGCCGATGCCGGACGGGCGATCGAACCCGCTGGTGCTCGCCGCCGCCCACCTGTCCGGCGTCCACGAAGTCTATCGCGTCGGCGGGGCGCAGGCGGTCGCCGCGCTCGCCTACGGCACCGCGACCATCGCCCCCGTCGCCAAGATCGTCGGCCCCGGCAACGCCTACGTCGCGGCGGCCAAGCGCCGGGTGTTCGGGCAGGTCGGCATCGACATGATCGCCGGCCCCTCCGAGGTTCTGATCCTGGCCGACGCGCAGGCCAACCCGGACTGGGTCGCCGCCGACCTCCTGGCCCAGGCCGAGCACGACGCGGCGGCGCAGGCGATCCTCATCACCGACAGCGCGGAGCTGGCCGAGGCCGTCGCGGCGGCGGTGGAGCGGGCGCTGACCACCCTGCCCCGGGCGGAGATCGCCCGCGCCAGTTGGCGCGACTACGGCGCGATCATCCGCGTGCGCGACTTCGACGAGGCGGTGCCGCTGGTCGACCGCCTCGCGCCCGAGCACCTCGAAATCGAGACGCAGGACGCGGAGGGCCTCTCGCGAAAAATCCGGAACGCCGGGGCGATCTTCCTCGGGAGCCACACGCCCGAGGCGATCGGCGACTACGTCGGCGGGCCGAACCACGTGCTGCCGACCGCGCGCTCGGCGCGGTTCTCGTCGGGCTTGGGCGTCCTCGACTTCATGAAGCGCACCACGATCCTGGCCTGCACGCCGGAGAGCTTGCGGGCGCTCGGCCCCGCGGCGATAACGCTCGGCCGGTCGGAGGGTCTGGAGGGCCACGCCCGCTCCGTCGCGATCCGCCTGAACCTGTGAGGCAGCGTCGATGTCGGAGGCGAAGGCGGAGCGGTCGCGGGACCGCCTGGTGGCGGTCACCCTCGACGAGGCCTCGATCGGGCGCGGCAACCCCGACCAGGAGCACGAGCGCGCCATCGCGATCTTCGACATCCTGGAGGACAACCGCTTCGCGATTCCCGGGCGCACCGGTCCCTACGCCCTCGACCTCGGACTCGTCGAGAACAAGCTCTCCTTCGCGATCACCAGCGCGGCCGGCGAGCCGGTGATGACCCACCTGCTGTCGCTGACCCCGTTCCGCCGGGTGATCCGCGACTACGAGATGATCTGCGAGAGCTACTACAACGCGATCCGCACCGCCTCGCCGACGCAGATCGAGGCGATCGACATGGGCCGGCGCGGCCTGCACGACGAAGCCTCCGAGACCCTGAAGCAGCGCCTCGACGGCAAGGTCGACCTCGACCACGTCACCGCGCGGCGGCTGTTCACCCTGATCTTCGCCCTGCACTGGCGGGGTTGAGGCGGTGGCACGCCCCCCGCGCCCGATCCCGGCCTGAGACCGCTTCGCGATGGACGTCGTCGTCCCGCCGAGCGACCCGACCGTCCCGAGGAAGCGGCGGGTGCAATCGGTGCTGTTCATGTGCAACTTCAACGCCGTGCGCTCCGTGGCGGCGGAGGCGATCGCGCGCTACTATTTCGGCAGGTCGGTCTACGTGCAGTCGGCGGGCGTGCGCTCGGGCGAGCCGACCGACCCGTTCATGGTCGCCGCGCTCGACGAGATCGGCATCGACGCCGCCCGGCACAAGCCCCGCACCATCGAGGAACTGGAGGAGTGGGAGGGCCTGAACTTCGACCTGATCGTGACGCTCGCCCCCGAGGCCCACCACAAGGCGCTGGCGCTGACGCACACGCTGGCCGCCGACGTCGAGTACTGGCCGACCCCCGACCCGACCATCCTCCAGGACGCCTCGCGCGAGCAGCGCCTCGACGCCTACCGCGACGTGCGCGACGGCCTGACCTATCGGATCAAGATGCGGCTGAAGGGATAGGGACGGGCGGCGGAAGGCGGCGCCGATCGTTCCGGAGCTCGCTACGAGCGCGCGCACCGACGAAACGGGGACAATCGGGCCGCGCGCCGGATCATACGGTTTCCGGTTGATCGGTTCGGTCAAGCGCCTTCCCTCCCCCGTAAAGGGGAGAGGGAGTGCCGAGCGGATGATGGAGGGCAGGATCACGAACCCATCGGCCGGAAACCGCATCAGAGGCGCCGCATCCCGGTCACCGCCCCGTAACTGTTGTCCGCGATCCGCGCCGCCGCCTGCCGCAACGGTTCGATCGCCACCGCCATGTGGTGGCCGTTGGCGTGGATCAGGGTCTCGGGATCGAGCATCAGCCCGGTATGGCCGCGCCAGTCGATGAAGTCGCCCCGGCGCAGGCCGTCGAAGCTCGGCGGCAGGGCGTGGCCCACCGCGCGGGCCTGCTGGTCGGCGTCGCGCGGGCAGGGACGGCCGGCCAGCGACAGGCAGAGCTGCACGAGGCCCGAGCAGTCGAGGCCGAGGCTGGTGCGGCCGCCCCAGAGGTAGGGCGTGCCGACGAGGCGCTCGGCGGTCGCGGCATGGTCCGGCTCCAGGCGGTCGAGCGGCGTGCAGTGGCCCGCGAAGACGAACGCGTCGCCGACCCTCAGATATTCGCCCGCCTCGCCCGTGGCCGCGAGGGCCGCGCCGAGGCCGAGATGGTCGAGCGCCGGGCGCTTCATGTCGGGGGCGGGGTAGAGGAAGCTGCGCAGCGCCGTGATCCGGTGGGTCGGGGCCGGGTCGGCCGGGCCGAGGCTCGCCGCCGGGAGGTAGCCGACGGTGCCGTCGTGGACGATCTGGACCCAGGCGAAGCCGTCCCGAACCTCGTAGACGGTCACCGCGTCGCCCATCACCGCCTCGGTCTCCAGGCCGGCATCGGCGCGGGGCGTGCGCCGCAAGGGAGCGACGGGAACCGCGACGCGGCGCGGTTCGCCCGCGACGAACCGCGCGGCCTCGACCGATCCGCGCAACCGGATGTCGGCGAGATCCGGCCGGGCGGGCGTGACTCGGGGGTCGTGGACGGGGTCGGGCATGGCATCTCGGGTCGCGACGTGTCGCGGCGCCATCATCGCCCCCGGCGATGGTGGAACCGGGCGTCGCGGGCGTCTTCCTGCCGCGTCATTTCGACGCGATATCCTGCCGCACCCTGCGGCATCTGCATCCTGAATGAACTCGCCGCGCCCGTCGGCATCGACGCCGGCTGCCCAGTCGCTCGGCACCGCGTCATCATCGCCGCGCACGGCGGCCGCCGCCACGCCGTGATGCGGTGCACAATCGAGGCGAATCCGCTATGCTCGGGCGATGACGAGCGCGAGCCCAGCCGTGAAGAAGACCAGGAAGAGCTTTGCCGACCTTCCGCCGATCCGGGTGCGGCGCGAGCCGCCGACGGTGATCGAGGCGGTGACCGCCGCGCAGGACCTGTCGGACGACCTCGAACAGCAGGTCGAGATCGCCGCCGGCCTGATCGGCCTCGCCCCCGACGAGGTCCGCCCGCATGTGCTCGCCGCCTTGCGCGCAAAACCCGAGCGGGTGCCCGAGCGGATCTTCAGCCAAGCGGGCCCGAGCCGCGCGCCGCGCACCGTCATTGTCGAGCGCCGCACCCGTCCGCCGGTGATCGTCGAGCGGCGCGGCCGCCCGCTCGACCCGCGCCGGTAGAGCATTTTCCGGCGCGGGGGATGCCGGCTCGCGGCCGGTGAGGCGCGTGCCGGCTACCAAGCCAGCGTCTCGCCGCGGTAGTCGAGATAGGCCGTGCCGGGCCGGCCGAGCCGGGCCTCGATCACGTCGGCCATGCCGGCGACGCTGGTCTCCACATCGATGTCGGCCTCGGGTCCGCCCATCTCGGTGCGGACCCAGCCCGGATGCATCAGGATGACGCTGAGGTTCTCGGCGCGGTGGCGGATCTCGAAGCTGAGCGCCAGCGTGTTCAGGGCCGCCTTGCTCGCGCGGTAGGTCTCCCAGCCGCCGGATTCGTTGAGCCCGACGCTGCCGAGGACCGAACTCATCAGGACGAGGCTGCCGCCGGCCGCCAGCCTATCGCGGAAGCGTTCCGCGAAGCGGATCGGGCTGATCGCGTTGGTGAGGTAGACCTGCGCCGCCACCGCCCGCGGGACGTCGTGCGCGGGATCGTGCGCCTGCGTCGCCACGCCCGCGACCACGAAGACCAGATCGTATCTTTGGCCGGCCAGGCGCTGGTGCAGGGCCGAGACCGCCGCGTCGTCGTCGATGTCGGCGGTCTCGACGCTCAGCGCGTCGGAGGCCAGCGCCGCGAGGTCGGGCGAGGGCTTGCGCTGGGTCGCGGTGACGCGCCAGCCGCGCTTCAGGAAGGTCTCGACGAGCCCCAGCCCGAGGCCGCGCGAGGCCCCGACGATGAGCGCGTTCTTCCGAGGTGCTGCCATGGAGATTCTCCGTGCGGAGCCGAGGTCCGGTCCCGCGAGGGGAGAGGTGGCGTCGGGGCGGGGCGGGAGAAGCGCGGCCCCGCATCCAGGGTGCGCCGCCGCACGTCAGGCAGGATCAGGTGTTCTGCTCCGCCCAGCAATTCGCCCAGCGTGTAGCGGCGGGGCCCGGCCGTTGCGCACGGGAAGCCCGAACGCGTCAATCCCCCGTCTGCACCGACCACGTGGCGTGGCGGATGCCGGGCTGGGTCTCCAGGGCCGCCACCACCGCGTCGAGGTCCTTGGCCGCCACCGCGGTGGCGGTCAGCGTCGCGACGACCTCGACCAGTTCCTCGCCGCGCTCCTCGACCGCGACGCCGCCGACCGGGTAGCCCGCCGCCTCCAAGCGCTCGACCAGGAGGTCGCGGGCCGGGCCGGCGGCGTCGGGGGCCGTCGTCACCTGGACCTCGTAGGTCGCCTCCGTCGCGCTCGCGTCGATGGGCGCGCGGTTGATCGCGTTGACGAGCGGGCGCAGCAGGGTGTTGCAGGCCAGCACCGCGAGCGTGACGAACGACGCCTCCAGCGGCAGGTCGGCACCCGCGAAGGCGCCGACGGCGGCCGAGCACCACAGGGTCGCGGCGGTGTTGAGGCCGCGCACGTTCATGCCCTCCTTCATGATCACGCCGGCGCCGAGGAAGCCGATGCCGGAGATCACGTAGGCGACCGTGCGGGTGCCGCCCTCGTTGCCGGTGAGCCGCACGCCGAGATCGACGAAGGCGGCCGCACCCACAGCCACCAGCACCGCCGTGCGCAGGCCCGCCGTCCGCTGCCGGTACTGCCGCTCCGCGCCGATCAGGGTGCCGAGCGCGAAGGCGACGACCAGGCCGATCGCGGAATTCACGCTCTCGGGAAGCGGGCTCGGCAGGTGGACCATCGCGCCTCCCTACGCGCCCGTGCGTGACGGTTGCGTGACGCCGCCTCGGACGCCCGAGGTGCGCACCGCCCGCGGGCGGGATTGACGGGTGCCCCGGGCAGCGGGCACACGGGCAGGGCACCGGATCGCCCAAGAATCCGGGTCCGACGACAAGTCTACACGGCAAGTCTACGAGGAGACGTGCAGGATGAAGGCTCTCTTCCCGCCGGCCGGGTCGTCCCGCGCATGAGCGGCGCCGCGCTCGCCGAGCGTCCGGCGTCCGGCGGTCCGACGCCCGATCCCTCAGCCGATCCTCGGGCGGCCACCCTGCGCGCCCGCATCCTCGACCTGCGCGCCGGGCTGGAGCACGGCCTGATCGGCTGCGAGGGCTTGGTCGAGCGCCTGCTGATCGGGCTGCTCACCGGCGGCCACCTGCTGATCGAGGGCGCGCCGGGGCTGGCCAAGACCCGCGCGGTCAAGCGCCTCGCCGACGGCCTCGACGGCTCGTTCGCGCGCATCCAGTGCACGCCGGACCTGATGCCGGCCGACCTGACCGGCACCACGGTGTGGCGCCAGGATGCCGGCACCTTCGAGTTCCTGCCCGGCCCCCTGTTCCATTCGCTGATCCTCGTGGACGAGGTCAACCGCGCCCCGCCCAAGGTGCAGTCGGCCCTGCTCGAAGCGATGGCGGAGGGCCAGATCACGGTCGCCGGCCACACCCATCCGCTGCCCGACCCGTTCATGGTTGTGGCGACCCAGAACCCGATCGAGCATGCTGGCACTTTTCCCCTGCCGGAGGCGCAGCTCGACCGCTTCCTGCTGCACGTCGTCGTCGGCATGCCGGACGAGGCCGCCGAGCGGAAGATCCTCGACCTCGTCGAGGGCGAACTGAACCACCACGCCGAGGCGATGCCGGTGAAGCTCGGGCTCGCCGAGATCCTGGCGGCGCGGGAGGCCGCGCTGAAGACCTACGTCTCTCCGGCGCTGAAGGACTACCTCGTGCGCCTCGTCGCCGCGACCCGCACGGATGCGGCAGCGCCCGACCTCCGCGCGGCGATCGAGCACCCGGCCTCGCCTCGCGGCACGCTCGCCCTGATGATGGCGGGCAAGGCGCGGGCCTACCTGCGCGGCCGCGACCACGTGATCCCCGAGGACGTCTCGGAACTGGCCGCCGACGCGCTCGCGCACCGCATCGGCCTGACTTGGCGCGCGGCGGCCGAGGACCTGACCACCCGCGGCATCGTCGCCGGGCTGGTGCAGCGGGTGCGGGCGCTCTGAGGGTGAGAGGCAGGGGCTTAACGAGCGCAGACGCCCCCTCCCCCCTCTGCGGGGGAGGGTGGCCCGCGAAGCGGGTCGGGAGAGGGGAGCGCTCTGTCCAGATGCGGCGCTCCCCTCTCCCGACCCTCGCCGACGCGAGGCCCACCATCCCCCGTAGAGGGGGGAGGGGGAGCGCATGGCCGCCGGCATGACCGCCTCCGCCGCGCCCGATACCGACCCCGGCCTGCACCTCTCCGGCGCGGCGCTGATGGGGCTGCGCCACCTCGCCCGCCGCGGGGTCTCGCCGGCGACCCGGACGCTGGCGGGACTGCCCGGCGGGATCGTGACCCGGCGGCGCGGGCGCGGCTCCGAGCCCGACGACGTGCGCCTGTGGTCGGAGGGCGACGACCGGCGCCACATCGACCGCAACAGCACCGCCCGCACCGGCATCCTGCACGTCCGCACCCATCACGACGAGCGCGACCGCGCGGTGGTGCTGCTCGCCGACTTCCGGCCCTCGATGCTGTTCGGCACCCGCCGGGCGCTGCGCTCGGTGGCGGCGGCCGAGGCGCTGGCGCTGCTCGGCTGGCGCATCGTCGGCGATGGCGGCCGCGTCGGCCTCGTCGTCGCGGGCGGCACCGAGCCGACGGCTTTGCGCCCGGCCGGTGCCGAGCGCGCGATGACCGCGGTGACGGGCGCGCTCGCGGCCGCGCACGCCCGCGCCCTCGCCGCGCCCGCCGCCGCCGATCCGCCGCTGGACGCTCTGCTGACGCTGGCCCGCAGCCTGCTGCCGTCGGGCGGCCACCTCGTCATCGCCAGCGCGCTCGATACCCCCGGCGCGGATTTCGACCGCCTGCTGACGCTCTTGGCCGAGCGCCTCTCGATCCGCCTGATTCTGGTGAGCGACGCCTTCGAGCGGACGCGGCCGCCGGGCTTCTACCCCTTCGCGCTGGCCGACGGCCGCCGCGGCACCGTCCAGGCCGGCCGCTCGGCCGCCGAGGCCGGGCGGCCGGCCGCCGACGAGCGGCTCGCCGACTACGCCCGCCGCGGCATCGCGGGCCTGCGCCTCGACGTCGAGGCCGGCCCGGAAGCCTACGCACCGCTGATGGAGCGGCTCGATGCGGTGCTGTGACCAAGCGCACCTTCCCTCGCCCCGACTGATCTCGGGCTTGCCCGAGATCAGTATTTCCGCAGCACAAGTCGGGCAAGCCCGACTTGTGCGGGGGAGAGGGTGGCCCGCGAGCCAAGTCGGGAGAGGGAAGCCCGCTGTCCGGATGCGGCGCTCCCCTCTCCCGACCCTCGCCGACGCGAGGCCCACCCGCTCCCGCAGAGGGGGGAGGGCGCCGCGCCCGCAGGCCGTCCGCACCCCATGAACCCCACCGACGCGCCCACCCTCGAATCCCTCCGCGGCCTGCACCTGCCCGGCGATGCCGCTGGCGCGATCTCCGGGCCGGTCGTGGCCGCGATCCTGCTCGGTTTCGCCGCCGCGCTGCTCGTCGGGCTCGTGCGCTACCTGCGCGTGCGCGCCCGCGCCACGATCCGCCGCGCGGCCCTGCGCGAACTGGCCGCCGCCGGCGCGCTGGAGCCGGAGGCGCGGCGCGTGGCGCAGGCGCGGCTGCTGCGCCGGGTCGCCCGCACGCTTCAGGGCGAGGAGGCCGCCGCCGCGCGAGGATCGGCCTGGGCCGGAAGGCTCGACAGGCTGTTCGCGACCACCTTCTTCACGGCGGGTGCCGGCGGCGGCCTCGTGGACGGGCTGTATCGCCGACCCGTGGCCGATCCGGCGGCGCTCGACACCGAGCTCGGCCGCCTGATCGGGCGGATCAAGGCGTGACCTGGCTCCCGGCCTGGGGCACGGCGCTTGCCTCCGCGTTCGATCTCGCCGCGCCGGTCGCGCTGGTGCTGCTGCCGCTGCCGCTGCTCGCCCGAAGGCTGATCCCGGCCGAGGCCGCGGGCGGCAGCGGGGCGCTGCGGGTCCCGGCCTCCCTGGTGGCGCAGTCGCAGGCCGGTGCCGAGGTCGCGGCGCGCGGCCGGCGCCGCACCTGGGCGATCTGGACGCTGTGGGCCGCCCTCGTCGTCGCGCTCAGCGGCCCCCGCCTCGTCCTGCCCGCGACCGCGCTGCCGGCATCGGGCCGCGAGATCATGCTCGCCATGGACCTCTCCGGCTCGATGGAGCGGCGCGACTTCGCGCTGGACGGCGAGACCGTGAACCGCCTCGTCGCGGTCAAGCGCGTCGGCGCCGACTTCATCCGGCGGCGGGCCGGCGACCGCATCGGCCTCGTGATCTTCGCCGACCAAGCCTACGTGGCGGCCAGCCTCACCTTCGACACCGCGAGCGTCGCCCGCGCGCTGGAGGAGGCGACCATCGGCCTCGTCGGCCGCTCCACCGGCATCGGCGACGGCCTCGGGCTGGCTTTGCGCCGGCTCGACCCGAAGGATGCGGACACCGGTCCCGGCCGGCCGGCGGCGTCCTCGAAGGCGGTGATCCTGCTCTCGGACGGCGCCAACAACGCCGGCCAGACCACGCCGAAGGACGTGGCGGCGCTGGCCGCCGAACTCGGGATCAGAGTCCACACCATCGCGCTCGGCCCCCGCGACATGGCCGACGCCGACGGCGAGCAGGATGTGGTCGACACCGAGACCCTGCGCGAGATGGCGCGCCTCAGCGGCGGGACGGCGTTCCGCGTGAAGACCACCGCGGACCTGATCGCGGTGGCCGACGCGATCGACGCCCTCGAGGGCGGCCGCGCCAAGGCGCCGCCGCTGCCGCTGCGCCGCGACCTCTGGCCCTGGCCGGCGACGCTCGCCTTCGCCTGCGCCGCCCTGCTGCTCGCCTCGCGGAGGCGGTGATGAGGACCGATCGTCCCGCCGCCCGCGTCTGGCTTCCTCGACGGCCTTCCGACGCTTCAGACATCAGCACTTCGACCGACGCGCAGTCCTTCCCGCTCTGCGGGCTACCGGATTCACACATCTTGGCGCTTGCCGCGTCGCCGGCCGCGCATCCCCTCGCCCCGCCTGCGGGGAGAGGGCCGCGACGACCCCGTCGTCGGCGCGGCGAGGCGGCAGCCGACGGTGAGGGGGCGATACCGGATAGGTCTCGTCCGGAACCGTCCCCTCACCGCCGCTTCGGCTTCGCCTGCGCTTCCCGGCTGCACGGCGGGGTGCAGCCGAGCCTCTCCCCGCAGGCGGGGCGAGGGAATCCGTGCCTCATCCGAGCGCGTCGGGAGGTGTGTGCATCCGCCGGCCCGCAGAAGGGGAAGGGGACCCGCGTTTCGGCCGGCGACCGCGCGTATCCTGCTCGCGGAGCCGGCCGATGAGCGGGCTCGACGCCTACGCCCTGCTGCGGCCGTGGTGGCTGCTCGCGGTGCCGGTCATCGCCCTGCTCGCCCTGCGTGCCGCCTCGCGCGCGGCGCCGCTCGGGGACTGGGCGAAGGCGGTCGATCCGGCGCTGATGGCGCTGATGGCGCGGCGCGGGGCGGTGCTCGGCGGACGGCGGCAGGCGAACCTCGCGGCCGCGGTCGCCGCCGGCCTCGTTGCGCTCGCGCTCACCGGCCCGGCGGTGGAGCGCAAGGACGCGGCGACCTTCCGCAACCTCGACGCCACGGTGATCGTCGCCGACCTGTCGCGCTCGGTCACGGAGGGCGGCGGTCTCAAGGACCTGCGCCAGACGGCGCAAGGTGTCGCCGAGGCCGCGGGCACGCGCTCCGTGGCGCTCGTGGTCTACGCGGGCGACGCCTACCTCGCGGTGCCGCCGACCACCGACCGCGACAGCTTCGGCACGACCCTGTTCGCGCTCGATGCCGACACCGTGCCCGACCGCGGCAGCCACCCGGAACGCGGGCTGGCGCTCGCCCGCCGGACGCTCGGCGAGGCCGGGGTCGTCGCCGCCGACGTGGTGCTGATCACCGACGGCGACGGCATCGGCGAGGCGGCCCTTCGCGAGGCCCGCGCCATCCGGGAACAGGGCTGGCGCCTGCAGGGCCTGTTCGTGCCCGCCCAGGTGTCCCTGCCAGCCGGCGCGCCGAAGCCCGACCGCGCGGCGCTGGACCAGGTCGTCGCGGCCGGGGGCGGCACGGCGGCCGACCTGGCGAGCCCCGCGCCGGTCCTCGACGCGGTCGGCGCCAGCACCGCGCAGCACCTCGCGGCCGGCGGCTACACCGTGCTCGCCTTCGCCGACCTCGGCCGCTGGCTCCTGCTCCTCGCGATGGTGCCCGCCCTGATCCTGTTCCGCAGGAGCGCGTGATGATGGAGCGCGTGACGATGCAGGCCCTGTCGATGCACGCCCTCTCCGCGGCGGCGATGCCGCTGCGCGCCGCCCTCTCCCGCCGCTGGCGGCTTTGGGCGCAGATCGGGGGAATGGCGCTCGCCGGCGCCGGCCTCCTCGCGCTCGCCCTGGTCTCCCAGCCGCGCACCGGCCTCGGGCGCCTGCTGATGGGGATCGGCCTGCCGTCGCTCGCCGTCGCCGTGCTCGACGAGCCCGCGTGGCTCGGGCCCGCGCTCTACGCGGCCGGGCGCTACGAAGCGGCGGCGGCGCTGTTCCGTAACGGCGGGCGGCGCAACGCGTACAACCTCGGCAACGCGCTCGCGCGGATGGGCGACTACGCGGGCGCGATCGCGGCCTACGACGCGGCGCTCCAGTTCAACCCGCGCGACGCCGACGCGCAGGCCAACCGCTCGCTCCTGGCCAAGCTCGTCGCGGAGGCGATCGACCGTGGCAAGGGCGGCGGCACCGCCAACGGCTCGGCGCAGTACGGCGCCCGCTACAACAACACGGCCAACCAGGAGAAGGACGACACCGTCCAGGCCAATTCCAGCGGCGAGGGGCTGGCCGGCAACCGCGAGGCGAGTTCGTCGGCCTCGATCCCCGGCAACAGCAAGGTCGCGCGCCGCGGGCGTGCCGAGCAGCAGACGGTCGAGTCCGGCCGCGGCGAGGCCCGCGGCTCGGCGGGCGACGCCGCCGGGCGCGGGCGCACCGGCGGCGGCTCGGCGATGGTGGCCGAGGCCCCCGAGCAGGAGGTCCGCCGCGTCACCAAGAGCTTCGAGGCCCACGAGATCCGCCCCGACCGGCTCTGGCTCCAGACCTTGCCGGACGACCCCGGCCGCTTCCTCAAGCTCCGCCTCAAGGCCGAGCAGACCCGCCGCATCGAGGCCGGGACCAGCATGCCCGCCGGGAGCAACCCATGGTGACTGCCTTGGGCAAAAATCGCGCAACGCGCATCTTCCCTCTTCCCCCTGCGGGGGAGGGTGGCCGGCGAGCTAAGTCGGGAGCGGGGAGCGCCGTCTCCGGCATCGTCGCTCCCCTCTCCCGACCCTCGCTGACGCAAGGGCCATCCTCCTCCGCAGATGGGGGAGGGCGCGCGCGTCGAGGGAAGGCTGCTTTCTGGATCGTCCTCGCCCTCCTCGCCACCCCCGCCCGCGCCGAGATCGAGCCCGGCGACCTGACGCTCACCGTCACGCCCGAGCGCAACGGCAACGCCGCGCCGTTCTCCCGCGAGATGGTGCTGCTCAAGATCCACGGGGTCTACAAGCAGCCGATCCTGCTGGAGGAGGTGGTCCAGCCGAGTCTCGCCAACTTCAGTTGGAGCCAGCTCGGCCGCGACCGCTGGAGCAGGACCAAGCTCCCCGACGGCCAGAGCGCGATCGCCTTCGACCGGGTGGTGGCGGTGTTCCCGCACCATGCCGGCGACTTCGTCATCGAGCCGTTCGACCACCGCCTGACGGTCAACGTCGACGGCGCGCGTCGGGTCGTCGACGTGCGCTCCGCCCCCATACCCCTGCCGGTCGCGGCCTGGACCAGGGAGGGCAATGGGCCGGACGTGAAGGAGCCGTGGTGGCTGCCGGCGCGTGACGTGACGATCACCGATTCCTGGGCGCCCGACCCGGAGACGGTGAAGCTCGGCGAGACCACGCGGCGCATCGTCACGATCGAGGCGCAGGGCATGGTCGCGGAAGGGCTGCCGCCGCGCCCGGTGATGCGCACCCGCGGCATCCTCACCTTCGCCGGCCCGGTCACCCGCGAGACCCTGGTGACGCCGCAGGGCCCGGTGGCGCGGGCGACCTACCAGTGGGACGTGCGGCCGGGCGTGCCGGAGATCATCCCGCTCGACGCCATCGTCATCCCATGGTTCGACACCGCCTCGCGCACGATGCGCGAGGCCGAGATCCCGGCCCGCCAGATCGGCGGCGGCCTGCCCGACCGCGAGACCGACCTTGGCCCCCCGACGACGGCCTCGCCGTGGGTCGCGGCCGCCGCGGGGCTCGCCGCCTTCGGCCTCGGGCTGGCGCTGATCGGCTTCGGGGCCGGCGCGGGGGCCCTGCGCCTCTCCGGACGCGGCCGCCGCGCCCTCCGGCGCGCCGCGGCGGCGGGCGACGTGTCGGCGTTCCGCGCGGCGACCCTGGAAGCCGACCCGGCGCTCGCCCGCCACTGGCGCGCCGACCCCGCGACCGAGGCGGGCCTAGCCGCCCTCGACTGGGCGCTCTACGCCCCGGCCGAGGCGCCGCCGCCGGACCTCCCCGCCCTCGCGCGACGGCTGTCGCGGCCGGTGCGGGTCTCGGCCCCCGAGGCCGACCGCCTGCATCCGCTCGACGGGCCGGCTTCGGGCGACTGAGCGTTTCAGGTAAAGCGAGCCGCCTCGTCCCTCCCCCGCAGAGGGGGGAGGGAACCCGCGCCTCGGACTGCGATCGCCCCTCACACCACGAGGTTCACGATCCGCCCCGGCACCACGATGACCTTCCGGGGGCTGCGCCCCTCCAGCACCCGCCGCACGCCTTCGTCGGCCAGCACCAGGGCCTCGACGGCGGCGGCGTCCGCGTCCTGCGGCACCGTGACGTCGGCGCGCTTCCTGCCGTTGACCTGGACGGGGAGCGTGACCGCGTCCTCGACCAGCAGCGCCGGGTCGAAGTCGGGCCAGGGCGCCTGCGCCACGAGGCCGTCGCGGCCGAGCGCCTCCCAGCAGGCCTCGGCGAGGTGCGGCATCATCGGCGCGATGAGCTGCACCAGGAGGCCGGCGGCATCCCGCGCCGCCGGCTCCGCCGCGCCGGCGCGAAGACCCTCCTCCAGGGCGTTGGCGAGCGTGTAGACGTGGGCGACGCAGCGGTTGAAGCGCAGCCGCTCCACGTCCTCGCCGAAGGCGGAAAGCGCCCGGTTCGCGGCCTTGCGCAGGGCCGCGTCGGCGCTCCCTGCGCCGGCGGCCGCGGCGGCCGCGTTCACCAGCCGCCAGACCCGCTGCACGAAGCGGGCGGCGCCCTGCACGCCCTCCTCCGTCCAGATCACGTCGCGCTCAGGGGGCGAGTCCGAGAGCATGAACCAGCGTGCCGTGTCGGCGCCGAAGGAGGCGATGATGTCGTCGGGATCGACGACGTTCTTCCTCGACTTCGACATCTTCTCGATCGCGCCGATCGCGACCGGCGCGTGCGTCGTCGCGTGGAACGCCCGGCGCTCGCCGCCCTCCGTGGCGAGCCTCACGTCGGCCGGCGCCACCCAGGCGCCGGCCGCGTCCCTGTAGGTCTCGTGGACGACCATCCCCTGCGTGAACAGCCCTGCGAACGGCTCGGCTGTCCCCGACCAGCCGGTCTCGCGCATCGCGCGCATGAAGAAGCGCGCGTAGAGCAGGTGCAGGATCGCGTGCTCGATGCCGCCGATATACTGGTCGACGGGGAGCCAGCGGTCGATCGCCCCGCGGTCGGTCGGCGCCTCGGCGAGCCAAGGCGCGGTGAAGCGGGCGTAGTACCAGGACGAGTCGACGAAGGTGTCCATCGTGTCGGTCTCGCGCCGCGCCGCCGCGCCGCAGGACGGGCAGGGGACGTCGCGCCACGCGTGGTCCCGCTCCAGCGGGTTGCCGGGCTCGTCGAAGGACACCGTCTCGGGCAGCCGCACCGGCAGGTCGGCCACCGGCACCGGCACCGGACCGCAGGCGCCGCAATGGATGATCGGGATCGGGCAGCCCCAGTAGCGTTGGCGCGAGACGCCCCAGTCGCGCAGGCGGAACTGCACTTTTCGCGATGCGACCGGCTCGCCCGACAGCACCTCCGCTTCGAGGCGGTTCGCTACCGCCTCGAAGGCGTCCGCCGTCGTCATGCCGTCGAGGAAGCGCGAGTGGATCATCCGCCCGTCGCCGTCGTAGGCGGTGTCGGTGATGACGAAGGACTGCGCGTCCTGCCCCTCCGGGCAGACCACGGCTGTGTTGCCGAGGCCGTAGCGGTTGGAAAAATCGAGGTCGCGCTGGTCGTGCGCCGGGCAGCCGAACACGGCGCCGGTGCCGTACTCCATCAGCACGAAGTTCGCTACGTAGACCGGCAGCGTCCAGGACGGGTCGAGGGGATGGCGGACCTTCAGACCCGTGTCGAACCCGAGTTTTTCCGCCGTATCGATCGCCGCCTGCGCCGTGCCGATGCGGCGGCACTCCGCGATGAAGGCCTGCAGGTCGGGAGCTGAGGCCGCCAGGGCGGCCGCCACGGGATGGTCGGCGGCGATGGCCAGGAACTTCGCGCCGAACAGGGTGTCGGGCCGCGTGGTGTAGACGGCGATCGCCGCGCCGCAGCCGGCCACCGCCGCCGTCAGCGCGAAGCGGACCTCCAGCCCCTGCGAGCGGCCGATCCAGTTCCGCTGCATCAGCCGGACCTTCTCCGGCCACCGCTCCAGCCCGTCCAGCGCGTCGTAGAGGTCTTGGGCGAAGTCGGTGATCTTGAAGAACCACTGCGTCAGCTCGCGGCTCTCCACCAGCGCGCCGGAACGCCAGCCGCGGCCGTCGATCACCTGCTCGTTGGCGAGCACGGTGCGGTCGACCGGGTCCCAGTTCACCTTGGCGGTGCGGCGCGTGACCAGGCCGCGCCCCAGGAAGTCGAGGAACATGCGCTGCTGGTGCTTGTAGTAATCGGGATCGCAGGTCGCGATCTCGCGGCTCCAGTCGAGCGACAGGCCCATCGCCTGCAACTGCCCGCGCATCGCCCTGATGTTGGCGTAGGTCCAGTCGCGCGGGTTGACCTTGCGCTCGATCGCCGCGTTCTCGGCCGGTAGGCCGAAAGCGTCCCAGCCCATCGGGTGCAGCACGGCAAACCCCCTGGCCCGCTTGTAGCGCGCCACCACGTCGCCCATCGCGTAGTTGCGCACGTGGCCCATGTGGATGCGCCCCGACGGATAGGGGAACATCTCCAGCACGTAGTATTTCGGGCGCGGATCGGCGTTGTCGGTCTCGAACAGCCGCGCTTGCGCCCAGGCCGCCTGCCAGCGCGGCTCGGATTCCTTGGCGTTGTACCGCTCGAGGGCGGGAGAGCGGGCGCTGTCGGTCATGGCTTTTCGGTATATGAGGCGCGCCGGCAATCCGCTTGCGACGAGGCCGGCATCGATGCGGGCGGACTAGCATATCCGCGCGGGCACCGGTCAACGATGGCGCGCCCGCGTTCCGGCCGATAGAGCCCGCAACCATAGGACATCGGGAGCCCTTCATGACGGACGCCAGCCCATTGCCCGCCGACCACCCCCCCGTCGGCGAGGCCGACGTCGCCGCCGGGCTTCGCGCGGTGCGGGCCGGCATCCGGCGCGCGGCCGAGGATGGCGCGCGCGATCCGGCCGGGGTGCACCTCGTCGCCGTGTCGAAGACGGTGCCGGCGGAGAGCATCGTGCCGGCGCTGGAGGCCGGCCAGCGCCTGTTCGGCGAGAACTACGTGCAGGAATCGATGGCGAAGTGGCCGGCGCTCCGGGCGCGCTACCCAGACGTGGAACTGCACCTCGTCGGGCCGCTGCAATCGAACAAGGCCCAAGACGCGGTCGCGCTGTTCGACGTGATCCACGCGCTGGACCGGCCGTCGCTCGCCAAGGCGCTCGCCAAGGCGATCGCGCGGAGCGGGCGTTCGCCAAAACTCCTGATCCAGGTCAACACCGGCGGCGAGGCGCAGAAGGGCGGCGTCGCGCCGGATGCGGTCGACGTGCTGCTCGCCGAATGCCGCGGCACCCACGGGCTCGCGATCCACGGTCTGATGTGCGTGCCCCCGGTCGCGGACCCGCCCTCGGCCCACTTCGCCCTGCTCGCCGGGATCGCCGCGCGGCACGGCCTGCCGATCCTCTCGATGGGCATGAGCGCCGACTATCCGGCAGCGATCCAGATGGGCGCGACCCATGTCCGCGTCGGCACGTCGATCTTCGGAGCG
Source organism: uncultured Methylobacterium sp. (assembly GCF_964244095.1). Taxonomy (GTDB): domain Bacteria; phylum Pseudomonadota; class Alphaproteobacteria; order Rhizobiales; family Beijerinckiaceae; genus Methylobacterium. Next base: position 11,601 of record NZ_CAXTHR010000002.1, on the reverse strand, counting down.
CGCACGCCGAAGGCGTAGCCGGTTCGCGGAGCGATCGATCGGGGTTCGCAGGGCGGACCGGCCCGGAATTCGGAACGGCCCCCTTGGCGTCGGCGGCTTAAAGTGTGCCTATGCCGGCCTCCCGCGGAACGCGCTGAGGGAACCGAGGTCGCTGATGATCGCAACCAGCCCGTCGACGGCCGTGTCCGCTCACCTCGCCGGCTTCCTCGCCCGCCGGAACGTCCATTACGGCTGGGTCGCGGCCGCCGTCACCTTCCTCACCATGCTGGTCACGGCGGGTGCCGTCGGCGCGCCGGGCGTGCTGATCCTGCCGCTCCAGCAGGAGTTCGGCTGGGACACCGCCGCGATCTCCTCGGCGCTGGCCATCCGCCTCGTGCTGTTCGGGCTGATGGGGCCGTTCGCCGCCGCCCTGATGAACGCTTACGGCCCGCGCCGGATCGTGCTCGCGGCGCTGGCGCTGATCGCCTCGGGCCTGCTCGCCTCGCTCGCCATGACCCGGCTGTGGCAGCTCATCCTGCTCTGGGGCGTGGTGGTCGGCATCGGCACCGGGCTCACCGCGCTGGTGCTCGGCGCGACGGTGGCGACGCGCTGGTTCTCGCGATCGCGCGGGCTCGTCGTCGGCCTGCTGACCGCGAGTTCGGCCACCGGGCAGCTCATCGTGCTGCCGATCCTGGCCGCGCTCACCGAGGCGCTCGGCTGGCGCGCGGCCTTGCTCACCATCTGCGGGCTGCTCGGCCTCGCCGCCGCGGCGGTGTTCCTGCTGCTGCGCGACCGGCCGGAGGATGTCGGCCTGCTGCCCTACGGCGAGACGCGCGGCACGGCGCAGGCCCCGAAGGGCCCCGCCGTCGGCGCCGTCGCGGCTTTGCGCGAGGCCGCGCGCACGAACGTGTTCTGGGTGCTGTTTGCCACCTTCTTCATCTGCGGCGCGAGCACCAACGGGCTGATCCAGACCCACTTCATCCCGCTCTGCGCCGATTACGGCCTGCGCCCGGTGCAGGCGGCGAGCGTGCTCGCCGGGATGGGGGTGTTCGATTTCGTCGGCACCGTCGCCTCGGGCTGGCTGTCGGACCGCTACGACAACCGCTGGCTCCTGTTCTGGTACTACGGCCTGCGCGGGCTCTCGCTGTTGTGCCTGCCGTTCTCGGACTTCTCGTTTGCCGGCCTGTCGGTGTTTGCCGTGTTCTACGGCCTCGACTGGATCGCCACCGTGCCGCCGACGGTGAAGCTCGCGGCACAACGCTTCGGGCGCGAGCGCGCCAACGTGGTGTTCGGCTGGGTGTTTGCCGGGCACCAGCTCGGCGCGGCGGCGGCAGCCTTCGGCGCTGGCCTGTCGCGCACCGAGCTGCAGAGCTACCTCCCGGCGTTCTTCGTCGCCGGCGCGCTCTGCCTCGTCGCGGCGGCGCTGATCCTGACGCTGGCGCCGCCGCGGCGGGACGAAGTCCCCGCTGCGGTGCCGGCGGCGGGGTGAACGGCTCTCAGACGATGAGGAGGTGCGTCCGCGGCCCGAGCCGCCGCAGCAGCCGCAGCAGGTCGTCGCGCTTCAGCGCGACGCAGCCCTCGGTCGGCGCGTGGCCCGGCCGGGCGATGTGCAGGAAGATCGCCGAGCCGCGGCCGGGGCGGATCGGGCCGCGGTTGTGGTCGAGGTCGATCACCACGTCGTAGAGACCGTCCTGGCGCCACAGCGCCTCCGCGCCGACGCCGGGCGCGGGCAGGGCGATCGGCCGGTTGTAGCGGCGGTCGCGGGCGTCGTCGCACCAGCCGTCGCCGGGCGCGGTCGGGCGCAGGGGCAGCGCGGTGGCGGGCCGGCACCCGAACCGGTCGGGCCGGTACGCCCCCCCGCGCAGGCGGAAGCGCCCGCGCGGCGAGCCGCCGTCGCCCTCGCGCTTGACCTGGACGATGCCGCCGCCGCCGAGCGCGCAGGGGATCACGGCGCCGCCCGCCTGCATCAGGCCCTTGCGCCGGTCGCCGACCCGCGGATGCACCCGCAGGCGGGACAGGGTCTTGGCCTTGGTCGTTCGTGGCTGAATCGGACGTTGTGTCATGGGTTTTCGCGCGACGGGCCGGATGCCGGCTTGCCACGGCCGGCCGCGGCGATCACCACCGGATCGCCACGCATCGGCGTGGCGCGGTCCGCGACGACGCCGGAGCGTCCGGACACGTGGGTACGCGCCGAGTCCCGGCCGCGAAAAGCACACGATTCCGGTGCGTATGCCCGCGACAGAAGAACACCGGGTTTTTGGGGAGCGAGATCGCCCGCCGCGCCGGACCTCCGGGGCACGATCCGTTTCCGACGTGCTCAGCCGAAGAGTCCCACGGACGATGTCCAACGCCTACCGCCTGCTCATCTGCGACGACGACGCGATCCTGCGCGAGACCCTGACCGAGCAGCTCGACCTCTGCGAGGAGTTCACGGTGGTCGCCGAGGTCGATGCCGGCGGCGCCATCGCCCGCGTCGGGCAGGAGCGGATCGACCTCGCGGTGATGGATGTTGGCCTGCCGGACATGGACGGGCGCGAGGCGGTGCGCCTGATGCGGCGCAACGGCTTCAAGGGCCCGGTCATCATGCTGACCGCGCAGGATTCCGAGGCCGACACCGTCGAGGGCCTGGAGGCCGGCGCCAACGACTACGTCACCAAGCCGTTCAAGTTCGCGATCCTCCTGGCCCGCATCCGCGCGCACCTGCGCAGCCACGAGGCGTCCGAGGACGCGATCTTCCAGATCGGCCCCTACACCTTCCGGCCGGGCGCGAAGCTGCTCGTCGGCGAGCGCGGCTCGAAGCTGAAGCTCACCGAGAAGGAGACCGCGATCCTGCGCTTCCTCTACCGCGCCGGCCGCACGGTGGTGGCCCGCGACACGCTGCTCGCCGAGGTCTGGGGCTACAACGCCCACGTCACCACCCACACGCTCGAAACCCACATCTATCGCCTGCGTCAGAAGATCGAGCCGAACCCGGGCCTCGCCGCGATCCTCGTCACCGAGGGCGGCGGCTACAAGCTGCTGCCCTGAAAGCGGCGTGCGCGTCGCGGCGGGGCACGGCTCGCCCAGCCGGTTCGGGTCCGCCGCGCGCCGAGGCCGTTCCAAGGCACGTCCCGGTCGGGTAAGCAACCGGGATCGGACCGGGTTCAGGAAGGCGGCGCGCGTTGGGCCTCGACGACGACATCGCGATCCTCGCCGCCGCACCGGTGTTCGAATCCTTCGGGCAGGACGCGCTGCGCCTGCTCACCTTCGCTGCCGAGCGCCGCGTCCTGCGCCCCGGCGACGTCCTGTTCGCCCGCGGCGATCCGGCGGATGGCGGCTTCGTGGTGATGTCGGGGACGATCGCGCTGGCGCCGCGCGTAGCGGGTGCTGCGCCGGTCATCGCCGGCCCCTCCGCGCTGATCGGGCGGCTCGCGCTGTTCGTGCGCGGCGCGCGCCCGAGCGACGCGACGGCTCGAGAGCCGGCCGCGGTGATGCGCATCACCCCCGCCCTGATGCGCCGCGTGCTGGAAGAGTTCCCGGACGCGGCGGCCGAGATCCGCGCGGGGCTCGCCGAGGACCTGTCCGGGCTGAGCGTCGGCCTGGAGCGGGTGCGGGCGATGCTGGCGCCGGGCTGAGCCGATGCTGGTCCGGCTCAGGCGACCAGCGCGCGGGCGGCCTCGACCACCGCATCGATCCGGAAGTGGTGCAGCATGTGGCCGATGCCCGGCAGCCGCTCGAAGCGCGCGCCGGGGATCATCCGGGACGCGAGGGCGCCCTGCGCCAGGGTGTTGACCACGAGGTCGGCATCGCCGCACAGGATGCGCACCGGCACCCGGCAGGACGGGTACGCCGCGGCGCTGCGGGCGAGGCCCGGCCACAGGGCCAGCGCGTCCTCGCCCTCGGCGCGGATCTGCGACGGCCGGCCCGCGAGCCCGAACGGGAACGCGCCAGCGAAGGCTGCCGGCATGGTCTGCGGCAGGAACATCGTGTTCCATAGGAGCGGCAGCAGCGCCGGGTCCGAGACCTTGCCGAGGGTCTCCGACAGCGCCTCACCCCCCGGCATCGCGCGTGGGCCGAACAGCATCTGCTCCAGGCGCGGTTCCGGGAAGCAGACCGGGGCGAGCGCCACGACGCCGGCGACCGCGTCCGGGAAGCGCAGGCCGTAGGCCAGCGCGACGGCCGCGCCGAAGGAGTGCCCGAGGATCACCGGCCGCCGCAGGCCCAGCGCCTGCACGGCCGCGTGGATCAGTTCGGCCTGGCGCCAGGCAGAGGCGTCGCCCCACCGGGCGCGCGCGCTCAGGCCGTGTCCCGGCCGGTCGACGGCGACGACCCGGAAGTGCCGCGCCAGTGCCGGCACCGGCCCGAGCCAGGGGTCCTCCAGGGTCATCAGCGTGCCGTGGATCGCCACGAGATCGGGCCCCGTGCCGGTCTCGGCATAGGCGATCGTGCGGCCCCCGGGCAGGTCGATGATCGTTCGCGGCACCGTCCGCGTCGTGTCCGGGACCGGGCCGGGCGCGTCGGCCATGCGGTGGCCCGTGGGGACCGTCATCTCAGGAGGCGCGGCCGGGACCGCGTCGGGAACGGCCGGTCTCCTTATCCGTCGCCTTGCCCGTGCCGAGGACCGCCAGCGCCGCGACGAGGCCGAGGCCGATCACCGCCGCCGAGGTGGCTACGGGATGGAGGCTCGCCCGCGTGTAGGCACTGGTGCGCATGACGTAGCCCGGCTGGCTGCCCCGCACCCGCCCGGCTCCGGTCGGGGCGTGGAGCGCGCCGGCCGGGTCGCGGGGGGCCTCGCCGCGCTTCTGGAAGGCGATGATAGCCGGCGCGAGCAGGTCGTAGGCGCCGGGCGCGAACTCCTTGGCCGCGACGAACAGCTTGCCGCCGCCGCCCACGACGATGTCGCGCTGCGGGTGCACCGCCGCGTGCAGGATGGCGTTGGCGACCTCCTCCGGCCGGTAGACCGGCGGCGGCAGCGTCGGCTCGCGATCCATGTAGTTGCGCGCCCGCTGCGGCAGCGGCGTGTCGATCGAGGTCGGCTTGACCAGCGTCACCGAGACCGGCGCGCCCTCGTCCAGCAGTTCCATGCGCAGGGCGTCGGTGAAGCCCTTCACCGCGTGCTTGCTCGCCGCGTACATGCCCTGGAACGGGAAGGCGAGGTCGGAGGCGACGCTGCCGAGGTTGATCAGCGCGCCGCCGCGCCTGCGCAGGTGCTCGACCGCGACGAGCGAGCCGAACACCGTGCCCCAGAGGTTGGTCTGCAGCAGGCGGGTGTTGTCTTCGTCCGACACGTCGCGCAGCGGCCCGTAGATGGTCAGGCCCGCGACGTTGACCCAGGTGTCGAAGCCGCCGAACGCGGAGACCGCCTTGTCGGCGATCGCCTGGACGTCGGCGCGGCGGCCGACGTCGGCGACGACGTGGACGGCCTTGCCGCCCACCCCCTCGATCTCGGCCTGCACCTGCGCGAGCACGTCGCCGCTGCGGGCGGCGAGCACTACGCGGGCCCCGCGCTCGGCGGCCATGCGCACGGTCGCCAGTCCGATGCCGGAGGACGCCCCGGTGACGACGATCACCTGATCGCGCAACGCCTTGTGTCTCATGTCGCCCCGTCGCTCCGCACCCACGCCCGAAATCCGCGCTGCCGAAGGCTACGCGCGAGCGCGAAGCCTGTTGCAGGCGGCAATCCGATCGCCCGCGCGTCGGTTCCGCGCAGCCCATGAAAGCGCGCGTGACGCGGCAGTGGCCGCCGCCGCGCGGAAACAGGAATCCCTGTCCGACCCGATCGAAGACGGGATCAGGCACGCTGATGCCGGAATTCCTGCGTCAGGCCGCCATAGCCATACGTGGCAGCGCGGCAATCTACGAGGTGAACGCTGGAATGCTGGTGCAGGTTGCCGATCAGGTCGGACAGCAGGGCGAAGACCTCGCGGTGGTAGCGCGCCTTCTGAACCTTAGTGTTGGTCTCGTCGGTGATCGTGACCTCCAGGCGGAAGGAGTTTCGGCCATGCTCGATCAGAGAGCGATTGTCGATGAACCAGTGATCGTGTGGGACGAACTGGAGCATGACGAGCGTCTGCTCGGGCCGCTTCTCCAGGACGGCGCATGTGAGCGCCGTGATCTGCGGAACGATACGGCGGACGAGATCCAGGTTGGGCTCGCCGGACAGTTTCAGAATGATACCGGGCATGGTCGCCTCTGTGGCGTGCATTGCGGGAGGACAGGATGCTCACGCAGACGATTTCGGAAAAGCAGGAAGATCTGATAAAACACTTCGGAAAAACCGTTGGATTCTCATGCGCCCTTTCGATCTCGAGCATCTGCGGACGTTGGTCGCCGTGAGCGAGGCGGGTAGCCTCTCGGCAGCGGCGCCGCATCTCTGCCGATCGCAATCGGCGGTGAGCGAGCAACTCGCCAAGCTCGAAGCGTTCACCGGCATCGCACTGCTGCATCGCGGCAAGAGGGGCGTGAGCCCGACGCCGGCCGGGGAGCGGCTGCTGCGCCACGCGCGCGCTGCTGGACCTGAGCGACCGCGCGCTGGAGGACATGCGCGGCGTGAACTTGGTCGGTGAACTGCGCCTCGCGATCACCGATTATTTCCGCCCGGACGCGGTCGCCGACATGCTGAAGCAGCTCCAGGCCCGCTATCCCCGGCTGCGCCTGCACGTCACCGTGCGCAAGAGCCTGCAGATCGAGCAAGAGACGCCGGGGTGCGGGTTCGATCTCGGACTCTCGATGCGAATCCTCGACGGGCGGAGCCTGCCGGAGGGCATACCGGTCAGGCGGGAGCCCTTGAACTGGATCGCTGGCGTCGGCTTCGAGCCGTCGACGCAAGACCCGCTGCCCCTCCTGGTTCTGCCGGAGGGCTGCTCGCTGCAACGGTTCGTCCGGCAGGTGTTGGAGGCGCAGGGCGTCCCTTACGTGATCGCGCACTCCGCCTCGGGCGTCGCGGGGCTGCAATCGGCCGTCGTGGCGGGCTTGGGCATCGCGTGCCTCAACACGTCCGCTATCCCTGCCGGGGCGGCCATATGCCGGTCAATGCGACACCTGCCGCGACTGCCCGAGGTCGAGTTCAGTCTTTTACCACCGCGGGAGGGTGAAGCGGCGCTGATCGGCGAAGTGCGGGCGATGCTCGCGGCGCAGCTCGCCGCGTAGCGAAGCCTATCCGCCGTCAGGCTGAGCGCATGCGAACGTCGGCCTTTGGCAGGAAGCCGCATTCCACGTCGCGATCCGGCTTCCGGTTCGCCTCAGGTGACAGGCCGCGGCACCGCTTGTAAGCAACGGCCTTCCACGCCGAAGTCCCCGGAACCGCCCGATGTCCCACGCCGATCTCGCCCAGACCATAGAATCCGCCTGGGACGAGCGTGCCGGCATCGACACCACCACCCGCGGCCCCGTGCGCGAGGCGGTCGAGGCGGCGCTGGCGCTGCTCGATTCCGGTGCGGCCCGCGTCGCCGAGAAGCTCGACGGCGCCTGGGTGGTCAACCAGTGGCTGAAGAAGGCGGTGCTGCTGTCGTTCCGCCTCAACGACATGGTGCCGATCCCCGGCGGCCCCGGCGGGGCGCCGTGGTGGGACAAGGTGCCCTCGAAGTTCGAAGGCTGGACCGAGGCCGAGTTCCGTGCGGGCGGCTTCCGCGCCGTGCCCGGCTGCTTCGTGCGCCGCGGCGCCTTCATCGCGCCGGGCGCGATCCTGATGCCCTCGTTCGTCAACCTCGGCGCGCGGGTCGGCGCCGGCACGATGGTCGACACCTGGGTGACGATCGGCTCCTGCGCGCAGGTCGGGGAGAACTGCCACATCTCGGGCGGCGCCGGTATCGCCGGGGTGCTGGAGCCGCTCCAGGCCAACCCCGTCATCATCGAGGACAACTGCTTCGTCGGCGCGCGGGCCGAGGTCGCGGAGGGGGTGATCGTCGGCGAGGGCAGCGTGCTCTCGATGGGCGTCTACATCGGCGCCTCGACCCGCATCGTCGACCGCACCACCGGCGAGGTGTTCTACGGCCGCGTGCCGCCCTACTCGGTCGTCGTCTCGGGCACGATGCCGGGCAGGGCGCTGCCGGACGGTTCGCCCGGTCCGGGGCTGTACTGCGCCGTCATCGTCAAGCGCGTCGATGCCGGCACCCGCGCCAAGACCGCCATCAACGACCTGCTGCGCACCTGAGCGTCCGGGACGATCGCTGCCGATGGAGACCCGCACCCTCGCTCTCGTCGTCGCCGGCCGCGCCGTGCCGACGCCCTGCGACGTCGCCGGGCAGGGCCCGGAGACCCTGCTGCTGCCGGCGCTCTCGACGATCTCGTCCCGCGCCGAGATGCGCGGGCTCGCCGCCGCGCTCAGTGACCATCGCTGCCTGATCCCGGACTGGCCGGGCTTCGGCGCCCATCCCCGGGCGCGGCTGCTGCTGACGCCCGAGACCCTGCACGCCTTCCTCGACGCGCTTCTCGCCGCCGCGCCCGGCCCCTACGCGCTGGGGATCGCGGCCGGCCACGGGGCGGGCTACCTCGCAGCCGCCGCCCGCCGGCACCCGGACGCGTTCCGGGCGCTCGTGCTGGTGGCGCCGACGTGGCGCGGCCCGCTGCCGACCGCGATGGGGCCGGAGCGCCGGAGCCTGTTCACGGCGATCCGCCGCGCCGTCGAGGCGCCGCTCATCGGCGACGCGCTCTACGCCCTCAACATCCGGCCCAGGGTGATCGGGCGGATGCTGCGCGCCCACGTCTACGCCGATCCCGGCCACGTCACCGCGGCGCTGGTGGCCGACAAGCACGCGGTCACCCGCCAGCCCGGCGCGCGCTTCGGCACCGCGGCCTTCGTCACCGGCGGGCTCGACCCGGTGGCGACGCGCGCCGCCTTCCTCGACCTGTTCGGCGACGGCCTGCCGCCGGTGCTAGTGCTGCGCCCGGAGCGCGCGCCGCGCCGCTCCGGCGCCGAGATGGACGCGCTGATCGCCGCCGGCCGGGTCTCGCACAGCCAAGTCTCGGGCCGGCCGGTGCCGGGCGCGCTCAGCCCGCACGAGGAATACCCGGATGCCGTGGCGGCCGCGATCCGCGCAGCCTGAGCTGGCCATAACCGGAGGGCGCGCGACCCGCCCCGTGCCGCCGAGGCCCCGCGCCGCGATCCGTCACGGCTCGCGGGGCCCGCCTCAGGCGGCGAGTGCCCGGCTCACGGTGGCGCGGAGGTCGGCGAGCGAGAACGGCTTGGTCAGCACGTCGGTGACGATGGCGTCGAGGCCGCGGGCGCGCTCGCGCTGGTCAGCGAAGCCCGTCATCAGCAGGATCGTCAGGTCGGGGAAGTCGCGCTTGGCGGCGAGCGCCAGCGCAATGCCGTCCATCAGCGGCATCCGGATGTCGGTGAGCATCAGGTCGAAGCCGCCCTCCGCCTCGTTGAGCCGGTCGAGCCCGTCGCTGCCGTCGATCGCCGTGACGACGGCGTGGCCGTCGATCTCCAGACCCCGCTTGAGGAAGCCCCTGACCGTCTCTTCGTCATCCACCAGGAGGATGCGCGCCATGTCGTCCGTGATCGCCTTTCGGGTCGGGAGAAACCTTCTAGTTCATCCTGTGGGGAAAGTCGCCTGAATGCACGGCGGCCTGTCAAGATCTGTCTCGGCGGAAGGCCCGCCCGCTTCCCTCGGTCGCGAAAATGCCGCGTCTCCCGCCGCGTCAGGCGCCCCCGAACAGGTCGGGGTCGGGGCTGTCGTAATCGACGACGCCGACGAAGGGCAGTTGCCGGAAGGCGTGGGCCGCGTCCATGCCGTAGCCGACGACGAAGGCGTCCGGGCAGGTGAAGCCGACGAAGTCGGCGTCGATCGTCACCGCGCGCTTTCCGGGTTTTTCCAGCAGCACCGCGGTGAGCACGCGCTTGGCGCCGCGGGCCATCAGCAGGTCCTTGGCGAAGACGACGGTGCGGCCGGATTCGAGGATGTCGTCGACCAGCAGCACGTCGCGGCCGCGCACCTCGCTCTGCACGTCGCGCAGGATCTCGACCTGGCCGGAGGAGACCGTGCCGCTGCGGTAGCTCGACAGGTGGACGAACTCGACCTGCGGCGCCAGCCCGACCCGGTGCAGCGCCCGCAGCAGGTCGGCGGCGAACATGAAGCTGCCCTTCAGCACCGCCACCACGAGGAGGTTCTCGGGGCGGGCGGCGAGGATGTCGCGGGCCAGCGTCTCGTTGCGCTGCGCGATGGTGGCTTCGTCGAACAGGACGCGGACGCGTCGGGATGCGCTGGTCATGCCTCTCCATAGCCTATTCCGACCGGGTACGGCCACGGTCGGGCTGCAAAAAGCCGTCAGTGCGCGGCCTCCGTGCGCCGCCCGGCCGTGGCGGCGTCGGCGAAGCGCAACTCCAGCGCGCGCGCCTGCACCGGCGGGTCGGGGAAGCGGGCGGAGAACCGGGCGGTCTCGCCCTGGCCGAGCCGGCTCCGCGGCGGGGCGATCGTGTAGGTCCGCACGACGCGCTCGGCGGCGTCGCGCAGCGCCACGGTGATCGGCGGCACCGCGGCCGCGTCCTGGGCGATGCCGACGAGGTCGCCCTCGACCACCAGCTCCGCCGGCCGCTCGCCGTCGGCGGGGTTGCGGAACGCGGCGACGTCCCGGATCTCCAGGCCGCGCAGGTTCACCGGCAGGCCGATGCGGGCGAAGAGGCCGGCCGACTGCGGCAGCGCCGTCACCACCGGCACGCGGGCGAGGCACGCGAGCGGGAGGGCCGCCAGCACCACGAGGCCGGCAGCCAGCGCCGGCGACAGCCCGGCGATGCTTCGGCCCTTGCCCAAGGGCTTGTAGCCGGGCTTGGCCTTCTTCGTGCGCGCGCCCCGCGGCGGGGCGGGGACGTTGTCGATGGTCGCCTCCGCCGAGGTGCTGCGCACGGCGGCCGCGGCCTCCGCCCAGGCATCCTCGGAGGCCGCGTCCGCGCCGGCCTCGGGGGCTTGATCCGCGTCGAGCTCGGCCGCGTGGGCGGCGAGCACCTCGGCCGGCGACACGAACCAGGTCTCGCGGCAGGCGGCGCAGCGGACCGAGCGGCCCTCCATCCCGACCCGGCCGGCCTCGATCCGGTACGCGCTCGCGCAGGTCGGGCAGACGATCATCATACGCGGCACGCTCGCTCGGTGGCCGCCGCCCCGGGAGGCCTGCGGCGAAAACCCTTGAGCGATCATCGCCGGTTAGGGTTAAGCTCCGGTGAAACGGCCGGGGCCGACGCCGTCCGCGGCGATGGTCTCGCGACCGGCCGGGCGCGGCGGCGGAGCCGGACTTGAAATGGCCGTGCGCGGCGCCCATCCCCCTCGGACGGGACGAAACGGGAGCGATCGGGGCCCTTGCGCGAACCGGTGACGACGAAAAGCCTGCTCTCCGGGGCGGAAGGGCCCGTGGTGCGGTTCGAGAACGTCGGCATGCGCTACGGCCTCGGGCCGGAGGTGCTCTCGGACGTCAGCTTCCGCATCCGGCCGCGCTCGTTCCAGTTCCTCACCGGGCCCTCGGGCGCCGGCAAGACCACCCTGCTGCGCCTGATCCTGCTCTCGGTGCGCCCGACGCGCGGGCTGGTCTCGGTGTTCGGCAACGAGGTCAGCGCCATCTCCAGCGCCGCGCTCACGGGCCTGCGGCGGCGCATGGGCGTGGTGTTCCAGGATTTCCGCCTGCTCGACCACCTCACCACCTACGAGAACG
>NZ_CAXTHR010000001.1:0-94922 GCF_964244095.1 uncultured Methylobacterium sp. | reverse complement strand
GTCGCCCTGCTCGGCCAGTTGCTCGATCGGGTAGCCGCGATAGAGCAGCACGCCCGCGTCGCCGTCGATGTAGGTGATCTTGGATTCGCACGAGGCCGTCGAGGTGAAGCCCGGATCGAAGGTGAAGGCGCCGGTCTTGGCGTAGAGCTTGCCGATGTCGATGACGTCGGGCCCGATCGTGCCGGTCTTGACGGGCAGCTCGACCTGCTTGCCGTCCACGGTGATGGTGCTGGCTGCGCTCATGGAACGTGGACCCTTTCCTGGCAACGGTTCGGTGCCGGGCCGGACCGCCTTCGACGCCGGTCCGGACCCGAAGCCATCTGCATTGCTGCAGGTGCTCACGGGACCATCGGGTTAGCGGATCGGCCGTGCGCCATCAACGGGGCGGATGACGAACGCCCGCCGGAGCCCCAAGCGAAAACCGGGCCGAGGCCGGCCTGCGCCACCGGCTCTCAGGCGTCCGCGATCCGGTCGGAGAGGCGCGCCAAGCTCTCGGCGCGCCCGAGCACGGCCATCACGTCGAAGAGCGGCGGCGAGGTGGTGCGGCCGGTGAGCGCGGCGCGCAGCGGCTGCGCCACCTGCCCGAGCTTCAGCCCGGCGCGTTCCGCGAAATGTCGCACCGCGGCCTCGGTGGACGCGGCATCCCAGTCGGGCAGGGCCTCCAGCACCGGCAGGATCGCGGCAAGACGCCCGCCCGCCTCCGCGGTGAGCAGGGCGGCGGCCTTGTCGTCGAGCGTCAGCGGCCGGGCCGCGGTGAGGTAGTAGGCGCTGTCGAGGAGCTCGATCAGGGTCTTGGCCCGCTCCTTCAGCCCCGGCATCGCCGCCGCGAGCTTTTCGCGGAGCTCCGCCGAGAGCGGCGCGGAGAGTCCGCGCTGCGCGCCGATGCCGGGCAGGATGCCCGCGACGGCCTCGACCAGGGCGGCATCGTCCGCCCCGCGGATGTAGAGGCCGTTGAGGTTCTCGAGCTTGGCGAAATCGAAGCGCGCCGGCGAGCGCCCGATCGCGGGCAGGTCGAAGGCCGCGACCATCTCCTCGGTCGAGAACACTTCCTGGTCGCCGTGGCTCCAGCCGAGCCGCACGAGGTAGTTGCGCAGCGCCGCCGGCAGGTAGCCGAGGTCGCGGTAGGCATCGACGCCGAGCGCGCCGTGGCGCTTCGAGAGCTTGGCCCCGTCCGCTCCGTGGATGAGCGGGATATGCGCCATCTTCGGCACCTCCCAGCCGAGCGCGGAAAAAATCTGGCTCTGGCGGGCGGCGTTGGTGAGGTGGTCGTCGCCGCGGATCACCTGGGTGACGCCCATGTCGTGGTCGTCGACGACCACGGCGAGCATGTAGGTCGGGTTGCCGTCCGAGCGCAGCAGCACGAGGTCGTCGAGGTCGCGGTTGGCCCAGGTCACGCGGCCCTGCACCGCGTCCTCGACCACGGTCTCGCCCTCCAGCGGCGCCCGCAGGCGGATCACCGGCTTGACGCCCGAAGGCGCGTCGGCGGCGTCGCGGTCGCGCCAGCGCCCGTCGTAGCGCAGCGGCCTGCCCTCGGCGCGGGCCCGCTCGCGCATCTGCGTCAGCTCCTCGGGGCTCGCGTAGCAGCGATAGGCGTGGCCCGACGCCAGCAGGCTCTCGGCAACCGCCCGGTGGCGCTCGGCGCGGGCGTACTGGAACACCACCTCGCCGTCCCAGTCGAGGCCGAGCCACGTCATCCCGTCGAGGATCGCGTCGATCGCCCCGCGCGTCGACCGCTCCCGGTCGGTGTCCTCGATGCGCAGCAGCATCCGGCCGCCCCTGCCGCGGGCATAGAGCCAGTTGAACAGGGCCGTGCGGGCCCCGCCGATGTGGAGGTAGCCCGTGGGCGAGGGCGCGAAGCGCGTGACGACGGGTGACGGCATCGGACGGTGGGCGGCTCTTCTGGCGGAAACGGGGACGCGCGGCGCCGGGGGCACCCCTGGACGGGATCGCGGCGTCGATCGGCCGGCCCACGGCGCGCGGGCCTCGCGTCTAGCACAGCCCCGCGGATGCGTTAAGGAATCGTTGGCCCGGGGCCGTCGCACGGAGCCGGTCGCGGATCATGGCGCGGGACATGGCACGGGAGCTCGCAACGCCGGCAGGACGGGCTCTCGCGGCGCGGGCCGCGGGCCGGTTTCCGTCGCCGGCCGTGCTCGGTCCGGCGCTCCGGGACTGGGTCGTCGGCGGGCTCGCGGTCGAGGCCGGGCAGCGACGGCTGTTCCCGTGGCTCGCGGTGGCGTTCGGGGCCGGCATCCTGATGTTCTTCACGGCGACCGACGGCGTGCCGTCGCCGCTCGCCCCACTCCTCGCGGCGGGCGCCTGCGTCGCCGTGACGCCGTTCCTCGGCGCCCGGCCGTTGGGCCTTGCCGTCGCCCTCGGCCTCGTGGCGGCGTTTCTCGGGTTCGCGGCCGGCGCGCTGCGGGTGTCCCGGGTCGCGGCGCCCGTGCTGGCGCGGACCACGATCGCGCCGCTTACCGGGCTGATCGAGTCGCTCGAAGAACGCGAGGAGGGCGCCCGCCTCGTGGTGCGGGTTGCGAGCCTCGGCACGCTGGCGGCGGCCGAGCGGCCTCTGCGGGTGCGCGTGTCGTTCAGGAAGGCGCCGCCGCTCCGCCCCGGCGACTTCATCGCGGCGACCGCGCGCCTGCTGCCGCCGCCCGAGGCCGCGCGCCCCGGCGGCTACGACTTCGCCCGCGACGCCTACTTCCGCGGGATCGGCGCGGTCGGCTCGCTGATCGGTAGGATCGAGGTCCGGCCGAGCCCGGAGCCGGTGCCGCTGCTGCTCCGCCTCGCCGCGGCGGTGGACGACGCCCGCAACGCGCTCACCCGCCGCATCACCGACGCCAACGGCGGCCAGGCCGGCGCGGTCGCCGCGGCGCTGGTCACGGGCAAGCGTGGGCTGATCGCGCCGGCGACCAACGACACGCTCAGGGCCGCCGGGATCTACCACGTGGTCTCGATCTCGGGCCTCCACATGGTGCTCGCCGCCGGCGTCGTGTTCTGGCTGGTCCGCGCCGGGCTCGCCCTGGTGCCGTTCCTCGCGCTGCACTGGCCGATCAAGAAGATCGCCGCCGGCCTCGCGATGGCGGGCGTCACCGCCTACTGCGTGTTCTCCGGCTGGGACATCGCCGCCGAGCGGTCCCTGGTGATGACCCTGATCATGCTCGGCGCGATCCTGGTCGACCGCCCGGCGCTGAGCATGCGCAACCTCGCGCTCGCCGCGATCGTCGCACTCGCCCACGAGCCGGAGGGGCTGCTGGGGCCGAGCTTCCAGATGTCGTTCGGGGCGGTCGCCGGCCTCATCGCCTGCGCTCGGCTCATCGACGGGCGCCTGTTCCGCCGCGACGGCGCCGGGCGGATCGGCCGGCTCTTCGCGCTGGCGCTGACCACGGTGGTCGGCACGCTCGGGACGACGCTGGTGGCGCAGGTCGCGACTGCGCCGTTCGCGACCTACCACTTCCAGACGGTGCAGCCCTTCGGGCTGGTCGGCAACGCGCTGACCCTGCCGCTGGTCTCGCTCGCGGTGATGCCGGCGGCCGTGCTCGGCATCCTCGCCTATCCCTTCGCCCTCGACCAGCCGGTCTGGTGGCTGATGGGGCTGGCGGTGCGCGGGATGCTGGCGATCTCCGGCTGGATCGAGGGGCTCGGCCGGGCCAACGTCGTGGTGCCGGCCTTCGGCACCGCCGCGCTCGGCTGCCTCGCCGCGGGCCTCCTGCTCGCGACGTTGCCGGTCTCGCGCCTGCGCTGGCTTGCCCTCGCGCCGGCGGCGCTGGGCCTCGGCCTCGCCGCGCTGCCGGAGCGTTACGACATCTACGTCGACCGCCAGGGCGGCGGCGCGGCGGTGCGCGGCTCGGGGGGCGCCCTCGTCGCCCTCGGCCGCCCCTCGAACTTCGTGCTGGAGCAGTGGCTGAAGGCGGACGGCGACGCCCGCACGGGGGCGCAGGCGACGGGCGGCGCGGCCTGCGACCGGATCGGCTGCACCCTTCGGGCGAAGGACGGCCGCGCGATCGCGCTCCTCAAGGACAAACGCGGCTTCGCCGAGGATTGCGCGCGCGCCGACGTGCTGATCACCGCGCTCACGGCGCCGCCCGGATGCGCCGCCGCCCTGGTGATCGATCGCGCCTATCTCGCCAGGCACGGCGCCGTGGCGATCCGCCTCGATCCGGGCGGCCTGGCGATCGCCCACGCCCGGGACCCCGGGCGGACACCGCCTTGGCGGCCGCCGCCGCAGCCGGAGGCTTCGTCACGGCCGGAGACGGAAAGGCCGCCGCCGGCCGCGTTCCGGGGGATGGCGGCGCCGGCGCGCCCCGCCGAGGAGGTCGAGCGAACGCCCGATCCGTCCTCCGACGACCCGGCCCCGGATGCGTCAGGGCCCGACATGCCGGCGAAAACCCTTCAGTAGCGGCGCACGAGGCTGACCAGCCGCCCCTGGATCTGGACGCGGTCGGGCCCGAGCACGCGGGTCTCGTAGGCGGGGTTGGCCGCCTCCAGCGCGATCGACGAACCGCGGCGGCGCAGCCGCTTCAGTGTCGCCTCCTCGTCGTCGATGAGGGCGACGACGATGTCGCCGGTGTTGGCGGTATCTTGCTTGCGGATCACCACGAGGTCGCCGTCGAGGATGCCGGCATCGACCATCGAATCACCGCGCACCTCCAGGGCGTAGTGCTCGCCGCCGGCCAGGAAGTCCGGCGACAGCGTGATCGCGTGGCTCTGGTTCTGGATCGCCGCGATCGGCGTGCCGGCCGCGATCCGGCCCATCACCGGGATCGACACCGCGCGCCCGCCGTCGTCGACCATCTGCGTCGTGGACGGGCGCGGCGGCGCAGCCTTCGCGCGGCCGCCCTCGACCACGCTCGGGGTGAAGCGGCGCGGCGCGCCGGGGGCGGAGGGCGCAGGCGCCGCGCGGGCGAGGCTGTCGGGAATCCGGATCACCTCGATCGCCCGCGCCCGGTTCGGCAACCGCCGCAGGAAGCCGCGCTCCTCCAGCGCCGTGATCAGCCGATGGATGCCCGACTTCGACTTCAGGTCGAGGGCGTCCTTCATCTCGTCGAAGGACGGCGGCACGCCGCCCTCTCGCATCCGCTGCTCGATGAACCGAAGGAGATCCAGTTGTTTGCGGGTCAGCATCGGCAGGACTCACGTTCAGGTGGCGGCCGACGGAAGATGAGGCCGCAGAAACAAAACACGAACACGTTAAACGTTCCGCAAGTGTTCCGCAAGGGTTGCTGACGGCGTGTTTTCGTGGGGCGGCGGGGGCGTCGGCGAAAAATGGCGGCGGGCTGTCATCGATAAATGGCGGCAGGCTTTTGGAAAGACACGCCAACTCAAAGGCCTAGACGAAAAATCAGTGTACACGAATGCGCGTCGGCAATGAGCGTTGAAGGCAGCCGCCAAATATCGATAACTGACTGTGATATCTAGCGTTTTTCGTAAGGTGAAGCGGCCGGACACCTCGATTGGTAAGGGCATTGGTAAGGGTGCGCAGTTTCAGCGGCCCAGCCCTTCGAGCCATTCGACGAACTCAGCCGTGTCAACCTCGACCTTGGCGGCCTCGAACTGTTTGCGAAGTTCGTCACGGTCCCCCTTTGAAGAAAGCAGATCTAGAAAATATGAGTAACCATCTGCGAGCCTAAAACGTTTCCAAAATTCAAAAAATTCATTCGGAGCAATACCCATTATATTTTTATTTAATCGACTTGCCAGAATATCTACTAGACAAAAGGCATAGACTTCGCGAAGTAAGCCGTAGCTGTGTTCGCCACGCACATCGCCGACGAACTCATCTCTTTTGCGAATATATTTCAATATGTACTTTGCTGGCACGTGCTTTCGACTGCGCCAGTTTGCAATTGCGGTGGGGCTGATTTCTATTCGCGCAGCTAGCCCGTCTTATTCACGAGGGCAGTGGATCTGGGGTGGCGAGCGTAGCGTAAGGTATTGATGTGGCTTAGGGATTGGGTGCTGACACCAAGCCCTCAGATCGCACCGAGCCTGCCACGCCCGCCATGTCCGATCCTACGTGTCTCCCGTTCGCGTTTCCATCCGTCCGGAGCAAGAAGCTCACGGCCGCCTTCGACGGCGGACGCCTGACCTCGGACGGCGGCGTCCTGCTGCTCGCTCAGGCCGCCCGGCGATCGGGGATCGCCGAGCAGCTCGCGGCTGTGATCCCCGACCGGCCGGGCAAGACGCTGTCCGGCCGCGAGGTCCGGGGCCATCTGCGCCGGCTCGTCCGAGCGATCCGCCGCCACTGGCCGACGACCGCGATCACCATCCGCGGCGACGGCCATTACGGGCGGCCCGAAGCGATGGACTGGTGCGAGGACAACCGCGTCAGCTACGTCTTCGGCCTGACCGGCACGAAGGCGCTCGCCGCCAAGGTCGAAGACACCGCTGATCATATCCGGGTGGTGCGGGCCCTCAGCGACAAGGAGGCGGTGCGTGGCTTTGCAGAGACCACCCACGCAGCCAAGTCCTGGCGGCAGCAGCGCCGCGTCGCTGCCCGCATCGAGGCCACCCGGCTCGGTCTCGACATCCGATACGTGGTCACGAACGTCGCCACTGGCACGCCGGAATGGCTCTACGCCGAACTGTACTGCGCCCGCGGCCAGGCCGAGAACCTGATCAAGCTGCACAAGGGCCAACTTGCTTCCGACCGCACCTCCTGTCGGCACCCAGCCGCCAACCAGATGCGGCTCGTCCTGCATACGGCCGCCTACTGGCTGATGCTCACCGTGCGAGACGCCGTCCCGGCCACCCATCGCCTCGCCAGGGCCGAGTTCGCCACGATCCGCCTCCGGTTGCTCAAGCTCGGCGCCCGCATCAGCGAGACCGCTGCCCGCGTCCGCCTCGCCTTCGCCGCAGCCTGCCCCGACGCCGACCTGCTGCGCCACCTCGCGATCGCGCTCGCCCCAGCCCCGGCTTGAACGGCGGGGCCGTGATGACGCCCCCACGAACCCACGCCCATCCCTCCAGCGCCGACAGAACAATCTGGATCCATACGCGTCAGAGCGGACGCGCGATCCCGCTCGACGTCAGCCCAAAACACGTCGTCAGCCAACCCCCGGTGAATAAGACGGGCTAGCACGTCACGCCGCTAGGTCACACACGTATATAGGTCCCATCGCGATCACCCGTGACCATCGCCATGGCAAGCAAATCCGTGAGGATTCTACAGCGTTCCAATAACCTGCCAAAGTAGTGCTAAGGGTCTGAACCGGACCAAGGTTTTGCTGAGACTTTGATTTTGTGATTCAGGGTGGCCGTTCGCAGCATGGATGCAGCGATGGCGGACCTATTCCGGCTCTCGAATGCGTAGTGGGCGGTGATCGAGCCGTTCATGCCCGTCAACCAACCCGGTGCCGAACGCAAGGACGACCGGATGATCCTGCCGGGCATGCTGCATGTGCTCACCTCGGGCTGCCGCTGGCGGGATTGCCCATCGGCGTACGGTCCGCGCAACAAGGTGTACGACCGATTCAACAGGTGGTCCCGGCGCGGCTTTTGGCGGGCGATGCTGGCCGCCGTGGCCAAGGCCGGATAGGCCGGCGACGCGGCGGCCATCGACAGCACCTAGAGCGCACTCCGACGAAGTGGATGCCGGTTCGTCGCGAAAGTGCGCGTTAAGACAAGGACCTAGAGCCGTGACCCGACCCAACGTGGTCGGGCACGGCTCTATGTGCAAGCGTACCGCTCGGCACCGGCGGTAAAGGGGAGCGCAAGCGCAGGCCATCTGCGCGAGGATTTCGATACCGAGGCTCTGCGACGGCTGGCCCGCGCGTGTCGGGATGCCGGTCAGAGCCGGCGGCTTTTGGCGTTGGCCTCGATCTACGAGGGCAGGAGCCGTCGGCAGGCATCCCGGATTGGGGGCGGTCGAATTCCAGACCCTGCACGATGGGGTGCCGACCTTCAACGTTGACGGACCGGATGGTCTGATCGCGTGCAAGAAGCCGGGCCCTCGGTTCATCCGCGTATGCCGATCGCGTCGAATTTCGACCTCACAGGTCACGTCGTGATTCAGGGCGGTCTCCACGGCGCCGTGCATCATGGATCGATGCCACGTAAGCCAAAGCGGCACGTCAAGCACGCGAGCAGCAACCCGAATCAGGAAGGGCTTGCGTCCGACCCGCATCCTCGGTCGACCGGACATGATGTTTGCAGGCCGCGTGCCGCGTGGAAAGCGCGGCGGCGGGATCGATTCGAAGGGGATCCGACTTGTGTGACACTTTCGTGGGCAGCCTGCCGCATCAGTCTGCCGATCTCCTCCCGTACCCCATGCGTGCTGCACAATCGTTCGGCTTGACGCTGATCGCCGGACGTCATTAGGGTGACCGTATAAGTTCGGCTGCAACGGGTAAGATCCTGGCGTCGGATTCCAGCAAGCGATGATTGCGGAGTCCCAATGCCCAAGGACGGCAAAGCCTATCTGGCCAGCATCAAAGACAATCGGTCGATCTACATCGACGGACGTCGCGTCTCGGACGTCGCGACGGATCATTGCTTCAAGAGCGCGGTTGCCACCGCCGCGGGGCTTTACGATTATCAAGCCGCCGCCGAGAACGTGGAGGCCATGACGTTCGTCTCGCCGACGAGCGGCGACAGGGTCAACCTGGCGTGGCAACTCCCCAAAACCTACAGCGACCTCGTGAAGCGGCGCCACGCGCTGGAGCGTTGGTCAGGGCTGACCTGCGGCATGATCGGCAGGTCACCCGATCATGTCGCTTCGACGCTCGCCGGGTTCCGCATGGGCATCTCGGCGTTTCAAAGCTGCGACGGGAAACGGTCGGCGGCGCTCGAATCGTACTTCCAGTACGCTCGCGACAATGACCTCTTCCTCTCCTACGTCATCATCAATCCGCAGGCCGACAAGGCGAAATCGGCCGGCGAGCAGCCGGACCCGCATCTCGTCGCATCCGTCGTCGACGAGGACGCCGGCGGCATCACGATCCGCGGCTCGAAAATGCTCGCGACGAGCGGCGTCATGGCCAACGAGCTTCTCGTCTCCGGCTTCCAGGCCCTGCAGGCGGGAGACGAAGCCTACGCCTTCACGGCGGTGGTGCCGCTCTCGGCCAAGGGCCTGACCCTGATGTCGCGGCGCAGCTACGAGCAGAACGCCACCTCCACGTTCGACTACCCGCTGTCGTCGCGGTTCGACGAGAACGATGCGGTGGTCCATTTCGACGACGTCAAGATTCCATGGGATCGCGTATTCGTCTTCAAAAATCTGAGGATGGCGAATGCGCAGTGGCATGAGACCCGGGCGCACGTCTTCCAGAACTACCAATGCATGATCCGGCTGATGGTCAAGCTGCGGTTCCTGCTCGGCATCATGCGAAAGATCGCCGAGACGAACAACATCATCAACTACCCGCAAGTTCGCGATACGCTGGGCCTGATCGCCGCCAAGGTGTCCACCATCGAGGCGCTCATCATCGCGATGGAACTGAAAGGGGAAAACTTTCAGGGCTACTACGTGCCCGATCGCTCGCTGCTCTGCACGGCACAGGTCATCGCTCAGACGACCTACCCGGAAGTCGTCGAGGCCGTTCGGTCGCTGTCCGGCGGCGGCATGATCATGGTGCCGTCCTCGTACGCCGATTTCGAGACCCCGGAGACGAACGCGATCATTCGCAAGACGCAGCGTTCTCCGGTGGTCTCGTCGGAGGAACGCGTGAAGCTCATGAAGCTGGCGTGGGATGCCGTCGGCTCGGAATTCGGCTCCCGCCACCTTCAATACGAGATGTTCTACTCGGGACCGCCGTTCGTCACGCGGGGCAACTCCTTCCGCTTCTTCGATTGGGATTCGGTGAAGTCACCGGTCGACGACTTCATGTCGTCCTACGGGTTGCCGATGGTGGACCGAAAGTTGTCGAACGCGGCGGAATAGCCGCCATGGCATTCGATCTTGACGACATCAGGCGATCGGCCTTCGTCGATCATGGAAATGCCGAGCCTCGGACGGCGCGCACGGGGCCGCTTCAAGACCTCACGTTCGCCGTGAAGGACCTCATCGACGTGGCGGGCTTCACGTCCGCCTGGGGCAACCCGGACCGGCTTCGCGAGGCGAGGCCGGCCATCGCGACGGCGCCCGCGGTGGTCGTGCCGCTGGCGGCAGGCGCGGGCCTGGTCGGGAAAACGCAGACCGACGAGCTCGCCTGCGGAATGTTCGGGATGAACCCGCATTTCGGAACGCCGGTGAATCCGATGGCGAAGGAGCGGGTGCCGGGCGGATCGTCCAGCGGTTCGGCATGCGCGGTCGCCGCGGGATTGTGCGACTTCGCCCTCGGAACCGATACCGGAGGCTCGATCCGGGTTCCGGCCAGCTTCTGCGGCGTGTTCGGCCTGCGCACGACGTTCGGCCGCATCTCGGTCGCGGGCATCATGGCCATGGCTCCGAGCTTCGACACGGTCGGCTGGCTGGCTCGGGATGCGACGACGCTGCGGCGCGTCGGGGAGGTCTACTTCGGACCCTCCGCATCGCTGCCCGAACCGCGCCTGCTGATCGCGAACGATGCCTTCGACATCCCCATCCCGACGATCAGCCGGGCGCTCCTTCCCGTCGCGAGATCGCTGGGCCGGCACGAGGACATCACGCTCTTTACGGAGGGCGTGAACGCCTGGCTCGATACGTTCAGGCCTCTGCAACTGCATGATTTGTGGTCCACGCTCGGCGCCTGGGCCAAGGTTCCGGGACGGACGTTGAGCCCGGCGGTCGCCGAACGCATCGATCTCGCCTCGACCGTCGACCCCGCGACGTTCGCGCGCGCCGCCGCGAACCGCGAGCGGCTCAGCGACCGCCTCTCGCAACTGCTCGGTGCGGATGGCGTGATCGTGCTGCCGACGGCTCACGATCTCCCGCCGCTGCGCACCGCTTCGCTGTTGGCCCAGGTCGCGTTCCGCGAGAAGACCCTGGCGCTGACCTGCGTCGCCAGCCTGTGCCGGCTCCCGCAGGTGAACATCCCCGCCGTGACCGTCGAGGGATGTCCCGTCGGGCTTTCCCTCATCGCCGGTCACAGGAACGACCACCTGCTGATGGCGGCGGCGGAGACGTTCGCCGGCGCGATGCCGGTCGCGGCGGCGGCCTGACGGCCATGGCGGGGGCCGAACGGGATTTCGTCGGGTACGGGGGGCGGCCACCGCGCGCCGAATGGCCCGGCGGCGCCCGCATAGCCCTGGTCATCGTGCTCAACGTGGAGGAGGGTGCCGAACCGTCGATCGGCGACGGCGACCCGGCGACGGAGACGGCGCTCACCGACGCCATCCCGGGCGAGGTCCCTGTCGGCACGCGCGACTACGTGGCCGAGTCGCTGTTCGAGTATGGGTCTCGGGCGGGGTTCTGGCGGCTCGCCAACCTGTTCGGCGAGCGCGGAACCCCCCTGACCCTGAACCTCTGCGCGCGGGCGATCGAGCGCAACCCGGACATCGCGGACGCCGTCAGGGCATCCGATCACGACATCTGCTGCCACGGGGACCGCTTCGCACGGCATTTCGCGATGGACCGCGAAGAGGAACGCCAGGCGATCGCCCGGGCCGTCGCCAGCCTGGAAGCCAGCCTGGGGCGCCGGCCGTCGGGGTGGCAGAGCCGGTACTCGCCGAGCCGGCATACCCGCGAACTCCTGGTCGAGCATGGCGGTTTCCTCTACGATGCGGACAGCTATGCGGACGACTTGCCGTTCTGGACGAAGGTCGGCGGGCAGGACCATCTGGTCGTTCCGCACAGCTTCACGAACAACGACAACCGGCTGGCGACAGCGAAGCTTTCTACCGCGCGCGATTTCTACGATCATCTGGCGTCGGCCTTCCGCGTCCTCTACGCGGAAGGCGCGTCGCGCCCGAAGCTGATGACGGTGAGCGTGCATTGCCGCGTCACCGGGCAGCCCGCCCGCTTCGAGGCGCTGCCGCGGTTCCTGGACTTCGTCGCCGCTCACGATCGCGTCTGGATGGCGCACCGTTCCGACGTGGCGCGCCATTGGACGACGCATCATCCGGCGGGCGTTGCGGCGTGACGCGGCGCATGCTCATCAGGGGCGGCATGATCGTCTCGGCCGGCTTCCAGGGCGCGGTCCGCAAGGACATCGTCGTGGAGAACGGCCTCATCGAGAGCGTCTCGGAGCCCGGGGCGGTCGAGGGAGCGGATTTCGTCGAGCACGACGCGACGGACAGGCTGATCACGCCCGGCTTCGTCAACGCCCACACCCACGGTCATGCCAACCTCATGAAGGGTGTCGCCGAAGCCTGGACCCTCGAGGCGTCGCTGACGCACGGGCTGTGGCTCGGCGGGGCCCGGAACGCCGAGACGGTCTACGTTTCGACGCTCCTCGGCGCGCTCGACATGATCTCGAAGGGATGTACCTCCTGTTTCGACCTCGTCTACGAGTTCCCGCTCCCGACGAAGGAGAATTTTTGGGCTGCGGCAGCCGCTTACCGCGATGCCGGGATGCGCGCCGTCCTGGCCCCGATGGTCGCCGACAGGCACCTCCTTCAGGCGATACCGGGCCTGATCGAGGCCCTGCCGTCCGACTTGAGGGACGAGGCGGCCAAATTCAGCATGCCGCCGCGCGACGCGACGATGGCCGCGGTGGAAACGATCGTGCGCTCGCGTGCGGACCTGCCCTCCGGTATCGCGCTGGCCCTGGCCCCGACCATCCCGCATCACTGCTCGGAAGGCTTCCTTACCGATTGCCGCGACGTGGCGGCCGGCCACGGCCTTCCGATCCAGATGCACGTGGCGGAATCCCGTCTGCAAGCCGTCGCCGCCGGCCGGTCCTATGGATGTTCGGCCGTCCGGCATCTCGCCAAGCTTGGCATCCTGTCCCCGAATTTCACCGCGGCGCACGGGGTGTGGCTGAACGCCGACGATCTCGATGTGCTGGCCGCGCACGGATGCTCCGTCGCGCACATGCCCGCGAGCAACTTCCGGCTCGGGTCCGGCCTTGCGCAGATACGTCCGATGCTCGACCGCGGAATCAACGTCGGCCTCGGGACGGACGGCGCGAACTCCTCGGATGCGCTGAGCATGATGGAGGCGATGCGTCTTGCCTCCTACGGCGCGCGTGCGATCGCGGGCAGCCGCGAAGACTGGCTTCGCGCACCGGAGATACTGTCCATGGCCACCGAGGGAGGAGCCAGAGCCCTCGGGCGCGACGACGGCCGCATCGCACCGGGCGCGCCTGCCGACCTCACCTTCTTCGATCTCGGGCACATCGACTTCCTTCCGGCCAACGACCCCGTCAACCAGATCGTCACCTGCGCGGACTCGTCCTCGGTCACCGACGTCATGACGGCCGGCGAATTCCGGTTGCGCCGCCGGAAATTCACCTCGCTGGACTGCGTCGGACTTCGCGAAAAGGTGGTCCGAAATACCTTGCGGCTGTCCTGGGCCACCGATGCGATGCGAAAGCTCGCGGGCCGCCTGGAGCCGCACGTCGTGGCCTTTGCCGACGCCCTCGCCTCCGAGCCGGTCGGGATGGAACGCCACGTCCGAGCAGGCGCCGGGGCGTGATCATGATGGGAGCGTCCGGTACCGTGAACGGGGCTGACCTGCGCCGCGCGTGCGGTCGCTTTGCTGCGGGAAACGCGGACGCCTTCGATGGGGCGGACACCCTGCCATCCCCGGCAGGGTTGCCGTTCGTTGCCGGAGCGATCGCCCACCTGGACTGCACGACCTACGCCGTCTGCGACGGGGGCGACCACCGCATCCCGATCGGCAGCGTCGACGGTCTCGCGGTGCACGCGGGTCGTCCGCTGCTGTTCTACGACGGACGCATCCTGTCGCGGCTCGCCCCCATCGCATCATCGGTGACACCATGACCGACACTCCGCCCGCCGGCCGCAAGACCCGCATAGGCCACATCACGCCGTCATCGAACACCGTGCTCGAACCGCTCACCTACGCGATGAACAGGGCCTGCGACCACAAATTCTCACATCATTTCAGCAGGGTGCAAGTCACCCATCTCGCCCTGTCCGCCGCCTCCGAGATGCAGTTCCAGTTGCAGGCGATGACCGACTCGGCGCGCCTTCTCAACCACGCGGCGCCCGATTGCATCGTGTGGAACGGGACCTCCGCCAGTTGGCGGGGCGCCGAGAGCGACATTGCGCTGTGCGAGGCCATCACGGCCGAGACCGGGCTTCCGGCGTCGACGTCCACCCTGGCGTTCTACAATGCATACAAGAGCAGGGGCTGGTCGAGGATAGGGTTGGCGCTGCCCTACACCGAAGACGTGAGCCAAAAAATTCGCACCGAGTATGAACGCCACGGTTTCGGGATCACCGCCGCGTCGTCCCTCGGCTTGCGTGACAACCTGGAGATCGGCAACGCCTCGTCCGAGCGCATCCGCACCGTGCTGCGAGAAGCCTCGAAGGGCACTCCGGACTGCATCGCGGTCGTCTGCACGAACTTTAACGCGACCGCCTTGATCGACGAGATGGAAAAGGAATTGCGTATCCCGATCGTCGATTCCATCGCGGTCACGTTCTGGGAAGCCGCGCGCATCGCGGGCGTCGACCTGAAGATCGACGGGTGGGGCCGTTTCCTGGCGGGCGGCGCATGAGGAACGATTGAGCATGGCGAAGGAAATCCTCGTTGCCTACGGCATCGACGTCGATGCGGTCGCGGGCTGGATCGGGACCTACGGAGGGGAGGACAGTCCGTGCGACATCTCGCGGGGCGTGTTTGCCGGCGAGGTCGGGGTCCCCCGGCTGCTGCGCCTGTTCGAGCGGTTCGGCATCAAGACGACGTGGTTCGTCCCGGGGCACTCGCTGGAGACGTTCCCCGCGGAGATGAAGGCCGTCGCCGAGGCCGGACACGAGATCGGAATGCATGGGTATTCGCACGAGAATCCCCTGATCATGACGCCCGACCAGGAGGAAGCGGTCATCGACACGTCCATCGCGCTGATCACGGCGCTTCAGGGCCGTCCGCCCGTCGGATACGTCGCGCCCTGGTGGGAGTTCAGCGCCGGGACGATCGAGCTCCTGTTGAAGAAGGGCATCCTCTACGACCACAGCCTGATGCACCGCGACTTCGTTCCGTACTATGCGCGAACCGGCGAAAGCTGGACCAAGATCGACTACGGCCGGCCTGCAGCCACCTGGATGAAGCCGATGGACCGCGGCCGCGACACCGCCCTGGTCGAGATCCCCGCATCCTGGTATCTCGACGACCTGCCGCCGATGATGTTCATGAAGGCGTCGCCCAACAGCCACGGCTTCGTCAATCCGCGCGACATCGAGGAGCTTTGGCGGGACCAGTTCGACTGGGTCTACCGGGAGTACGACTACGCCGTCTTTCCGATCACGCTGCACCCGGACGTCTCGGGCCGCCCGCAGGTGCTGGCGATGCACGAGCGGCTGTTCGAGCATTTCACGAAGCATTCCGGCGTACGGTTCGTGACCTTCGAGGAGATCGCCCGGGACTTCCAGTCACGCTTCCCGCCCGGGTCGAAGACGACGTGAGGGTGAGCGATGTGCGCGCTGTGCGGAGTGCTGTCCACGGTTCCGCACTGGTCCACGGCCGCGCCGGTCGCGGAACGGTGCGCCGCGTCCCAGGAGCGGCTCGTGACCTTCGCGGGTCGGATGCTCGCCCCGCATCGCGTGCGCCTGTCGCGGTTCGGAGGGCGTCTGCGTGTGGCCGGCCCGACGGGCCGGTGCGCGGTCGTCGACGACCTGGGCGCACTCTGGTCGGCGCTGGATAGGATGAACGTCCCTGTCGACCCGCTCTCGCCGGATCTTATCCGCGGAACCGAGCACGATCGGTGACAGCCGTCACCGTCGACGTCCTTGCCGGATTTCTGGGGGCCGGGAAGACCTCCCTGCTGCGCCGGCTGTTTGCCGCCGACGTCCTGTCGAACACCGCCCTTCTCGTCAACGAGTTCGCGGACACGACCGTGGACCTTCGGCTGCTCGGCGTCGACGGTGCCCTGGCCGAGCCCTTCGTCCAGGGATGCCTGTGCTGCGCCGTCGACGGCGACCTGCGTAGCGGTCTCCTGGACCTGCTGGGAAAGCGGGCGTCCGGGGCGGTTCCACCCTTCGAGAGGGTCATCGTGGAGACGTCGGGCATGGCCGACCCGGCCGGCCTGCTCGCGACGATCTCGAACGACCTCATGCTTCGGCATCGCTTTCGGCCCGGTTTCACCGTCACGCTCGTCGATGCCGTCGACGCCCTGGAAACGCTGGCTGCGGAGGACGTCGCGCTGTCGCAGGTCGTCATCGCCGATCGCGTCATCCTCTCGAAAGGCGACCTAGGGGACCCGAAGGCGCGGGCGGCCATCGTGTCGGCGGTCCGCGCGCTCAATCCGCTGGCCGAGGTGTCCGGCCTCTACGCGTCGCAGTGGGTGAACGATCCTTGGGCGGAGCTGTCGCCGCGACGCGTCGGACGCTTCCGCGCGTCCGCCGCAGCGCCGGATGGAACGCAGCGTCACGCGGTCTCGGCCTTGAAGCTGGAACGGCGCCTGCCGGTCGAATGGGCCTCGCTTGCGGTCTGGCTATCCGCCCTCGCGCACCGCCACGGGCACCGCATCCTGCGCATGAAGGGCTTCGCCGTGCTCCCGAACGGCAAGCGCATCGCGATTCAAGGCGTGCGCCATCTCATCTTCAGCCCCGAACACCTGCCGGACGCGTTCGCCTGCGCCGGGCTCGAGCTCGTGCTGATCATGCGCGACCTGGACGCCGCGGCCGTCAGGAGGTCGTTCGATGTCTTCGTCGCGGATAGTCAAGTGGAAGCCCTCGACGGAGATCCGGCGACGCGGCCGGATCCGTCCGGCTCCGAGTCGGAACTGGCATCCTGATTGCCTGAACGACGGGCTGGCGACGGACCGGGAATCCGGCGTCGCGGCATCATCATCAGGGTGAATTCGCAAAAGCGCGGACCGGGTCCGCGCATCGGGGTCGTATGCCTGCCCGCTCGAAGGTGCAAATGCCGATCGAAGACGACGACCTGGAAAGGCTGGGCGAGCGAGCCCGGAACGAGATGCGGTGCCTGGGCTATCCATCCCGGGAATGGGTCATCCCGAAGCATCGCGACGGGAAGGCCGCCTACGACGCCGTCGTCGTCGGAGGCGGACAGAGCGGCGTTTCCATCGCCTTCCGGTTGCTGCGCGAGCAGGTGACCAACGTTATCGTCCTGGACCGGAACCCGGCCGGCCTGGAAGGTCCCTGGTCGACCTTTGCCCGCATGCACACGCTGCGGACGCCCAAGGAGGTGACCGGGCCGGACCTCGGCATCCCAAGCCTCACGGTCCGCGCCTGGTGGGAGGCACGACACGGCCGCGAGTCCTGGGCGCGCCTGCACAAGATCCCGAGGGACGACTGGCAGGCCTACCTGTGCTGGGTTCGGTCGGTCGCCGGCATCGATGTGATGAGCGACACGCAGGTGTTCGACATAGAGCCCCTGGCCGGAGGGCTGCTGTCCGTCCACGCGACGGTGGGCGGCGAGACCACGACGCTGCTCGCAAGGAACGTCGTGCTCGCGACCGGCATCGAGGGATGCGGAACCTGGACGGTCCCGGAGGCCATCGCCGGCGCCTTGCCGCGACATCTCTACGCCCATACGTCCGAGCCGATCGACTTCGATCGCCTGTCGGGCCGGGCGGTCGCCGTGATCGGCGCCGGCGCGTCGGCCTTCGACAACGCGGCGACCGCCCTGGAACGCGGCGCCGCGTCGGTCCACCTCTTTGCCCGGCGCAGGGCGCTCCCGTTGGTCAACCCCAACCGATGGATGGAATTTTCAGGCTTCCTTCGGCATTTCGGTGATCTCGACGACGCCAGGAAGTGGGCGTTCATGAAGACGATCTTCGACATGAACCAGCCGCCGCCGCAGGAGACCTTCGACCGCTGCGCCAGGTTCCCGAACTTCACCCTGCGGCTGGGCATCGCGCCGCAGGTCGGCGCAGAGGCCGAGCATGTCGCGATCGTGCATCACGGCCGGTCCGAGCGGTTCGACTTCCTGATCGCGGGGACGGGGTTCGTGGTCGACGTCGGCAGGCGGCCCGAGCTCGCGCGGTTCTCGGACAGGATCGCGCTGTGGGCGGACCGGTACGTTCCCTCCCGAGAGGACGCGAGCGCCACGCTCGGTGCCTATCCCTACCTCTCGTCCAACTTTCAGTTCACGGAGAAGTCTCCCGAAGGCGCTCCATACCTGAAGAACATCTTCAGCTACACCTTCGCGGCAATGCCGAGCCTCGCGTGCTCGGCCGGCATCTCGGCCCTGAAGTTCGGTGTCGAACGGATCGCCGCCGGCATCAGCCGGAACCTCTTCCTGGAAGATTCCGACCTGCACCTCGCGTCGCTGCGATCGTACTGCGAGGCCGAACTCGACATGGGCCGGCTCGCGGCCGAGCCTCACGGCATGAATGCCAAGGTCGCATGATCTGTGACACGTGAAACAGGGGGAGAGAGGCGATGGTCAGTGTCGAGGACCGCAACAAGCGCATGGTCGAGTCCGCACAGAAGATCCAGAGTCCCTTCGTGCTGGATGAGACCCTGTGCCTCTACAGCCCGCAGGACAACGTCGACTCCCTCGATCACCCGAGAATCCGGGAGTGGATCGCCTTCGTCGAGAACGACTACACGCCGAGCCTTCCGAAAGGAAACGCCTCCGTGCTCCTGTTCATGCCCTGCACAAAAACCAAGCCGTATCCGTTCTCGTCCGAGCACAAGGCCATCAACCAGAGGCTGCTGGACGAAGGTTTCAGACCGACCGAGCGAAACTATCTTCCCCAGGAATTGCAGGCTAGACTGGAACCGGAGTTCTCGCAGGAGGTGCTCAACCTGTCGCCGCTGGCAAATGATGCCGGCGTCGTGATCCACCGGATGGTCATCTCGGAGCCGCTGGGCGTGGTGCCGTACGAGCATATCGCCGCGTTCAACGGGAAGGTGTCTCCGGCCGTCTCCTACGACGATCCCGGCTTGTTTGAGAAGCGCGGCAACGCCGTCTCGCCGTGGCGGGACGACTGCACGGGCCGCCGCCAATCGGCCACGCGCTGGAAGTGGGGCGACGAGGAGCAGCGGACGTACGTCGTCATGCACAACGCGATGGCGGAGACGGTCGCGAAGGTCGTCGGACGGATCGGCCACAGCTACGACGACATCGTGGCCTGGGTCGCGCCGGGGCTCACGCACCGCAGCTTCGTACTCGGACGCGACGAGCGTTCGATCAACAAGGTTCCGGCCATGAGGCAGGTCGGCGCGAAGAAGATGGCGCTGATCGGCGCCAACGATCATCTGTCGGGCAGGACGATCCACAGCATGCCGACGCGGGAGGAATGCAAGGATGCGCTCGACAGGCTGGCCAGGAAGCTCGATCTCCCGCTGGCGAAGGCGAACGGGATCTACGCACGCGGGGGCGTGTCGGCCACGCCGCTCGCGCTCCCGGAACTCCTCGATGCCCTGATGGTGCGGATCAACGGCGCGGGTGCGCACGCGAGGTATCAACGTCATGGCTAACGAACGTCTCAAGGTCGGTCTCAGCGAGTCCGACCGCACGAGGCCGCTCGCCGCCGGAGAGGTCAAGATTTCCGGGATCGAGACGGAGATCAGCCTGCTAGGCGTGCAGGACCTGTTCAACAGACAGTTGACGGACGCTACGTTCGATTGCTGCGAATTTCCGGTGTCGTCATTCCTGCGGACGCTGGAACGGCCGGAGAGGCCGTATATAGCGGTTCCCATCTTTCCTTCACGCCACTTCCGATTGTCCAGCGTCTACGTAAACACGGGGAAAAACATCCGCAAGCCGTCGGACCTCGCAGGAAAGAGGATCGGCGTGCCGGTGTTCGACATGGCCGCCGCGGTATGGCTGCGCGGCATCTTCCACGATCATTACGGTCTTGATCGCAGGTCGCCGATCTACGTTGCGGGCGGATTGGAGACGGCGCGCGCCGGCGACGAGCATCCGCAGGCATACCCCGAACGCTTCGCGCACGAACAGCGCAACGACCGCAGCCTCGCGGCGCTCCTGGCCGACGGCGAGATCGACGCGCTCTACACGGCGCGGGCGCCGTCCTCATGGCCCTCGGAGAACGTCGGACGGCTGTTCGCCGACCCGATGGGCGAGGAGATGGGGTACTTCCAGCGCACGCGCATCTTCCCCGCCATGCATCTGGTCGCGATCAAGCGCAGCGTCGTCACGCGCTGTCCCGGCTTGCCGACGGCCGTCTACGAGGCCTTCGCACGGGCGCAGGACAGCGCGCGCGCCAAGCTCGCCGACTCCGCCGCGTTGTCGACCATGCTGCCCTGGCAACTCGAGAACCTGTTGCATGCACAGGAGCAACTCGGCCAGGACTTCTGGCCGGCGGGACTGAGGAAGAACCGCCACATGATCGAGACGGCCATCGGCTACATGCTGGCCGATGGTTTGATCCGGACGAAGTTTCAGGCGGAGGATGTGTTTGCCGACTCCGATCTGCTTGCGACCTGACGTGCCGGGGACGGGAGCGGCTCGGGCGCGATGCCCGGGGCCGTCCGCGCAGCGCTGCTGGTAGGCACGGCTCCCGTCCTGTTCCTGCGACGCTCAGTCGTGAAGCAGCGAGGCGACCTCGTCACAGATGCGGTGAAATTCGGGGGCGGCGAACAGACCGACCGTTCGCGGCCGTGGAAAGGGTACGTCCAGTTGCGCCGCGATCCGCCCGGGTCTGGACTTCATCACCACCACCCGGTCGGCGAGAAAGACGGCCTCGTCGACACCGTGCGTGACCAGGAGCGTGGTCGTCTTGCCGCCGAGCCAGATGCGCTGCAGCTCGAGGTTCATCGTCCGTCTCAGGATCTGATCCAGGGCTCCGAAGGGTTCGTCGAGGAGCAGGACGGAGGGGTTCGTCACGATCGAGCGCGCGATGGCGACGCGCTGCCGCATACCGCCGGACAGTTCGCCGGGACGCGCATGCTCGAAACCGGCGAGACCGACGAGGTTTATGAGCGTGTTGATCTGGTCAGCGGCTTTGGCGACCGGACGTCCCAGGACCTCCAGGGGAAGGGCGATGTTCTCGCTGACGGTCCGCCAGGGAAGCAGCGCCGGGTCCTGGAACGCGATGCCGAGCTCGCCGCGCCGCCTCACGTCCGTGACCGACTCCCCGTTGACGGCGATCGCGCCCTCATCCGGGCTTTCGAGACCGGCAACGAGCCGGAGCAAGGTCGACTTGCCACAGCCGGACGGCCCGATGAGCGCGGTCAACGATCCCCGGGGGCAATCGAGGGACACGCCGTCGAGAGCTTGGAGGAAATCCCCTGCCTGCCGCTTCCGCTTGTGGAACCGTTTGCTCACATTCTCGATCGAGAGACCGCTTCCGGCCGGCTCCTCGTGTCGCCAGGCGGGTGAGACCACCCTCATCTTCGCACGCATGTCGCGACTCCGCTAAAGCAAGCCGCGGAACGTCCGCGCAAGCAGGATTCGTCGGATCTGTCGGGTGGCGGCCGACCCGGCTTTCCGGACGATCGAGGCGCGTCCGGCGAAAAGCAAGGATCGCGCCGTAGCGGGGCCGGGGCCTGGACCCCGGCATTGCGTCGGCGGGCTCGCGTATAATCTTGGCACCTTGAGTAAATCGCAGGCAAAACATCCCGGTCGGGCGCGCCGCCTCAGGGGCAGACGGGTTTCGGCAAAGCATCGACAAGTCCAATATCGAGGCTTGCCCCAACGCGTTCATCAGATACGATTCGGTCCGTCTTAACTCGAGAAAGAGAAGACGAGCTCCTCACGATCGACCGGCGAAAAGCCCGGTCTCGGTGCAGGCCTTCCGACGAGCCCGACGCCGCGCCTTCCGGTGTGTGCGAGGGTGACCCGTGCGAGGCGAGAGCTTCTCGATCAGATCGATTCCATCTGAATCCGGCGCACGGTGATCGTGCGGACCGCGCGGTTGCGTGTCCGGCCTGCACCGTCTCAACATGGGGACCCTCAGGAATGCGCAGCACCCTAACGCGGCGGCAGTTCGGTGCCGGCCTGATCGGCGGATGCGGCGCCGCGCTCGCGGCATCCGCCGGCCATCCGCTCGCGGCGGCGGCCCTCACGCCGATGACCTTCCAGGCGAACTGGTTCAACGACCCCGAATTCCTCGGCTACATGCTGGCGATCGACAAGGGTTACTACGAGGAGGCCGGCCTCAAGGTGACGTACCTGCCGGGAGGGCCGAACGTCATTCCAGAAGGCTCGCTTCTCGCCAAGAAGTCCGACATCGCCCTGACGGCCATGCTCACGACCGCCGCGGCCATCGTGCAGAAGGGCGCACCGTTGACGGTGATCGGAACGCAGTATCAGAAGAGCCCCCTCGGTCTCATCGCGATGGAATCGAGCATGATCAGGAAGCCGGCCGATCTTGCCGGCAAGACCGTCGCCGTTCCGACGCTGACGTCCGAGTTGTTCAAGACTTTCGTCAAGCTTCACAAGATCGAGAATTTGAAGACCGTACCCTATGCCTTCAACCCCGCGCCGCTCATAAACGGGGAGGTGGATGCGATGGTCGATTTCGTCACGCAGGTTCCGTTCCTCATCAAGCAGATCTCCGGCAAGTCGGCCAACCACCTCCTCTTCGACGATCACGGCCTGCCGCTGTTCATCGATCTCGTGACCGTCACCCGGGATACGCTCGCAACGAAGCGTCCGGAACTGCTGCGCTTTCTCAGGGCGAGCCGACGCGGATGGGCCGAGAACTTTGCCGACCCCGCGAAGTATCCGGCCTTGTACCACGAGACGTGGTTCAAGGGGTCCGGGTCCACCGTCGGAGCTGAGAACTTCTTCAACAGCTCGCAGCCGTCGTTGATGGACCACCCCCGCGGCCTCTACACCCTCGATGACGCGGCCATAGACGCCAACCTGGCATCGCTCAGGAGCGTCGGCATCAACGCGACGAAGGAGATGTTCGACACCAGCCTGCTCGCCGAGCTGTGATCGACGTGCAGACCTTCGGAACGGCAGGCGGCCCGCTCTCGACGAGGCGCATCCCCGGCGCGATCAGGGCGATCCTGGTCGTCCTGTGCCTGATGTCGTGCTGGGAGGCCGCCGGTCGACTTCCCGTGGACGGGGTGAGGATCGTCCCACCCCTGTCGGGCGTCCTGTCGGACTATGTCGCGAACGGCGACATCTACGGCAGCCACATTGATGCGACCGCGGCGACGTCGGCCTACGGCTTCGCCATCGGCGCGGCGGTCGCGGCCGCCGCCGCGCTGGTGTTCTGCATGGCTCCGACCGTGGAACTGGTCTTCAGAGGCGTCAACATCGCGCTGTTTGCCGTGCCCGCCATCGCGATCGGTCCGCTCCTGGTCCTGCTGCTCGACGGCCAGTGGCCGCAGATCGTCCTGTCGGCGACGATGATCTATTTCCCGGCCATGGCGGCGATGCTCGTCGGGCTGCGGGATATCGATCCGCGCCACGCGGACCTCGTCAGAGCCTACGGCGGCGGCGACCTCGCCTTGATGCGGTTCGTCAGGCTGCGCAGCGCGGTCCCGAGCGCGATGGCGGGGTTGCGGGTCGCCGCGTCCCTGTCGGTCCTCGGAGCGATCCTGGGCGAGTTCGGCTCGGGCGAACGATGGGGCCTGGGCACCTTCCTGCTGAGCTCGCTCGGCCAATCCAACGCCGATCGCCTGTGGGGCATCAGCCTCGCGGCGGCGGGGCTGGCGCTGGCCGGATACGGGCTGTTCTCGGTGCTCGGGTCCGCCCTGGTCGGGGCGACCATACCGGTGACGTTGGCGGCCGGCCGCATGCCCGAAGACATGCATGGCCGCACTCCGAGACGGACGATCGTCAGGTTTGCCCTGGCCGGCGCATCGACCCTGCTGCCGTTCCTGCTGTGGTGGGCCGTCCTGCACCTCGCCGACAT
Organism: uncultured Methylobacterium sp.; assembly: GCF_964244095.1. Classification (GTDB taxonomy): domain Bacteria; phylum Pseudomonadota; class Alphaproteobacteria; order Rhizobiales; family Beijerinckiaceae; genus Methylobacterium. Next base: position 71,133 of record NZ_CAXTHR010000001.1, on the reverse strand, counting down.
CAGTCCCATCGTCGCGCCAAGACCGTTGGACGTCCTCGCCTACCTGTCGTGGGCAGACGGTGCGTCGCAGGCGCGAACGGTCCTGCTCCGGGCGCTCGGGCAGACGCTGCCGCTGGCGCTGCTGGGGTTGATCGCGGGCCTCGGCACGGCGTTCCTGCTCGCGGCTTCGTCGGTCCTGTATCCCAGGATCCTGCGGGTGGTGCTTCCGGCGGCGATGGTGCTGCAAAGCACGCCGCTCGTGGCGATCACGCCGATCGTTCTCCTCCTGCTGGGACGGAGCGTCTCGGCGTGCGTCTTCATGGCCGTCATCGTGGTCTTTTTTCCGGCCTTCGTCCTGCTGGTGCAGGGATTTGCCGTGGTTCCTCGTGCCGCCCTGGAAACGGTCGACGTCTATGGCGGCGGTTCATGGAAGAAGCTTCGGTTGATTGCGATACCGTATTCCTTTCGCTACGTCGTCGCGGCGGCCAAGCTGGTCGCGCCGCGTGCGCTCCTGGGCGTGATGATCGCCGAGTGGCTGCTCACGGGAACCGGCCTCGGCAACCTGATGGACGTTTCGCGCGGCACCCTGGACTACGGGATGGTTTGGAGTGCGGCTATCCTCAGCATCGTCGTATCGGTGGCGGCTTATCAATCCGCCGCGTTACTTGAGATCGTCGCGCGCTTCAGGGGCACCGCGTGATCCATGACGCGAACGCAGCTCATGAAGCTTGACGTCGCCCGGACGGACGTGGACGGTGCGGCGGACCGGGGCGTTTGGCTCCGGGACCCTATCGCGGTCCTCGCCGAAGGCGCGGAGCGCGGGATCGTCGTGGCCGGCGGCGTGATCAAGGAGCTGGTCGGGCGTGCGGGACCGCGGACGCAGGTCGCCGAGATCTTCGATGCGGGCCGTCACGTCGTCCTGCCCGGCCTGGTCAACGCGCACCATCACTTCTACCAGACCCTGACGCGCGCCCACCCTCAGGCCCTCGACAAGGACCTGTTTCCTTGGCTTCAGGCGCTGTATCCGATCTGGGGGCGCGCACTTGACCGCCAGTCGTTCAGGTTGGGCGTGCGCGTCGCGCTCGCGGAACTCCTGATGTCCGGCTGCACGACGACGACGGACCATCTGTTCGTGTTTCCGGCGGACATGCCGGATGCCGTCGATATCGAGATCCAGGAAGCCCGTGCCCTCGGCATGAGGATCGCCCTGACCCGCGGCGCGATCAACCTGGGCTTCGAGGACGGCGGCATCGCCGACCCGAGGCTCATGCAGGATCACGACACGGTCATGGCCGACTGCGAGCGGGTGATCGCCCTGTACCACGATCCGAGGCCGGGCTCGTTCTCCACCGTCGCCCTGGCGCCGTGCGCACCGTTCAACGTGACCAAGCGCCTGATGATCGACAGCGCCGAACTGGCCAAGCGCCACGGTTGCAGGCTTCACACGCATCTCGGCGAGAGCGCCGACGAGAACCGCTACTGCGAAGCGCATTTCGGGTGCCGTCCGATCGAGTACCTCGAGCAGACGGGCTGGCTGGGCGAGCAGACGTGGCTCGCCCACGGCATCCATTTCAGGGACGACGAGATCGCGCGGCTGGGCCGGCACCGCGTGGGCGTCTGCCATTGCCCCACGTCGAACATGGTCCTGTCCTCGGGCACGTGTCCGACGCGGGACCTGGAAGCGGCCGGCGTCGCGGTGGGACTCGGCGTCGACGGCTCGGCCTCGAACGACAGCTCGAACCTGATGGAGACGGTCAGGCACGCGACGATGCTCGGCAAGCTGCATTACGGCGCCACGCAGATCAGCCACCTGGACGCCCTGAGATGGGGGACGCGCGGCTCGGCCGAGTGCCTCGGCAGACCGGACATCGGCACGATCGCCGTCGGTCGGCAGGCCGACCTGGCCCTGTTCGGACTGGAAGACCTCCGTTTCTCGGGCTCGGGCGATCCCGTGGCGGCCCTGGTCCTATGCGGCGCCCACCGCGCGGATCGGGTCATGATCGGCGGGCGCTGGCGGGTCGTCGACGGCGAGCCGGTCGACGTCGATGTCGCAGAGCTCCGGATCCTGCACGCCGCCGCCGCCAAGGCGTTCGTTTGAACCGGTGTCACGACTGCAGTGGGACCCTTGGGTTGGACGGGATCAGGCCTCTGGTCTGACTGTCAGCCGGGTATCATACGGTTTCCGGTTGATTAGTTCGGTATGGAGCGCTGGGGCCACCCGTGGAAGAGGGTGTTTTCGCGGAGGGTGTGGGGATCGGCTTCGAGGTCTCGGCAGCGTTGCTCGATGCGCTTTTGGATATCGGCCAGGCGGTCGAAGTGGCGGTTGGCGATGGGTTCATCGACGAGTTGCCAGAGATGCTTGGCGGGCTGCAGTTCGGGCGTGTAGGGCGGCAGGTAGACCAGCCGTAGGCCCTCGGGCACGCGCAGGCCGGGCTCCGTGTGCCAGCCGGCACCGTCGAGGAGCAGGATAACGGTGCGTCGCTCTCCCGCACCGGCCTCGCGGGCAAACAGCGCCAGTAGGCCCTCGAAGAGCGGCTTGGAGACGCCGTTGCCGACGTACCAGTGGCTCCCGCCCGTAGCGGGTGACGCGAAGGCGGAGAGGCGCAGCGGGCGGCCCTCGCGCGCGCCCTGGTGCGCGATCCCGAACTGCTGCTCCTCGACGAGCCGTTCGCGTCGCTCGACGCCCTGACGCGGCTGATCATGCACGGGCTGGTGCGCGAGCTGTGGGAGCGTTACCATCCGGCGATCCTGATGGCGACCCACGACGTCTGGGAGGCCTGCCTGCTGGCCGACCGCGTCCTGGCGGACCTGGACGAGGTGGAGCGTCTGCTGCCGGCTGGCGGCACGCTCGCCGACTCGGCCATGATCGAACGGTTGCCCAACAATTACCGGTCGGCCTGCAAGGAGCACTGCGCGCTCTGGGAGCGATGCCGCGCCCATGCCCTGGCGGCCGGCCAGCCGATCGTTCTCGGCGATCTGGCCGCCGAACAACTCGCCGCGGCCGGTTCCATCACGCGGGCGCTGGATCTCTGGAACGGCCGCGGCCGGCCGCCCGAGAACGAGGCCGAGACTACGCTGATGGAAGCGCTGCGCGAGGCCGGCCAAGTACTCGATCGGATCGCCAATGGCTGACCTGCTTCACGTCGCGGCCCGCCTGCGCGCCCTTGAAAACGGCCAAGCCGTGCCGATCGTCTCCCAGCGCCAAGTGGTGATCCAGCCGCACGCCAAGATCCTCACCCTGATCTCCATGGCCGGCGAGGACACATCCGTGCATGCCGCCGCCTACGGGAGGGTCGGCGAGCCGGCCCAGGTGTTTGTCATCGTCGATCCGCGTCGCCGCGACGACCAGAACGCCCTGCTGCGCGAGCTCCTGCCGCTCTTCGAAGCCTACTACGCCCAGTGCCGGGCAGACGGGACCTTCCCGCAGATCTGGGTCTCCTCGGCCGGCGCGCTCGGACATCTCGACACCCTGGCCGACCGCCTGAGCGACGACGGCCGCGTCCGCGACGTGACCCCGGCGGACATTGGCGTGGTCTGCGCGCACGTCAGCCAGGTCAATGCCGTGCGTGAGCGCCTCGGGCCTGGCCTCTCCGACGTCTTCGTAGAGACCGCGAACCGCTTCAAGGCATCGAGCGGCCCTTCATGTTCGTGCATCATCCGCTGTCGGGACGCGCCGACGCCACGGCCTTTCACCTCGACGCCGGGCGGCTCTGCGTGATGCTCTCGCGTCACCGGATCGGCTGCTGGGTCTTCGGCCGCCAAGGCATCACCGAGCAGCTGATTCGGTTCGCACCGGCCGGCGACCGCGCCCTCGGGATCGACGAAGACTTGGAGTATCGCGGGTGGCGCGCGCACCTTGGAGGTTTTAGAACGGGAGGAGCCGTCGAAAGCGGGCGATGTTCACGAGCGCCACGAGGGACGAGGCCACGTATGTGAGGGCGGCGGCGCGCAGTACGGTGCGGGCGCCGGGCATGTCGCCCGCGTCGAGGAAGCGACCCGTCTCCAGGATGGGCAGGGCCCGGCGGAAGCTCGCATCAAGTTCGACGGGCAGCGTCAGGAAGTGGAACAGGAGGCGAACGCTGAGGAGCGCGATGCCGATACCCACCTGCAGAGCGAGAAGGACAGGCGAATGGACGAAGGCGAGCACCACGGGCGCGGTCATCATCACTAAGGCCGCGGCGAACTCGAAGCCCTGCACGACCGGAGCAAACCTCACCCGCGCCGCGAGGAGCCGGTCCCCAGCCGCGTGCTGGAGCGCGTGGGCGACCTCGTGCGCCGCGACCGCAACTGCCGTGATCGAGCGGCCGTCATGATTCCCCGGCGACAGCCGCACGACGTTCGCGACCGGATCGTAGTGGTCGGCTGGCGCGATCTCGACGAGGACGTGCTCCAGCCGCGCCAGATCGAGCAGATGGCGGGCAAGCTCGCCGCCGGTCCCGGGCAAGTCCGGCCGCTCGGTGGCGTGTTGCTGCATCGCCCGGCGCACCCACCACTGGGGGCCGAACACCAGACCGAATAGGAGAGCGGCGCCAAGCGCTATGAGGACGGGCACGAGGGATATGTAGGCACGCGGCCGTATCTGTGAAAGCGCGGCGCCTTACTTGAGATGTCCACCGTCCGACAATGGCCTGACAAGCGTCAAAGACCGGATTGGGTGGCAACCGGACCCTGGCCTTTCGCCCCGAAGCGGACGTTCCGCCTCCGACCGAGGCTGTGTGAAAAGAGCGTCTGGTGATCAGGCCGACCTGACATCGCGGAAGGTTGCCTTGAGGTTTTGCAGGACATGCGGGTCGTTGGTGGCGACCTCGTAGAAGCTGCTGTCGATGGCGCGCACGATAAACACAGGCACCGTAGCGCTCGCATCTGCGTAAGCCTGAAACTCGCCCCAGATGACCTGTTGAGTTCCGTTGGCGAGGTCTCGCAGCCGATCTCCCTTGATCCGTCTGCCGGAGGCCGCAAGCTCTTCGAGACGTCAAGCCTGTTCGCCCGTCGCATCGAAAGCCTCGTCGTATGCTGCGACACCACTCATCATCCATGAGCATTCGGTGGCCTGCGCTCCGAGCGCTGCCAGGATATGACGCAGGTCGAAATCAAGCATGCTGTCAGTCGTGTCGTATACGCGAGCGATGTGCATGGTCGATCTTCTTGTTCGAGGTTCGAGGTTCGAGGTTCGAGGTTATTATGATACTCTTTCTCCCAAGGCGGGAGGTGAAAGATGGCACGCTTTGTTCAAGGAGTAGACCGTGATCAGGTCACGTTGCTTCCTGCCTGTGTGGACGATTACGTCGCCCAGGATAACCCGACCCGCGTCGTCGATGCGTTTGTCGACGAATTGGACCTCACAGCCCTCGGCTTTGCCGGCGTGACGCCCGCCGCGACCGGCCGACCGGGCTATCATCCCGCGACGCTGTTGAAGCTCTACCTGTACGGCTACTTGAACCAGATCCCGTCGAGTCGGCGCTTGGAGCGGGAAGCCGGCCGTAATGTCGAGTTGATGTGGTTGATCGGTCGCCCTGCACCCGACTTCAAGACGATTGCGGACTTCCGGCGCGAGAACGGGGACGCGCTTCGCGCGACCTGCCGGCACTTCGTGATGTTTTGCCGGCAGGTCGGTCTCCTGACCGGAGGCGTCGTGGCCGTCGACGGCAGCCGGTTCAAGGCCGTGAACACACGCGACCGGAACTTCACCCCGGCCGCGGTCCGCAGGCGCATCGAGCAGGTCGAGACGAGCATCGTGCGCTACCTCGCGGCCCTGGACACCGCCGACCGCCAGGAGGCCGAGGTGGCGCAGCTTCGAACCCCGCGCCTCAAGGATGCTGGCCGCCCTGCGGGAACGGCTGCGCGCCTTGCGGGCCATGGAGAGGCTCGTCGAGGCCGCGCCGGACCGACAGATCTCGCTGACCGACCCCGATGCGCAGGCCATGGCGACGAACGGCAAGGGCACGGGCCTTCTATCTCACCCAACCGCGCCCGCTCCAAGGTCCGTTCGGCCGTCGAGACGGTGTTCGCCAGCCAGAAGCACCGCTTCGGCCTGTTCGTACGCACCAGCGGTCTGGCCCGAGCCCGGACCAGGATCGGGCTCGCCAACCGCGCCCACAACCTCAAGCGCTTCCTCTGGATCGAAGCCCGGCCGGTCGCGGCCTGAAAAAGGCTCAGGAAGGGCTCTCAGGCCTGCTCACGACACTTCGCCAGACCGACGACCGATCACACCAGAGCTGTCGGCATCGTCAAATCGCCGGCCGAACCACCCAACCACGCGGTTCCTCGAGGTGTCCGATCTTCTCATAAGTCCGCCGCGACAATAAATTCAGGACTCTTCAAAGCGCGAATGAACTTTGGCCTCACAGATTACCTACCGCGCATGCACCTGCCCCTGAACCAGGCGCGCGAGGTCTTCCATCTGTCCAGCGTTGCGGGCCACGCGAGGCGTCAGCATAAGGATGAGCTCGACGCGGCGCACGGCATCGGATTTTGTCTTGAACAGGTCTCCGACGACAGGGACCGTGCGCAGGAGCGGCACTCCGCCCTCCTGCTGATCCAGACGATCCTGGATGAGACCGGCGAGGAGCACGGTCCTGCCGGATTGCAGCAGGATATCAGACTCGACCGTCCGGGTCGCGATCACGGGTGTCAGGTCTCCGGCCCGTACCGATTCCGAGGGTGTGCTGACGGACTGGCTGACCTTGAGCGAGACCGAGTTGTTCGCGTGGATGCGCGGCGTCACGTCCAGGATGATGCCGGTGTCCTTGACCTCGATTTCCTGGGTGACAGTGGTGTTCCCGAGGTTGTTGGCCGATTGCGAGCGACGCGAGTAGGGGATCTGGTCGCCGATCACGAGCCTCGCCTGCTTGCCGTTGAGGACCGTCAGGTAGGGCGAGGAGATGACCTTCACCCGCGTCACGGATTGTAGGGCTCGCAGTACGGCGTCCACGCGAAGACCGTTGCCCACCCCCGCGCCGACGGCAACGACGCCCCCCGTGTCGTTGGACACTGACCCGCTGTTGCTCAGGCTGCTTCCAGTCGTCCCGTTGTTGAAGAACGTCCCGGTGCTGGTGTTCGACGTCGTTGCGATCGTCTGTGCGGTCTGCCCGATATCAGCCGAGCTTCCGGAACCGATGGTGATGCCCTGCCCCCTGAGGAACACCTGGACGCCCTGCTGGAGCCGATCGGTCAGTTCTACCTCCACCACGGTCGCCTCGATGACGACCTGGGCGGGCGGCACGTCCAGGGCACGGACGACCTCGCGAATTTTCGTGAAGACGCTGTAGGGCGAGTAGACCATGACGGTGTTGCTGGTCTTTTCGGCGACGATGCGCGTGAGATTTGGCTGTCCCGGGCCACCTCCACTGCCAGCGCTGCGGCCGGAGCCCACTGAGCTCGACCCGCTGGAGTCGGACCGATTCGCGATACCGATCGGTCCTGCCCGGAACGGCGTGCCGCCGATCTCGTCCTCGCCGTCGCCGGAGGGCGATGGACGGTTGCGGAGGAGCGGCGGCGGATCGCGCACACCCTCGGGGAGGCCGGAGCCTAGCCCACGCGAACCCGCGCCAAGGTCGCCGCCCCGCCGACCGCCGACCCCCGGCGGGAGGGCAGTGCCCGCACCGAAGATCGTCGCGAGCCTCTGGGCAAGCTCTTCCGCCACGAGGTGCTTGAGCGGGATGATCCGCAGAGTGGTCTCGTCGCGGATCTCCGCGTCCATCGCCTGCGCGAGCTGCTTTGCTCCGTTGACCATCGCCTCATCCTTGGCCGAGACCAGGATGGCCTGCTGTCCGTCGAGGGGCACGATCGTGACGGCTTCCGCACCGCGGGCGCGATAGAAGTCGCTGAGTTGGCCCGCGATCTTGTCCGGTGCGCTCTGGCGCATCGGCACGACGGCGACGTGGTCTGTCCCCAAGCCGCTCGCCGCGAGTCGCTTGAGCAGACTCTCCACCTGATCGATCTCGCTCGGCTCGGCGCGCAGGATCAGCGTGTCCGGCGTGTTCGTCGCGACGAGCTCGATGCCCTTCGGGAGAGCCTGTTTGGCGAGGTCGAGCAGCTCGCGGCTGTTACCGCGCTTCAACCGGATCACGCGACTGACGCGGTCGCTTTCCCGACCGGCTTGGCCGACGCCCTCGATCGAGTTGATGAGTTCTGGCCGTCCGACGTGATAGACGCCGTTGATGCTGCGCAGCTCGAGGCCGCTGCGCGCGAGCAGATCGCGCACGACCTGAAGGATCTGACTCTTCGGGAGCGGTTGCTCCGTGCGGAAGGTGATGGAGCCGCCAAGTTCGTCCGGAGCGATATAGTTGAGGCCGAGCGCTCCACCGAGCAGCTGCTTGAGGACAAAGTCGAGGCTGGCCTTGCGAAACTCCACCGTTATGCGTTGCTCCGGGTCGAAGCGCCCCTTGGTGGAGTTCTGAAGGGCCGCAACGTCCCCTGACACGGCGTCGGCGGTCGGCTCGTAATCGATGCGCAAGGTGCCGAGGTAGCCGGTCGCCGAACCGGGCTGAGTGCCCTTGGGCGGAGCGTTCACCCGCGAGGTATCGATGTCGATGCCGACGCGCGGGGCCTCGCCCGTCCAGAGCCGCGGCCGATCCTCGCCTCCGTAGAGGACCGAGCGCTGTTTGCGTGCCGAGAGGAAATTGCCGTCGCAATTCCGTGGCGTCACGTCTCGGGTGTTGAGGGTGATGTTGCCTCCGGCTGTCTCCGGATCGGCGCACGCGTCGCCGTCGACGCTCACACAACCTGAACTCGCCAGGAGCACGGACAGGAGACCGAGATATCGCAGTACGCGTGACATCTCAGTAACTTCCGGACTCTCGGACAGCGAATGCTCTGTCAGTTCCCACGAAGTAGGGATGTGGCGCCACTTGTGAGACGAGTCGATACAGATTTCTCATCGCAGACCAAACTCCACCCGGTCGTCGACGCGTCGTCTCGCCCGGAACCCATTATTCCGTCGCGTCTCAGGCGCGCGGCGGAGCCTATCAGGAACCGGCCAGCTTCGAAATAATGTTCAGTTGTATATTCCAATAAATGCCCGTAAAAATATTCAGTGTTGCTTTTTTATCGGCGTCTAAGGCAGTTATTTCTAATGATTTGCGTAGAATAATACCCTCCACACTTGGCGATGATTTGCCGAACTCTGGCCAATCAAAGTTCGATCTGCGGTCCGCGATGCGGGCAGGTTGTGTCTCCCACCAAGCAATCGCAGCTGCGCAGTCGTCCACCACGACCATCAGTAATACCACATCTCGATGAGCGCGAATCATCGAGCTGGGGCCCCCGCGACGGCGGGGTGGCGGTCGTCCGCCGGACCTCATGGGTGATAACCCATTGGACTTGGTATAAGCCGATAATACCGAAGAGCGAGACGGACGCTTCTCCCAGCGTCCCAATACTTTTCTGCATGTCCCAGTTCGAAAGTGTGTGTCTCATCAGCAACATCGGTCGCTGCCAAGGCGCGTGCCGGCCTTGCATCCCGATGATCCTCTCCTGTCCGAAGGCTTTGCTTCACCGCAGCCTGATCTCCTCGATCCAGCCTCGGAATACGGCTGGTGCCTCTGCGGGGTCGCGTGTGCTTCTGGCGCGAAACAGCCTGCCCTTGTTCGAGCGCAGGTGCCGCGGCGTACAGCCGAACGCGCGCCGGAATGCTGTCGTGAAGTGGGACGCGCGCGAGAAACCGAAAGTTTCGGCGAGTTCGCCGATGCTGCGCTCCTCGTCCGGGTGCAGCAGCAGGGCGCGAACCGCCTGAAGGCGACGCCGCTGAATGTAGGCGGCTATGCCTCCGTAAGCCTCGAAGCTGCGATAGAGCGTCGAGCGCGGGACGCCGAGATGATTGCTGATCTGGTCGGGCGACAAGTCTACATCCGTTAGGTTCCGATCGATGAAGCGCTGCACGACGATACGGATGCCCGGCGTGCGCCCGATGATCCTCTCCGGCGATGGGATGAGATCGATGGCAGCGGCGATCTGCGCGATCGTCGCCTTGCACAACGGGTCGGCTTCATCGATGCGTACCGCGTCGACGTGCCGGCTGAGCGCGAGCAGATAATCTGTCAGGAGGTCTGCCGTGGTACCTTCGAGGACGGTCGCTGCGACGTCGAAATCCGTGCGCACGGCGCTCTGGAGCGTTGTCCGCCCGATGAATAGCTGGATGGCATCGCAGGCGCTGACTTCGGCCTCGAACGGTCTGCTCAGATCCAGGCAAGCCAGCTGTCGCGACCCGATTGTCTCATCGCGGTGCTCCGCACGGCCGATCCGCGAGCCTCGCGGCAGTACGATGAGGCTGTAGGCATCGATCCCGTCGTCTTGGATCCGTACCGATGTGCGTGCCAGTTTGAATGCGGGGAGGCTCGATTTCAGAAGGATCAGGTCGCCGAGGAACCATGCGCTGAAGCGGCCCGCGAACGCCGTGTCTGTCGTACCGAAGGCTGGCGATAGGTTATAGTGCGGGAGTGTCCTCTGAAGTACCTGGAGGCCTGTTCCAGACTGAATATTCCGCACTTCCAAATGAATCGACGGTATGAAATCCATACTCAACCGCTCAAGACTTTGCCTTTTTGCGTCACTGTCCGACCCACATCAGGATGATGATTTCGACCTGCGCTATCCAAGGTACAATCGAGCCCATCTGTCCGATTCACGGCTGAAGTTCAGCCTTCCCGGTGGGCCGCACACCGCTCGACGACGTGATGCCGCCGGAACGCGGAGATGCCGAGGATCGAAGCTGGCCCGGGCTGTATCCGAAGGTACGGCGGAAGGCGGTCGCCAGATGCGAGGGCCGCGTGAAGCCGAAGGTCTGCGCCAATTCACCGATGCTGCGCCCCTCTCCAGGCACCATCAGGAGGGCATGAAGGGCCCGCAGACGGCGGCCCTGGATGAAGGCATCGATGCCGCCGCTGGATTTGAAGCTGCGATAGATTGTCGAGCGCGAGATCCCGAGTGCTCGCACGATGTCATCGGGACACAGATCCTCGTCGGCAAGATGCTGGTCGATGTACCGCCTCACCGTGTGCCGCATCTTGAGCACGCTTGGTTTGGCGTCCTCTGTGGGTGCCATCAGCGTCACGGCGGCGACCATCTGAGCGAGCATGCCGGCCCGTACCGCCTGCACCTCCGCCACCTGGACTCTGCCTATGTGCCGGGCGAGGGAGAGGCAGTGATCGATGAGCAGTGCGCCGCCGGCACCACCAAAGACGTGCCCGTGCAGACTGACCTCCGTGCTCACGGCATCGAGCAGGGCAGCGCGCGCAACGCTTACGACAACGCATTCGGTCGCGGTGGTCGCGAAAGCGTACGGTCGGCTCAGGTCGAGGGCGACGACTTTGCCCGGGCCGACGGAGACTTCGCTCTCGCCAGCACGTCCTTCCCAGGAGCCTTTCACCACAAACGCGAAATCGAATGCGTCGCGTTCATCGGCCCGGATGCGGGCCGGCGAACGCCGAAACTCTACGGCTGACAAACTTGCTTGCGTTACGACCATGTCGCTGAGCCGCCAGATCGCGACCCGCTCCTCAAGATCGGTCTCTATACCTTCCTGCCCCCGCACGATCTCAAGATGCGGGAACACGGCTTGCCACGCAGAGGGATTGGTCCTGGCAGCAAGGCAGCTCGCATCGAACAGGGTTACCGGCAGACTTGCCACAAGCATTCCTCGCGATCAGTAGGCAGAGGACCGGGAGCGACGACGCCACACTTGGGTCGCCAAGTCGGAGCAGGCGAAGGATTTATGCAAGCATCTGCCTTTTCCGCCTCGCCGGTCTAAATCGGCGTATTTGAAGCAAATTAGACAATTATATTATGTAACAGTCATCGTATTTCAATATAGAAAAATTCTTGCTTTATATATTTAGCATATTTGTGCATCCTATAGAGCTCGCTAATTATTTTAAAAACCTTAAGTACACATATATGTCAACGAAATAAGCGGCAAATAATGGCATAGTTTATAGATTTATTTAGATCTGGCTTCTCCATCCCAGCTTGGCCCTCAAACAAACCTGCTTCTCTGGGATATTTTACGCCAAGGATTGGCATTTACAATTAGGCGGAGGTCTGAAAATGTTGTCTGTGCGTCTCAATGCACGTTCTCAGCAAGGCCGGTCGACGGAGCACGACCTGTCGGCGTCGAAGCATAATTTTCCGCTTCCGACGCAGCGATGGCCGGTCTGCTTGGCGTTAAGGTTAGGTTCTGGATCAGCCTATCTACCGAGGCTGTGCTCTTCAGTGCGTTTAAAGTGTGAGGTTAACCCCGCGCGATGTCCGAACGGAAAAATTGGCGGGCCGCTCCACCGCCCTGAATTTATCCAAAGCTCAAGCGAGAGCAGATCTCTATAATTGGGTTCTCGATCTGGCGCTGTAACTTCGGGTGACGCGATGGGAAACCTGCGCGTTAATACTGTCGCCCGAGTCCGTTCCACCAAGTCCAGACCGGCTCTGGTGCCCTCTGGCGTGCCACCTCTGCATGGGTGCGGTGATGCTCGCGCCATGTTCGCGGAGAGGTACCGAAGCGAGCGCGAAAGTTTCGGCTGAGTAGGCTGAGGCTGCCAAAGCCGTGCGCGGCCGCCAGCCGTGTCAGTGTCCGGGCTTCCAAGGGATCGGTGAGAGCATCGCGCACGGTCAGGAGCCGTTGCTCTTGGACATAGTGCATCACGCCGCCGAGCGGCGCGAAAACCCGGTAGAGCGTCGCGCGGGACACGCGCAACGCGTCAGCAATTCGCTGCGGCGACAAACCCGGCGCGCCGAGATCAGCCAGGACGACACGCTCCGCCAGGGCGAATAGGCCGGCGTCGAGTTCGGCGCCATGCAGAACGTCGGCCGCCGGCGATCGGTCGAGGAGGCGTCTCAGGAATGCCAGCAACTCGGCTGTCAGCGCGGGGACCTCCGAGACGCTGGTGCGCGGCAGACGCCGATAGAGCGCCGTGATGCGTGCGGCGAGCAACCTGTTGCGCACTGGGTCCAGACAAATTCCAAGGGCGTCGATGTCGATACCGGCGAGCAGGCTGCGCGGAATGACGAGGCCGGTCGTGTCGGCAGACGCGATATAGCCGTCGAGCACGCGGCGGCGATTTGCCAAGGCAACTGTGCCTGCTCCGTAGGAAGCGGGTTGACCGGCGATCTCGCCGCGGTAGCCGCCCGTGCGCCAGAGTTGAAAAACGAAGTGGTCGGGCGTGGTCTCGACCAATTTCCGATCGCGCCTGACATGCTGCGCGGAGAAAACCGTCCGGTTGGCGAGGATGTCGCCGAGCCGGTAAGCCACGGTACCGCCGCCGGGAGTCGAATCGGTTTGATCGATCGGCGTGACATTGTACATAGGCGCCATGAGCCGGCGCCATGTTTCGAAGGCCTGCTCCTCGGGCTGTCCGGAAGTGCTATAATGTAGGACAGGCAAACTGGACATCATTCATCCCAGGGATATGTCAAAAATGATCTATGAATTATTTATTTTTACTGGAAAATCATGAGATGTCTGAATGTTTTTACGGCATCGGTCCCGAAAATACTTATAAACTTTCCACAGCTATTGTAATAGATATTTACTGATCGACTGCACTTCGTCGATGTCTCGCACCCGTTGACGACGTTTCGGCAGACCTATGGGATCACATTGCGTCCATTGCGCCAGCCGCGTGTGAAAATGTCACGCCCGGGCCGAGGCAACACCACCGGCTCTGTACCGAACCTGGACGAGGCGACTCCGATATCGTGCATTGTCGGGCGTTCTGCTCAGACATAGGTCTTGACCAAGCCCAGGATCAGGCGCGACCAGCCGTCGACCATGACGAACAGGAACAGCTTGAACGGGAGCGAGATTGTCAAGGGGCTCACCATCATCATGCCCATCGCCAGCAGGATGTTGGACACGATCAGATCGATGGCGATGAAGGGAAGGTAGAGCAGGAACCCGATCTCGAAGGCCTCGCGCAGCTGGCTGACGGTAAAGGCGGGCAGTACCACGGCAAGGCTGTCGGCGCTCAGGCGCTGCGACAGTTCCGGAGGCCACAAGCTGCGGGCGGCTTCAAGGAAGAACATCCGCTCGCGGTCGGCCGCATGTTTCTGTAGGAATTTCGCCAGCGGCTCCCGTCCCGCTTCATAGGCGGACTTCAGGCCTTCGACGTTAGTATAGGTATATTTGCCAGCTTCCAAGATATCGAAGGTCTGCACGATCACCGGGGTCATGATGTACCCGGACAGGATGATCGCGAGCGCGTTCAGCGCCATGTTCGGCGGAATCTGCTGAACCCCGAGGGCGTTGCGCACCAGCAGGAACACCACCGACAGCTTGATGAAGGACGTCGCCACCACCGCCAGGAAGGGCACGATGGCCGCGGCCGCCAGGACGAAGATCAGGTTCAGGGGATCGATCACGGCAAATTCACGGTGCGTGCTGCGGGAGGGCCGCCGTCAGGCGAGGGCGAGGCGCGAGATCCGCACACCGAGGCGGTCGTCGATCCGGATGAGGTCGCCCGTCCCGATCATCCGGCCGTTGGCGCGAAGCGCGACCTCGACGCCTTCCCGCGGCAGAGTCGGATCAAGCGCGACCACGCTGCCGACCTGCCACGCCTCGACTTCGGACAGGGCGACGGTGACATGACCGAGATCGAGGTCGATGCAGATGGGCACATCCGCGAGATTGCGGCGCGCGGTCGCTTCGTCGGCCATGTCGCTGGGGTCCGGGTTCATCGCAGCTTCGCTCATATGCCCGCCCGTGCGGAACGGGGATCGGGTTCGGGCCACGCCGACCGCGTGGCAGGTCCAGCCGCCTTGGGCGCGCCGGAGATCGAAGACCATGTCTCCGGACCGCAGCCGGGCCGTGTCCGCGTCGAGTCCCCCTGGGAGGACGATCACGGAGCCTGGCATCAATGCGCGCAGGGCTGAGACGGAGAGGTCGATGCGGCCGAGGGTCACGAACAGGTCGCGGGTCAGGCGCATGCCGAGCCCTGGCCAGACCGCGCGTGGCGCCAGCGGTCCGTAGGCCGGATCCCCGAAGATCCGGGCGAGCGTCGGCAGGGTCGTGCCGATGTCGACGACGGCCGACTCGTCCGCAAGACCGCTTATCACGATGCGGAACCAGCGCAGGGAGGCCGCCGACGTGAGGTCCGGCCACGGTCCCCGGCCGATGATCCCGATCGTGCCAGCCCCGTGCTCCGGCAGCAGGGCCGTCAAGGTCGTCACCACGCCCTCGCACACCGCGTCCCGCAGACCGTCCGGCAGTAGGGGGAGATCCGCGATGGACAGCTCGGTCCCCAGCAGTGCGGCAAACGGAAACTCCACCGGCACCGCGACCATCACGGACCCGACGCCGAAGCGCAGGCTCAAGCCGTGTGCCTCCGGAGTCGGAGCCTCTCCGAGCGCGACGACGGCCGAGGCCCGGTCGCGCAGCGGCAGCCGCTGACCAAGCCAACTCGTCAAGGCGTTCCAGAATGCACCCGCCTCCGGAGGCTGATGGAGGCTCGGCGGTGTCCAGAGGGCGACAGGTGCGGCGCTCACTGGGATCGGTGCCCGAGCAAGAGGCCAATCTCGGCGAGCCCGTCCCGCGAAGCGGCGTCCGGCCGGTGCGCATGGACCGCCTCCAGGATGCGGACCCTGCGGGTGGTGAAGCGGTCTTGGAGTTGGCTTGCGAGCAGGGCGGCAGCCTGAGCGAGAGTCTCAGGTCGCGCGTCGAAATTATGGGTGAGGGTGACGTCGAGGCTGACCGGCGTGAGGACGACGGTGATGGCTTCCAGACCGCCCGCGGCGTCGCCGACGATCCGGAAGGAGCCTCCGCCCTGAACCTGCGCGAGGCGATCGAGGCGGACGGCCTCCTCGATCCGCTCCGCCACGGCGACGATCCGCTGCCCGTCGGTCATGGGCAGTGCCGGCGACGCGCCAGGCGAGGGGAAAAAGGGCGCCGCGGGCTGACTCACCACCGAGGAGACCATGACGGGCGGAATGTCCGCGACCGCGAGGATGCGAGCGTCGCCGCGCTGCTCGCGCGTATCCGCTTCAGCCCCATGATCCCGGTCATGGGTTCGCTCCTCGATCAGGCGCTTGAAGGGCGCGCCTCGCTCCTGCGCCGGATCCGTCACGCCATCGCGTCCACCCTGGGCCGGGCCGCGCGACCCGCCGCGCAGGCCGCCTCCGTCACGCCGACCGAACGCGTCCCGACGCGGGTCGGCCGTGTCCTTGTCTGGATTGCGGCGCGGGTCCCGCCCGGCGTCCCGGAAGGGATCGCGGCCGGCCTCGTTCGCACTCCGGCCCTCTTGAGCCTGATGGGGGCGGCCCGCAGGACCCTGACCCGGGATACCGATCCGCGTCATGCGACCTCCCGGCGGCGGTTGCCGAACATCTCGTCGACCTCGTTCTCCTCCGCGAGCGTGGCGGCGCCGGCGGCGGCTCCGACGAGATCGTCCCGCACGAGGGTGTACTTCTGCGTCATCCGCGTGGCCCTGCTGTGGACGAGTACAGCCTCCTCCAACTCGCCCTCGAGGCGGCGCAGGACGTAGGCGGCGCGCGCCGCCGCGTCTTCGAGGCGGGCATGGCCCTGCAGGAGGGCGACCACGGCCCCGCGGGTGTCGTCGAGAGCGTCGGGATCGACGACGGTGCCGAGGATGGCTCGGTAGATCGCGTCCTCCCGCGCGGGCAGCGTCGCAGCGCTCGCGACCACGATCGCGCGGGCCTCGCCGAGGGCGGCTTCGCCCTCGGCGACCTCGCGGCGCTTGGCCTGGACGGCACGGAGCGCCTGCTCCTCCTTGAGCCGCTTGAGGCGCAGGAGGACCGTCATCTGGCCGATCATCGCGTCAGTCTCCGCAGCTTCTGGAGCATGGTCTCGAAATCATCGAACTCGTCCGTGCGCTGCTGTAGGAAGGCGTTGATCAGGCGATACTTGGCGATTGCGAGATCGGATTCCGGGTCGGATCCCTTCTTGTACTCGCCCACCTTGATCAGTAGCTCGACCTCGGCATAAGCCGCGAGCCAGGTGCTGATCCTGGCCGCCATTGCGACGTGTTCGCGCGAGGCCACGGCGTTCATCACGCGGCTCTTCGAGGCGAGCACGTCGATCGCGGGGTAGTGGTTGGCGGCCGCGAGCTTGCGCGAGAGCACGATGTGGCCGTCGAGGATCGAGCGGGTCTCGTCGGCCACGGGCTCGTTCATGTCGTCGCCCTCGACCAGCACGGTGTAGAGCGCCGTGATCGAGCCGCGGTCCGACATGCCGACACGCTCCATCAGCTTGGGCAGGTTGGCGAAGACGGAGGGCGGAAAGCCGCGCCGGGTCGGCGGCTCGCCCGCGGCCAGACCGATCTCGCGCAGCGCCCGGGCAAAGCGCGTCACGGAATCCATCAGGAACAGGACTTTCCGGCCCTGATCGCGAAAGTACTCGGCGATCGCCGTCGCGACGAAGGCGGCCTTCGCGCGCTCCATCGAGCTGCGGTCGGAGGTGGCGACCACGAGGATCGACTTCGCCAACCCCTCCGGTCCGAGGTCGTGCTCGATGAACTCGCGGACCTCGCGCCCGCGCTCGCCGATCAGCGCCAGCACGGTGACGTCGACCTCGGCACCCTTGACCAGCATCGAGAGCAGGGTCGACTTGCCGCCTCCGGCCGCCGCGAAGATGCCCATGCGCTGGCCCTCGCCGCAGGTCAGCACCCCGTCGAGCGCGCGGATGCCGAGGGGCAGGGGGGCGTCGATCACGCGGCGGCGCATCGGGTCGGGCGGGCTCTGGTAGACGGGGTAATGCGCCTCGGGTGTGAAGGGCAGCACCTTGCCGTCGATGAAGGCGCCCATCCCATCGAGCACCCGGCCAAGCAGTTGTGGCCCGACCGCCACCGATTGCACCCGGCCGGTGCGGCGCACCTCGGTACGAGGCGAGACCCCTTGCGTCTCCCCGATCGGTGAGAGCAGAGCCTCCTCGTCGAGGAAGCCGACGCACTCGGCGAAGAGGCGGGCACCGGTCGCCCGGGTCACCAGTTCCACGATCTCGCCGACCTGTACGTCCGCCACGCTCGCGTGGATGATGGTCCCCACGACCTTCCGCACCCGGCCGGTGAGGGGGTAGGGCGTGAAGGCGGCGGCCCGGCCGGCGATCTCCGGAAGGGCGCAGGACAGGCGGGCACGGATGCGCACGATGCGCTCGCGCTCGATCGCCTCGCCGTCGAGGGTCCGATCCAGGCGGCTCATGGCCCGGCCCCGCGCCCACGGGCGTCCTCGGCCACGACGCCGCGGATCAGGGTCTCATAGTCGCACAACGCCGCGTCGAGGTCGGCCTCGACCCGGCCGATGCGCGATTCGAGCACGATTTGGGGGGGGACGAGGGCCGCGTCCTCGATCACGTCGACCAGCTCGACCTCGGGGAAGTCCGCGGTGATCCGGCCGATGCAGGCCTTGAAGGCCGAGAACTGCGCCGGGGAGACGCGCAGTTCCGAGCGCCGCTCGCGCCGCATCTGCCGCAGCGCCCCGCGCACCACCGCCTCGGCGCGGGCATGATCGTCGAACTCGGCCACCAGCTTGCGCAGGCAGGCCGAGACGATCCGTCCAAGCTCGGCTTCCATGCCGCGCAGGCCCGCATCGAGCGCGGCGCTCTCATGAAGGAGACGCTCGACGGCGTCGAGCTTGGCGCGGGCCAAGCCGTCGTTGTACCCGCGCAGACTTTCCTGACGGTAGGCTTCCTGCGCGGTTTCGACGATGGCGGCGGCCCGATCCTCGGCCTCGCGCAGCAGGCCGGTCGCGGCAGCCACCGGCTCGAACGCCTCCGGCGGCAGCACGTGACTGCCGCTCGGGAGCCGGTAGCCCAACGCGTTCAGCCGATAATAGCCGTCCACCCGTCCATCCTCCGGCGCACCAACTTGACGACGTGCTCGCAGGCGCCCTCGGAGAAGGCGCCCTCCGAGGTTTTGCCGCTGGGAGGGGGTGGGGTGCGGTGCTCGAACAGCGTCCTCAGGGCCGGGGCCTGGGCGGCGACGAAGCGGGAGAGCGCGCGTAGGCCCACCCCGGTGAGCCGCGTGCGCGCGACCTCCGGATCGAGGCCGGGGGCGAGGGCCGTCGCCCCGGCCGCGCCGATGTCGAGCTCGGCGAGCTGCGGGTGCAGCAGCGGCGCTTCCTGCACCGCGACGACGAAGCCGGCCTCGCCCAGCGCGACGCGGACCCGGTCGCGGTCCGTCCGGAGCACAAGGCCGATCACGCGCCGGTGCAGGATCGCGGCTGCGAGCAGCAACGCGGCCTCCCGCACGCGGGCCAGGGGCTGGGTCGCGACGAGGGCCGAGAGGCGCAGGTGCGGGCTCGAGGCGAGCCGGGCGACGAAGGCGGCGTCGAGCGGCGCTTCGCCCAGGCGCAGGTCCCGCGACAGGGCGCGGTTGACCGGCGCCCGGAAGGCCGGGTGCGCAGCCAGGCGCGACAGGTCGGCGCCGGAGAGGGGGGGGAGGCCGATGGCCGACGGGTCGAGGTGGTCGAGGGGGCGCGCGATCACCGAGGCGAGCGCCCCGACGAGCCTCAGCGACCGCGCCTCGATGACGGCCGGGACCGGGATGACGGCCGCGCTCACGACGGTTCGACCATCGGCAGCGCCGCGAAATCCGGCGCACGCCGCCGGCGCCCGAGGCGCGACTTCAGGATGACCGTCAGGGCGGCGACGAGGCCGCCCACCAAAAGCACGATCACGATGATGCCACCGTAGACCAGCTGCCAGAAGCGGCCGGTATCCGTGTCGCGCACGCTCAGGCCCGGCAGCACCTGCACGGTCGGGCTCACGGGCACGCTGCTCGCCGTCTTGGTGACGGCGGCCTCCGCCAGGACCACGGTCACGGCGGTGTATTCCAGGCCCTCGATGGAGCTGCTGACGAGGCGCCTGATCTGCGGCACGAAGAAGTCGAGGTCGACGCCCGGCTGGTGCTTGATGAACACGGCGGCGGAGGAGGGCTTGACCGCTTGGCCGAGCTGCGGCGCATCGGGCAGCACGATGTGCACGCGGGCCGCGACGACGCCGTCGACCTGGCTCAAGGTCTGCGCCACCTCTTCGCCGAGCGCGTAGATGTAGCGTACGCGCTCCTCGAAGGGCGAGGACATGATGCCGGACTTCTGGAACACCTTGCCGATCGACTCGCGGGTGTTCTTAGGGAAGCCGCGATCGTTCAGCAGGGCGATCGAGCGCAGCATGTCGCGGTCCTCGACGCTGACCGTGAAGCCGTCCTTGCCCTTCTGAATTTTCGTCGCGCTGATGCCGTTCGACATGAGCACCGCCATCATCTGATTGGCCTCGACCTCGCTCAGGTTCGAGTAGAGGTCGCTGCTGCAGGCCGCGAGCAGCAGGCAGCCGGCCAGAGCGAGACCGCGCGCGGCCCGCCGAAGCCCGTTGCCGACCTGTCCGGGACGGTCTGCGGTCACTGGCCCTTCATCAGCGTGTCGAGGGACTGGGTCGCCTTGCCGGTGAGCTTGGAGGACACGTCCACGAGCAGGGTGTACTGCGCGACCTCCATCTGCATGGCCAGGAGGGCGTTGGTGTTGACGGCGTTGCCCTCCATCAGGGCGCCGATGCGGCTGTGGCGCCCATCGAAGGTGCCGCGCAGCCGCTGCAGGCCGCCGAGGATCGCGTCACCCTCGGTCGGGCGCGTCGCGACGCCCTCGAGATCGAGGGTGCGCCGGACGCGCTCGCGGGCGGCGGAGCCCTCCGTCGGGGCGACCGCCTCCTGCCGCGCGACCGCCTCCTGCCGCGCGACGGAATTCGGCCGATCCGCGGGCGCCGTGGCAGCATCGGCGACCGGCGTCGGCACGGCGCCGGTGCGTCCCATCGCGTCCTCGAAGGCCGTCGTGCGCGCGGCGTCGGCAACCGGGCGCAGACCCTCGTTCAGCACGGTCCCGCCCGGGGCGCCGGCCAGATCGGCCAAGCTCAACGTTGCCATGACATCAACTCCTTAGAACAATTCTGAATCACCCTGCGTACCGCGCGCGCCGTCATCGGCCGCTCCTGTCGCGCATGGCTTCGAGGAGGTCCTGCGCGGTCCGCGAAAACGGAGCGCCTGCCGAGGCGGCGACGTCGCCGAGGATCGATTGCGCCTGCTCGGCATCGCCCTGGCGGTTCAGCGCCAGCCCGAGGAACAGGCGAGCGGCATCGCTCGGCGGCAGGCGGCGCAGGATCGTCACCGCGTCGTCGACCGCGCCGCGATGAAGGCGGGCGAGCGCGATGCCGATCTGGCCCGCCTCCTGGGCCGGACGGGCGGCGATCACGCCGAGGAAGACTTCCTCCGCGGAGGCGACGAAGCCGTGCGAGAGCGCCATGAAGCCGATGTCGACGAGGAGGCGCGTGTCCTCGGCCTCCAGCAGGCTGCCGGCCTCGGAGAGCGCGTCGGCCTGCCCTTCGGACCTCCGATCGAGGTTCGGAATGCTCACCGGGGTGGCCTCACGCGATGTGCATCAGGAGGAGAAGCCGCTGTGCGAGGCGCAGATCCTCGCGGAACTCGATCCGCCGCCGGGCGATGCGCGCCGCGGTGGCGAGGTAGGATTGGGCCGCGCGCCGGTCGCCGAGCTCCAGGGCGCAGTGGCCCGCGACGCAGAGCGCGCGGGGATGGCCCGGCCCGGAGGCGCGGCTCGCGAGCGCCAGGATGCGCGCCTCCTCATACTGTTTGAGGCGCGCGGCGCAGACCGCGAGGCCCAGGAGCCCCTCCTCGCGCCCGGCCGGCGCGACGACGAGGGCCGCGAGCAGAGCCAGGGCCTCGCGCAGCCGTCCCTCCGCGACCGCGGCGGCGGCGACCGTCCAGAGCGCCCCGGCCCAGCCCCGGCCCGCAGGACCCGCCGCGATGAGATCCGCGTCGGCCTCGAGGTGGTCGGCGATGCGGCCGGCCGCGGCGTCGCGGTCCGCGGCGTCCGCGCCGGGCGCGGCGAGCAGGCGTGCGACGGCCGCGTCGGCCGGATCGCCCGAATCGGCTCGGCGCGCGGCCTCCTCGAAAGCCGCGTCGATCCAGTGCCCCACGTCCCGGCGACCCGCGACGGGAATGAGGAAGGCCGCCACGGCCCCTCCCGCGATCCCGCCTTGGGGCAGCACCAACACGTCGTGCATCCGTCTCCCGTCCTCCGCCTGCGCCCGCTGCCCCGGCGGGGCCGTCGCGTCGGCCCGATCCGCGTGTGCCTTAGGGTAGACATCCCGCACTCCCGGACCTGTGCCGAATGTGACAGGCGCCCCCCGCAATCGGCCCTAGCCTCGGGACCCGTTGTGTCCGGCCGGCCGAAGGGACGGACCTTCCACGTCTTCGGGTACGGGGCTTGCGCGGGGACTCTGGCAGCGGTGAGACGACCGACGATCCGATGGACCTCCGCGCCGGACGAGGCCGACGCCGCCGCTGCCGTGGCGGAGATCGACGCATGGCTCGCCGCCCAGCCGGAGCCGCCGGACTGGGCAGGGGTGCTCGGGCCGGTGCGGGAGGGCCTCGCCCGCCTCGCCGCCCTGCCGGCCCTGCGCGCGGACCCGCAGGCCCGCGCTATCCTGCTCGACCTGACGACCGCGACGGAGCCGGACGCCCTCGACGCCGCCCTCGACGCCCTGCGGCGACGGGCCGACGCGCTGTCGCGGGCGCACCGGAGCGCCGCGGCCTTGGGGGCGACCGGGGAAGCCGACCGCGGCCACCGGGCCAGAACCCGCCTCAGGCTGTGACCGAAGGGCCGCGCGGCCCGGACCCGATCTCGTTCCAGGACCACCGACGATGAGCCTCTCGACCTCGACGATCACCGCGGCGCAGTACAATGCCGCCGGCTACGCCCCGACGCCGGACCTCGTCACCCCGACGGCCTTCGCGCGCTGGCCCGTGGCGATCCAGGTGGACTTCGTGCGGACCTACGGCATCGGGACGCCGCCGGCCGTCCTGGTCGGCCCGTCGAGCGGCGCCCAGGCGATCGTGCGCCTGAACGACCGAGCCGACAGAGCCGACGATGTCGAGATCACGCCCGCGCCGGCCGGCCTCAACGTGGCGCCGGGCGACGTCCCGGTGGCAACCTTCCTCGACTGGCCGGAGGCGGCCCAGGCCTTCTACGTCGAGACGAACGGGCGCTCGGGCCGGCTCGACATCGGCCCCGCCGACGCCGGCATCGAGGCCCGGCTGGAGAACGAGAACGGCAGCGTCACGATCACGACGAGTCAGGGTTTCAAGGCAGAGGCGCAGGAGGCGCGCATCTTCGCCACCCCGCCGGCGGATCTCAGTGCGGCGGACTTCTTCGCGCTGCCGCCCGACGAGCAGTTCCGCTATGCCGACAAGTACAGCTCCGCGAGACCACCCTCGATCTCGCTCCAATCGGTGGGAACGTCCTTCACGGACATCGTGGTCGAAGGCAATCGGGGCCGAGAGTACGTGGTGCGTGTGCCCGCGTCGACCTATCCCCAGTTCGGTAAAGCCCTCACCGACTTGAACAGTGCCTTGCCGGCCGCGACCTTCCAATCCTGGCCGAGCCCTGTCCAGACCGCCTACATCCTGGCGCAGGCGCCTGTGCGCAGCGGCGACTATCCCAAGACCATCGTGTTCGACGCGGGAACGAGCGGCACGCTGATCGGGCTCGTGCGCTCGAAAGGCGAGGATGCCGAGATCGTCAACGGCCCGGCGCGTTTTCTCTCGCAATCGGTCGCGATACCCGCCGCGACGTTCCTCGCCTGGCCGCAGGCGGCGCAGATCGCGTTCGTGCAGGGAAACAGCCGGGATAATCCGCCCTACGACGCCCGCCCGCTGCTCACCCTCGGCCCGAGCGGCAGCACATACGACGTCAGGATCGGGGACGACTTCCCGTCCGTTACACTGTCGAGCGGCCCGCCGGCCACCCTGCCGGATCCGGCGAGCCTCGACCTGGCGCTGTTCCAGATGTGGTCCGCCGGCGATCAGGACCGCTATGTCGCGGCGAAGGGAACCGGCACGCCGAAGACGATCACGATCCCCGCCGATTCCGCGACCGGCCGGCCGAAGGCGCTGCTCGCCCTGGACGCGGCCGGCCATGCGGCGATCAGCCTGTACCCGACCAGCTTCTCGACGGCGCCGACCACGCTCGCGGCGTCAGAGTTCCTGGACTGGCCACCGATCTTCCAGGACCTGTACACGCGGGCGAACCGCACGCCCGGCCAGGCCTCGGTGGTGATCGGCATCGGCGCCACCGTGGTGCGGGCGACGCCCGAGAACGACGGCACCACCTATGTCCAGACGGGCTCGTCGCCGCTGAACATCCTTGCCTCGCCGGGGCAGGTGCTCGCCATCCCCTACGACCACCTGCTGGGCAGCGAGGTCGGCCTCGACCCGAACCCGAACCGCGCGAACGCCGAATCGCTGTTCCCGACGCTCGACGGCACGGCGGGCCACACCATCGTGGACAAGCCGGCGGCCGTCCTGGCCGAATTCGGCAAGGCGCCGACTGCGCTGAGCGCGGAGGCCTTCAACTCCTGGCATACGGCGGTTCAGCTCGAATACCTGCGCAAGTACATCCCCGCATCCGGAAGCTCGGTCACGATCGGGACCGGCACCAACGTCATCACCGCCTTCATCTCGGCGGGCGTCCCCAATCCCGCGGATACGACGGCCGAGGCCGCCACCAGGACCATCGCCGGCGGCAACAAGGTCTACATCGCCGAGAACCTGCAGAAGCAGGACATCGCCAAGATGAGCCTTGCCGATCAGAACAAACTGGCGGGACTCGCGGTCTTCCAGGGGACGGCGGGTCTCGGCGCCGGGCTCGGCCTGGTCGGGGGCGCCACCGCGCTGATCCAAATGCAGGTGAAGGTCGACGCCGCCTTGGCCCGGATCGCCAACCCGAGCGGCGAGAAGGGCGGCGACGGCCACATGCCGGCGGCCGACAAGAGGCTCTTCAGCGACCAGCTCGACAACGTCAGGGCCTCCCTCGGCAATTCGGCCATCTTCTCGGAGGCCGAGATCGACAAGCAGGTCGACGAGATCATGACGCGTTTCGCACGGGCGAACGCGTTCGCAGTGAATCTGTACGACCTGAATTCTCGCGATCCGATCATATATTTCGGGTCGCCGTATCTCTACGTGACGACGCCAGCCTTTGGAAAGATATCCGAAGGGAAAAAGCCAGGAAGCGTAGGGTTTGCAACGGAGGGCGAGTGGAGAGATTCGTTCAACAATGCTTTTGTCACAAACGAAAACGGCGCCAACGTGGAGCCGCTGTATTTTTTTCAAGAAGATAAACCAGACGTCAAAATAAACCTGCGAACTTATGTCGATGAAAAAGCCATCGAGCTTGGTGTCGGTGCATTACAGCCTTATGTGCTGAATCTCGATCCACCTCCGATCGTCTTCGGCGGATCAGACCTGTACATCAACGGCATCGCGTTGAACAGCGTAAGCTTTCCGGCAGGGACGAGGGGATCTCCTGGCCTTATTCCTGATGCGAAGTACGTCAGCACCGACCAGAACGCAAAGATCAGACAGGGCTACGACACCTTCATCGCACAGGAGCGGCAGCTTCTCAGCCTGCAGAACACACGGAAGTCCCTCGCCGAGACGGGCACGCTCCAGAACCGAGCGCTCGACGTGCCAAACCTCGTGTATCTGTTCCAACTCTACACGAACCTCGCGGGCGAGGCCAAGATCCGCATCGGCACCGAGGAGGTCGACCAGACCAACGCCCTGCTCAAGACCTACGCCGTGATGCAGAACCTCATCAACAAGACCGTCGCCAACTTCACGGGCAGCGATACGAACGCGACGCAAGTCTTGTCCGGTTCGGGAGCAAAGGTTGAAGACCCCAACGACGGCATCGAATATGCGTTCAACGCCCTGACCGAGGACGAGAAGCGCGTGTCGGCCATGTTCACGCAGGGCGGTGGCTATTCCGGGGCCAAGCACCCGATCGAGGCCCTGCTCGGCCTGTCCCGCCCAGTGGAGCGCATGGAGGCCAAAAAATCCTCCGCCTGGCAGCAATTCTCGACCTCGGTGGGCCAGGCGGTGACGCAGATCAACCAGGAGAGCCAGATCAAGATGAACGAGATCAACGCGCTGACCAAGCAGAAGGACCGCAACTTCGACCTCGCCAACAACGCCCTGTCGAAGATGTCCGAGATCGTGCAGAAGATCGCCGGCCTGAACTGATGCCGCGCGCGCCGGCGGGAGACCGACCGTGAAGATCGGAAGCCTCGACATCGGTCTGGAATCGGTGACGCGGGTCGGCCCGCGCGACCAGCCGCACCTGCCCAAGGAGGGGCCGGTCGGCCCCGCCTTCCTGCCGCAGCCGGCCGCCCTCGACGCGGTGCTGCGCCGGCCCTCCCTCGACGAGCGGCTGCCGCGCCTGCTCCAGCCGCTCTCGCTCGACGCGGCCCTGCTCCAGCCGGCGGCGCTCACCGAGGCGCGCATCACCGCCGGGGCGACCTTCGCCACCGCGGCGCGCCGCGCCACCGGGCACCGCCGCCGGGTGCTGGACGAGGCGGCGCGGTTCCTCGCCGAGGACGCGGCGCTGGACGACGAGGTCCGCTCGGCGCTGGCCGCCCTGCTGCGCGCGTGAGCATTCCATGACGACGCTCCTGCCCGCCATCCCGGCCGGGACGGCCCCCGCGCTCCCGGACGAGCCGCGCCTCGACGCGCGCCAGCGCGACTTCCTGCTGCTGACCGTCTTCGTCCTCGCCCAGCAGGGCTTCGTCGACCGGGCGGGCATCCTGGCCGAGGCCCTCTACCTGACGGGGGACGCCACCGCCGAGGTGCTGCTCGCCCGCGCCGTGCTGCGCTTCTTCGCGCAGGACTGGGCGGCTGCGCTCGCCTGCCTGGAGGAGCTCGACCGGCTCGCCCCCGTCGAGCGGTTCGGCACCTACACCCTGACCGAGCGCCAGCGCATGCGCCGCTACCTCAAGGCCCGCTGCCTGTTCGAGCTCGACGACCGGGCGAGCGCGCGCGAGGCCGTCGAGATCTATCTGCGCCACGTCTGAATCGGGGCGACCGTGGGCGGGGCGACCCAGAAAACATGCCCCGAGCCAGTCACCCGGAAACCGAATGACATGACAACTGTGCCGTATGGTACTTCGGCTGGCCTGGAATCGCCCCTACAAGCGTTCTGCGAACCGAAGCCCGGGACGCTTCCGCCGTCTTGGATTCAACATCTCAGGTGTTGCACGTGCACGATATACACCAGGCGATCGAAGTCCTGCGCGACATAACCGGCCAGCCTGACCTGGCATTCGGCCCGGGCGAGAACGTCGAGGTCGTCTTCGACGGGACGCCAGTCGGCTTCGTCGCGACCGGCCGCCATCACTTCGAACTCGTGACGCCGCTGGCAAGCCTTGCCGCGACCCACGATCAGGCGACGCTGACCCGCCTGATGACTGCGAACTACCTCGGGACCGCCACCGGCGCGGCGCGCCTCGCTTTCGACCCGGGCCGGAAGCAGGTCGCCCTGTGCGAGCGCCTCGACCTGCGAGCGCTCGACGCGGGCGGATTGCGGGAGCGCATCGCCGACTTCCTCGGAACGGCCGCGTTCTGGAACGGCCCCGCGGGCCGCGAGGCGGCCGCCGGGCCGACCACGTCCGGACCGGACCTATCGGCGAGGGACCACTTCCTCATCCGCGGCTGAGCCGCTTCACGATCGGAGATCACAGCCATGGTTACCTCTAACAGTGTCGGCGGATCACTCCCCGTATTTCGCACGAGCTTGGCGCCGAGCGAGACCCGTAACAGTGGCACGGCCGCGACCGGCGAGATGTCCCTGCCGTCCTCGAACCGTGCGGAGACTGCCGACGCCCGGACGTCGGTCTCGACGCAACGGGGCAACGGCGAGGCGACGCAGCCATCGCGCTCTGACGCCACGACGACGTGGATGAAATCGAAGTTCGAGGAGGCCAGACCGGCGAACGCGCGCTTCCAGATCGGCTCGGGCCGCACGCAGGCGGAACCTTCCCGCAATGCGGCACCCACGAGCGACGCGGGTGAAGCCGAGACGGCGCATTACAACAACGTCGATGCCGCCGATGTCGAGACGCCGCACTACAACAACGTCGACGCCGCCGAGGTCGAGACGCCGCATTACAACAACGTCGACGCCGCCGAGGTCGAGACGCCGCACTACAACAATGTCGACGCCGCCGAGGTCGAGACGCCGCACTACAACAATGTCGATGCCACCGAGGTCGAGACGCCGCATTACAACAATGTCGACGCCGCCGAGGTCGAGACGCCGCACTACAACAACGTTACGGCCGAGTCGCTGCAGCGGCCCCGCTCGAACGCTTTCAGCCACTCTGCCCCGGCCGACGACACGGCGATGCTGACGAACGGATACATACGCGCTTAGCCAGGATCGCGTTTTACATCCGCGCCGCGACACAGACTTCTCGCGGCGACACCGTCAGAGCAGGCGGAAGGCTGACGCCTCGGGTACGCGTTCGTCCAGCGGTGAGAACCGGCGATGCCGCGCCCGACGTCTCGACGCGGAATTATCCGATTTTCTGCTCTAGAGCGTTTTCCAGCGCGGTGGATACCGGCTCGCGTGAAGAAAATGTGACCACACAGAGACTTAGAGCATTTTCCGTGATCCAGGGATCACGAAAAATGCTCTAGCCGGACCCACCTAACTCCAAAACGCTTCAAGCACCGTGACGAAGACTTCGAGATCGCTACGTCCCGTGCCAGACCACCGTGTTAAGAGGGACGATGGCGCCGCTTCATGTCGATGGAATACTCGACATCTGCAAACTGATACTCGGTCGATCCGCCACTCACTTTGGAGATGCGCGCGCCGTCGACCTGAGCGCCCATGGCATTGAGGTGATCGGCAAACGGCTTCTCGGCAAAGGCGCGTTCAACGACGTCTATACCTGCTTGCTGAAGGAGAAGCAGGGCACGACGGTTCATGAGATCGCGATAAAGAAGGTCAAGTCGCAGCTGTACAACGGCCAGCCCACGACCGTCCAGACCGGCGTCGGAATCGATCATTCCGAACCGCGTCTCGCACACAGAAACATAGCGACATCAATTCTCGACAGTTTCCTCGGCACCGCAAGTGCGCCAAGATCATCGACCGTATTGATCGATGGCCGATCCTTCGTGGCGATGACGATCGCACCGGGTATTTCGGCCAAAGAATATTACCGCAAGAACCCGACCATCATCTTCGATCCCGTCTTTCAACGCAAATGCAGCGATCTTGAAATTCTCGCTTACCTGTCCGGTAATCCGGATGTTCACAGCGGGAACATCATGATTTCCGCCGCGAGACGCGATCACGGCTATGCCGGCACCCAGGTCACGATGATCGACAACGATCTCACGTTCGGGCCGAACGCCGACAATCCGGACCGGATGAAGGGCATAGCCGGCACCAACACGCGGCAATACCGGCATACGGGCCTGCCGGCCTACATCGACATCAATACCGCATCGCGAATTCGATCGATGCAGCGACGGACCATCTCCGACGCTCTTCAGGAATTTCTCATCCCAAGCGAGCTGAACGCCTTCGAAGCGCGCCTCGATCGGGCTTTCGGACACATCGATTACCTCAAGCGCATCAATCATGTCGTCTTCGACTGGAACCGCTTCGTGAACGTGCGCGACGAAATTCTGGACGGGGGGAATTTCATCGAGGGAACGCTGGAATTCTCCGGTGTCATGCAGGGCAGCATGGGCAAGACGAAATACTTCTGCCCGAGGAGCATCATTGTACGAGACTGCCTGGAGGATCGGCTCGGAGGGGTCGCGGAACTCGATGCTCTGATCGGCCCCGATCGTCGCGCGTTGCTCCACGGTTGGGCGAAATCGGCGAAGAAACATATCCCGCCGAGCGGCGTCGATCACCGGTGAAGGCATGGATCTCGCCGGGGAAGTCGGGCGCGTCATCCGCCGCGACGCAGACGGAACCGGCGGTGATGGCGCGGGTGGATCGGGAATCATGCGTCCGTTGGCGTGGCCTGTGGAGGGTACGGTTCCTCCAGGCGGGACGGCGGCACGGTGGTCGTCCCGTATTCGAACCGAACTCGACGAAGGCACAGGGTCCGGAGGGCGAATAACGGATCTCTGTCACCTTCGGCACAAGGCGCCAACGGCCAACGGCTATGGTTGCCCCGTACTCGAGATCCGGAGCCGGTGAATGTCGATCCTCGACGGCATGCCAACCTCAGAAGCCGACATGAAGGACGTAGTGGCGACGAGCTCGACCATCGTCGAGCACGTCCTCGGGCTGGCCACGATGTCGCCGCGGGCGCGGAGCATCATCGACGCGATGAAGGGGGGCCTGTCGCTCGCCGACATCGCCAAGATATCCAAGGAGGAGCGCGACGCCCTCCTGGTCCAGGGCATCCGCCAGATGCAGTCCGGCGATGTCGCCGGCGCCCAGAACACGCTGACGACGCTCCACTACCTGGAGCCCCTCGACGAGCGCGTGATCTACGCCCTGGCCACGACCTATCAGACCCAGGGCAACTACGCAGCCGCGGGCAAGCTCTACGTCACCTTCGTGGCGCTGGATGCCACCAACCCGGACGGCTACCTGCGGCTCGGGGAGTGCTTCCTGGCCGCCACTGAGTTCGACCGGGCGCGCGCCTGCTTCGAGGTCGGCAAGGGCGAGGCGCGGGACGCAGGCAGGCTCGACCTCGTCGCGCATGCCGACCGCATGCTCGCCCTCATCGGCGACCGGACCGACCAAGCGGCCTGAGCCGCCGCCTCCCGTTTCCCTCCGGCCGAAACCCGCCAGGCGCGCGGGCAGCGCCGTCCCTTGCGAAGGAGCCAGCCATGCCCGTAGGCGATGCGACCCAGATCCCTATCCAGAACACGTACGCCCGCGCAACGTCGGCGAGCGACACCGGCGCACCCGTGCGGGTCGAAACCGCCGTGGTGGCGGGAGCCGGCGCCATAACATTGGACGGGCCGGTGCCCGACGCGACGGTCCAGGCCGCCTTCGGCTCGATGATGGACAGCCTGCGCACGCTGATGCCGAAGATGTCCGGCGAGAAGCTTCAGACGATGCTGCTCGAGGTGATGGCCAAGATCAAGGACACGATCGGGGCGAGCGAAGAGGACAAGATCAGGACCGACCAGGAATCCAAGCGCCTCGCGCTGGCGGAGAAGAGCGAGAAGATCAAGGAATCCGAAGACAAGCTCGCGGAAGCGACCGAGAAGCGCGGGAAGCTCAGCACCTGGGACAAGGTCAAGATCGCGTTCCAGTACATCGGCGCTATCGCGTCGATCGTCGCCGGAGTGTTGGCCCTCGCGACGTCGATCGCAACAGGTCCCGCCGGCATCGTCTCGGGCGCGCTCCTGATCGGCGCGGGCATCCTTCTGCTCGGCATGGCGGCGGACGCGACCTACGTCGCCGTCAACACCGAGAAGAACGGACAGCCGTCGCTCGGCTTCATCGGCGAGGCCAACAAGGCCGTGCTGATGGACCAGGGCATGTCCGAGGAGGAGGCGACCAAGGCGGGCCACAAGGCCGACACCATCGCCCGGATCGTCGTCGCCGTGGTCGCCGGCGCCATGATGATCGGGGCGGCGATCGCGGGCGGCGTGAGCGCGTACCAACTGGGCTTCGCTGTTTACAACGCTATCCAGGGCAGCACCGGCATCGCCACGAACACGATCGCCGTGGCCTCCACGGCCGCGAGCGCCTCTGGAGACATCGCCAGCGCCGTGGGCAAGAAGGATGCGACGGACCTCGAAGCCGACGCCAAGAGACTCGAGGGCGCCTCCAAGGCGATGCAGGCGATCGTCGCCTTCCTCGACGACATGATCGACATCGCGCTGACTCGTCTGAAGGGTGTGCACCAGACTTTCGAGGGCATGCTCGACACCCTGGTCGAATCGGCCAACGACAGTGCCGCCAGCTACGCCCGCGTCGGCCTCAGAGGCTGAGAGGAGATCATCATGTCCGCAGGTACGGTTCCGGAGGGCCTCAGGGCTTACGTCCCGCCCTCGTTCTACCAGGGCGACAGCCTCAAGCCGGGGGTCGACGTCGATCAGGCGATCCAGGTCGCCCAGGGCATCCAGGCCAGGGCCGAGGCGCTGCCGCCGGCGGAGGCCAAGCTGTTCCTGGCCATGATCGCCGCCGGCGACATCGCCCCCGGTGGGCAGGTGCCCGCCGATCTCGAGGAGACCCTCGACATCTACGCCGGAGCGGCCGCGGCGCTAGGCTCCCGCGTCGGCGGGGGCGACAGCCTCGAGTTCCTGGCCCGCGTGCTGATCGAGCAGGCCGCCGAGCAGCGCAAGAACGCCCTCGACGACCGGCTCAATGCGCGCGAGCAGGCGAAGACCGAGTTGATGAGCCAGGCTCAGATGTCGACTGACCAGGCGAAGGAGCTCAAGGATGGGGCGGTGAAAGCCATGATCGTCTCAATCGTGTTCTCCGCCGTATCGATCGTCGCCAGCGTCGCGTCGGTCGGCGTCGGACTGAACGGCATCAGCAAGCTCGGAAGCACGACCGCGAGCGTCGCCGAGACCGGCAAGGCACTGGGCGGCATGTCCCAGAGCATCGGTGGCCTCGCGACAACAGCGAACCAGGTGGGTCAGGCCGGATCGGGCTACGCCTCCACCGATGCCCAGGCCACCGCCAAGGAGAAGGAGGCACAAGGGGCGGTCGACGCCGCGATGGCCCAGGACCTCCAGGCCAAGGGCGACATGAAG
Organism: uncultured Methylobacterium sp.; assembly: GCF_964244095.1. GTDB lineage: Bacteria > Pseudomonadota > Alphaproteobacteria > Rhizobiales > Beijerinckiaceae > Methylobacterium. The sequence goes on along the minus strand of NZ_CAXTHR010000001.1, from coordinate 38,623 downwards.
AAGGAGATGCAAGAGACGATGAACGACATGATCAAGTCGATCATCAACTTCTTGAAGGAGATGGCCGACGCCAAGGCGCAGCAGATGCAGGTCATGACCAGGGTCTGAGCAGGGTGCGCAGGGCGGATCGGGAGGGATGATGAGCGACAGCTTCGAGGCCGTCACCGGTGCGCTCTGGAGAAGTCTCGGCTTGGTCCCGCCGGGCACGGAACGGCCGGCCCTGCAGATCGACGGCCGCACGGTCGACCTCGCGCCGGGGCCGGACGGGACGCAGGTGGTGATCTCGGCGAGCCTCGGGCGGCTCGCCGACGGCGGAGCGCGCCGGACCGAGCAACTCCGGCGCCTGCTGCGCGACGGCCTCGGGCTGCTGCTGACGAACCAAGCGGGCCTACGGCTGACGGCGGGGTCCGACGCGCAGGTCGAGGCCGTGACGACCGCGCCTTGCCGGCTCGATGCGGCTCCCCTTCTGCGCGGGCGGATCGAGGAGGTGCTGCACCTCCTCGAACTGCACGCCGCAACCCTGGAGGCCGACCCCTTCGCGGGCACGCATGCGCCGATGTCCTTGGGCGAAACCATGCTCCTCCGGCTCTGATCCACCTGGAGCATCGTCCTGGACACAATATTCAGGACGATGCTCCAAGCTCTTGTTGTTGCATCGGACTTCTCGGTCCGATGCTCTAGAGCATTTTCCAGCGAGGTGGATACCGGCTCGCGTGAAGAAAATGCGACCAAACAAAGACTTAGAGCATTTTCCGTGATCCAGAGATCACAGAAAATGCCTTAAGCGAACGATTTCTCCCGGCGGCACAGTTCGGCTGCGCTGCCGCCACGCACCGGACCGAGGCCCCAGGGCAAGCACCGATGAAACAGGACGACGGTCAAACGCCGGATATCGATCCGGTCCAGGCTTTTCTCGAGGGCAGCCTGCGCAAGGAGATCGGCCTGAAGAGCGAGGATCTCTCGGTCGGCCTCGAGGTCGCCCGCAATCACCTCAAGCGCGGCGCCCCGGCCGAGGCCCTGCGGATGTATGTCGGCCTCATCCTGTGCGAGCCGATGAACGTCGACTTCCAGGTGGGGCTGGCCAATTGCGCCATCACCCTCGGCGAGGACCATCTCGCCCTCCAGGCGGCCTCCGCCGTGGTCGCCCTCGCCCCCCGGGATCCGCGCGGCTACTACCTGTCGGGCCGGGCCTGCCTCGGCCTCGGGCACCTGGCCGAAGCCGAGGAGGATCTGAACGACGCGCTCGCGCATGCCCGCAAGACCGGCGACGCCACGGTGGCGAGCGAGGCGCAGCGGCTGCTCAGGACCTTGACGGCCATCGCCCGCCCATCCGCGGCGACGGCCTGAGCGGCCCATGGTACCGGCACCCAATCCCGCCCCCGTCGATGCCCCGCGCAACGTGACGGGACGGGCGGAGGAGCGCTCCGGACCCTTCGGCCTCGACGAGGCCGAGACCGAACTCTTGGCCCGCGTCTGCGCCGAGGTCGCCGAACCCCTCGGGATCGATGGCGCGGGTCTGGTCGACGGCCTGCGTCGGGGCCAGACCCTGGGCGCGGCGCTGCGCCTGCCCGCGAGCCTCGCCGAGGCGCTCTATGCCCGTGCCCACACCTGGTTCTCGGCCGGGCGTCACGAGCGGGCCGAGGATCTGTTCCGTGCCCTGTGCGTCCTCGACGGAGGCGGCGGCGACTACTGGGTCGGCTACGGCGTCTGCCTGCGCCTGCGCGGGGCCTCACGCGAGGCGGGGCTCGCCTTCGCCACCGCCGCCGCCCTGCGGCCGGATTGGGCGGTCGCCCATTTCCATGCCGCCGGCCTGGCGATGGCCGTGGAGAACTGGGAGCTCGGTACGGAACACCTCCGCGCATTTGAGCGCTGCGACGGGCCGGACACGCCGCCAGATATGCGCCAGGAGGCGGCGAGGCTGCAACTCGCCGCTGCGCAGCACGCAGCCCGCGGGCGGTCGTCACCCGGCGTCGGCGTACCGCGATGAGGTGCTGATCCCATGCCGCCGCTCGACGCCGTCAACCAGCAATTCGCCCTCGCGGCCGGCCAAGCCTCGATCGAGATCGCCCGCAACATCGGAAGTTCGCTCCAGGAGACGGTCGAGGCGCCGCGGACGGCTTCGGCCGGCGTTCTCGGTCCGCGTGGCGCGGACGATCTGACGTCCCTCGATCAGGCCCCGTCCGAGCCGCGCCGCGACGATCGCCCCCCCGCGCAATCCCTGGTCGGGTTGAGGCCGCCCAGTGCCGCCGCCGGCGCGCCGGCCTGGCCCTCGCTCCGGGCCTCGTCCTGGGATCGGACGATCGTGATGCCGCGGGATGCGGTCGCGCGGGCCGAGCCCGATCAAACCGCGGGCGCATCCCCTTCGGAATCCGCCTCGGCGGCACGCGCCGAACCGCTTTCGCTCGCCGAACGGCGCGAGCCGACCCGGCCTGAAGGCCCCAGGCCGGATCATGCACCAGTCGCGGCAATGGCACGGTCTGAATCGCCGGAGCCGGGCAGCCAAATCACGGAAACCACCGGTGGGGAGGCGTCCGAGGCGGCACCAGCCCGGGATCCCGGGCGTGTATCGCCCGGCAAGCCTGACGCTCCGGCGGCCGGGACGAGGACGGACAACCCGGAGCGCGCCGCTTCCGCTCAGCCGGGTCCGGACGGAGAACCGACATCCGGATCGCCTCCAGCCTACCAGGCCGCTGGGCAGCGGACCGCCGACGCGGCGCCCGGTGCCGGGGCGAGGTTCGTCGCAGCCCCGACGGAGCCGGCAGGCTCCGGCGCGCCAGCGCGATCCGAAGATGCCGATACGTCGGCGCCGCCCGAAGGCGCGGGAAGGATGGCCGCCCGCGCACCGATGCAGCCCGAGAGCATCGGAGGGGCCGATGCCCGTGCGCCTGCGCGGTCGGAGGCGGAGCCGGCGATGACAGGCCGAGCACCCGTTCTCTCCTCGGGGGCTTCCGCCAATCCGGGCGCCGCTCCGAGCGAACGCGTCGTCGCGCCGGCCCAGCCTGCACCACCTGCAGTCCGCGAGGCAGCGAACTCTGCAAGGATCGGTCGGCCGGAGACCGATGCGCAGGCACCGGTGCAGCCTGAGAGCATCGGAGAGGCCGACGCCCGCGCGCCTGCGCGTTCGGAATCGGCGTTGGCAGGCCGAGCACCCGTTCCATCCTCGGGGGCTTCCGCCGCTCCGGGCGAGCACCTCGTTGCGCTGGCCGAGCCCTCATCACGTGAAGCCCGCGGGGTAGCGAATCCCGCAAGGATTGGTCTGCCAGAGACCGATGCGCCGGATGTCACGCCCCCGACGCGCCAGGCCCTTACCGCAGCGCCGCTCCCCCTGCGAACGGAGGGGGTCGCGCTTTCGAGGAGCGCGGATTCCGCCTCGCCGATCAGCGGCGACGCACGGAATGCGCCCGCTGACCCGACGCTTCTTCCGGATTGGACCGCGCCCGCGAGCCTCGCCATCGGCGGGCAAGTCGAGCGTGCGGGAATCATCGCGTCCTTCATCCTCAACGCGGCGATGATTCCCGGCTGGCCGCCGCCGCTGCCCTTCGCACCCACCCTCGAGGCGCGGCTGCTTGGCCTGATGCCAAAGCAGCAGGCATCGAGCGAGGAAGGCGACATCCTCGCCTATATCGAGAGGTGCGGGGTGAAGCCTCATGGGCTGGCGCGCCTGCGCGACCTGCTGGCGGGCCTCGCCAAGTCCCGCCGCATGCGGTTCCTGCTGGGACTGGCGGTGCTGCTGTCGGCGATCGAGACGGTGCTCGAGCTCGTCGAGGAGGAACTCGCCCGCCTCGCAGGGGATGCCGGCAGCGAAGAGGCCGAGGTGACGGCGTTCCGCCCCCTGATCGGGTGAGGCGTGATCAGCAGGCGGTTTCGTCACGTACGGCACAGCCCCGATCCGCAGGCCGTCTAAGGTATGCTCCACACGCGACCTCCACTCGGTCAAGGAACGCCCATGTCCTCTGGCGTCGGTTCGGTCACATCGCCGCCCCCCACATACGCGACGGCCCCGACCGTCGCGCCGGTCGCCGCGACGGTCGGGGCCGGCATTTCGGCAACCCAGACGGCGGCGCCGCCCGCGCTCTACGCATCCTTCGGTGCCGCATTCGGCACCGGGCTCCTCGGCCTGCGCACGCCGCAGAATCCGGAGGACGCCGCCATGATCCTCGCGCAGATCGCGCTCGCCGTCGACGCGGCGGCCCAGGAGGGCAGCAGCAACAGGATCGCCAGCGCCCTGTCCGGCCTGCGCACGGGGTTGGGCTCTGCGATCGCGGGGATCGTCGGCGGCGCTGCCCAGATCGCTGCCAAGACCACTGAGCGGACGGCCGCACAGGCCGAACTCGCTGCATCGAGCGTGCAGCAGACCGATCTCACGACGCAGAAGGAGGCGCTCACGACCGAGGCCGGCCGACTGACGAGGCTGATCTCATACGCGACGGCCGGGAAGACCGAGGCGGATGAGGCCCGGACGGATCTGACCGCCCGGCAGGCGGCATCCACGGATGCCCTCGCCGCGGCCACCGCGCGGATCGCGGGGCTGGACGACGAGATCGCCGCCGCCGACGCGGCCAACGACCCTGAGCGTGCCGACGCTTTGAGGGTCGAGCGCGACGCGGCCATCGGCGATCGCTCCGCCGCGGAATCGGAGGGAGCCATGGTCGGCGCGCTTCTGGAGGCCAACACGACCACCCTCGAAGACCTCACCGCCGAGATCGCGGAGGCGCGCGCGGCCCTGGCGACGACGAACGCCTCCCTCGCCGAGGCGGATTCCAGCTTGGCGGCCGTCGCGGCCGAGATCGCGACGGCGACGGCGACGGTCGCCCGGATCGAGGGCGAGATCGCCGTCCTCGCAGCGGCCGGCCCCCAACGCGACCTGGCCCTCGTCTCGGTCTTCAGCCAGATCGCGCTGTTCCTCCAGACCGGGGGGGGCGAGCGCAGCCGGTCGGTGGAGCGCAGCACCGATCTCGACCGTCTTCTCGACGACGTCGCGCAGACCCTGAGGCGGTTCCAGCAGGACAGCGTCGCGACGGCCGATACGAATGCGCGCACGAGCCGCGAGGCCGGCGACGCAGAGGACGAGCGCCGCGTGGCGCAGACCGCGCTCGGCCTCCTCACCGGGCTCGCGGACCTTCTCCAGATGCTGCGGCAGTTCCGCGACGAGCCGGCCGCCGCGGTGCAGGACGCGGACGACGACCTCGTCCGCTATCAGTTCGCGGTCTGAACCGGATGCCGATCGAGACAGACCCCGGAGCGGCGTGCACGCGATGATGCGGTTCCTTAACGCGCTGTCCAAGCGCAACGACTTGTTGCTGGCGTTCCTGCTGATCTGCATCATCTTCATGATGATCCTGCCGCTGCCGACGGCGGTGATCGACGTGCTGATCGCCCTCAACCTCGCACTGGCCGCGATCCTGCTGATGGCGGCCGTCTATCTCACCGATGTCGTGCAGCTCTCGTCCTTCCCGTCGATCCTGCTGCTGACCACCCTGTTCCGGCTCGGGCTCGCGATCTCGACCACGCGCCTGATCCTGATCCAGGCGGATGCCGGCCACATCGTCGAGACCTTCGGGCGCTTCGTCGTCGGGGGCAATCTCGTCGTCGGCTTGGTGGTGTTCCTGATCCTGACCATCGTGAACTTCATGGTGATCACGAAGGGCTCGGAGCGCGTCGCCGAGGTCTCGGCCCGCTTCTCCCTCGATTCGATGCCCGGCAAGCAGATGTCGATCGATTCCGACATGCGCGCCGGCATGATCGAACTCGACGAGGCCAAGCGGCGCCGGAACAAGCTGGAGAAGGAGAGCCAGCTCTACGGCGCCATGGACGGCGCGATGAAGTTCGTCAAAGGCGATGCCATCGCCGGACTAATCATCATCGCCGTGAACATGATCGGCGGCATCGCCATCGGCACGATGCAGCGCGGCATGCCCATCGGCGAGGCGATGGAACGCTACTCCCTGCTCACGATCGGCGACGGCCTCGTCTCGCAGATACCGGCTCTGTTCATCTCAATGACGGCGGGCTTCATCGTCACCCGTGTCGCCTCCGACGACAACGCCGATCTCGGCAGTGACATCATGGGCCAGCTCGGGGCCGAGCCGAAGGCGCTGCTGATCACCGCCGTCATCATGGTGGTGTTCGCGCTGGTGCCGGGCTTTCCGGCCCCGATCTTCCTCATCCTCGCCGCTGCGGCTGGAGTGGGCGGCTGGATGACCATCCGCAAGCGCCGCCGCGGCGCGAGCAAGGTGCGAGCGGGCGAGATGCCGGCGCTAGCCTCGGCCCTCGCCCCCGTCGGCAAAGCGCCCTCCCTGCCCGGTGCCGAGGAGGCCGACACGGCGCCCATCCCCAGCGTGAGCTTCGCGCTGACCGTGCCACTCATCGTCGACATCGCGGCCAGCGTGCGCGACGCGATCCGGCCGGACAAGCTCGACCGCGAGGTCGCGCAGGTGCGGCGCGCCCTCTACTTCGACCTCGGCGTGCCGTTCCCCGGCATCCACCTGCGCCTGAACGAGAACCTGAAGGACGGCGAGTACCGGATACTCGTCAACGAGGTGCCCGTCGCCGCGGGCGCGGCAAGGCCGGGCTACGTCATCGTGCGCGAGACGGAGGCCAATCTGCGCATGTTCGACATTCCGTTCGAACGTGGCGACGACTTCCTGCCCCACACGCCGAGCTACTGGGTCTCGACGCGGCACATGCCGACGCTGGAGCGGGCCGGCATGCAGGTGATGACGCTCTCGACGATGCTGACCTACCATCTCGCCCACGTGCTCAAGAACCACGCGTCGGAGTTCATCGGCGTCCAGGAGACGATGTACCTCATCGGACAGATGCAGAAGAACTTCGGGGAACTGGTGCGCGAGGCCACCCGGCTCTTGCCGACCATCACCATCACCGACGTGCTCCAGCGGCTGGTGAGCGAGGAAATCTCGATCCGCGACATGCGGACCGTGCTGGAGGCCCTCGTCGCCTGGGGCCAACGGGAGAAGGACCCGATCGTGCTGACCGAGCACGTGCGCTCGGCCCTCAGCCGCTACATCACCCACAAGTTCTCAGGCGGCCAAAGCATCATCCCGGCCTACCTCATCGCCAAGGAGGTCGAGGACATCGTGCGCAACGCGATCCGGCAGACGAGCGGAGCCTCTTACCTCGCCCTCTCGCCCGACGTGCACCGCCAGCTCATCGGCTCCATGCGCGGCGTCGTCGACAGCGCGGGCCAGAACGCGGTGGCTCCGGTGATCCTCGTGCCGATGGATATCCGCCGCTTCATGCGCAAGATCGTCGAGCGCGACTTCCCCCACCTCGCCGTCCTGTCCTACCAGGAACTCACCGCCAACGCGAACGTGCAGCCCCTGGAACGCATCAAGCTGACGGCCCAGATCAACAATGCGGCCTGAGACCGCCGCCCTCGCCGCGCAGCCCGCGGCCGGGACCGCGCAGCACCTGCGCCCACGGCTCACCGCCTACACGGTCGGCCTCTGCGTCGCGCTTGGGTTCTACCTTCTTGTGCACGGGCGGGGACAGGGTGTGGCGTTCTGGGCGTGCGCCCTCGGGGTGATCCTCGCCCTCGTCTCCGGAGTGCTCAGCCGGGCCGCGCTCCCACCGCTCCGGCTGCGCTTGGGGGCCTGCGGCAGCGTCGCCCTCGCCCTCGTGGTCCCGATGGGGCTCGCCGCGGCGACGGGCGCGCCGGCCGCCGCGGCCCTGCCGCTCTGGCCGCAGATCCTGGTGACCCTGTTCGCGAGTCACGTCCTGAGCGAGGAGTGCGACCTGCGCTTCTGCGCCTTCTGGGAGGCGCCGCTTCAAGCCCGCGCCAACGTGCAGATCCAGTCCGGCGCGGCCGCGGTCGCGCTGGGCGCCTTCCTGACCCTTCTGCTCTATCAGGTGATGGGGTTCACCGCGCCGGAACGGTCCGTCGAGACGACATTGTCGACGGTGCTCGCCGGGGCCCTGGCCGGAGGCAGCGCGATCCATCGGGCGATCGTCTTCCTGTTCTTCGTCATCATGGCGCATCTGTGGGAGGCGGTCCTGCGCCATCGCCGCGATCGGGCAGCCCTCCACGGGGTGCAGGCCGCCTTCGCGCTTCTCCCGGCGAGCGGGCGCGCCACCGGCCTGCAGGCGCGGGTGGACGAGATCTGCGGTGCCTACGGCCGCACGTGGACGGCGAGCCTGATCGCGGCGGCGCTGGAGGATCATGGGACCGAGGCCCGGAGGCCTGACGGGGGGCGCCGCGCGGCGGCCGCCTTCGAGGCGTTCCGCCAAGCGTCGCGACGCTTCGTGCGCGGCCTCATAACCTTGCTGCCTCTGCTCGGCTTCCTCGGCACGGTGGTCGGTCTCGCCACCGCGATGGCGTCGCTTCCCCTCGATGGCGCCGCCGGCGGCCGGATCGACCTGACCGGGAGCCTCGCAGGCCTCGCCCTCAAGTTCGAGACGACGCTGCTCGGCCTGCTCGGCAGCATGGCCGCCTCGCTCTTCCTGTCGCTCATCGAGAAAAGCGAGGCGGAGCTCGCCGCCGCCTGCGCCGTCTTCGCCGGAACGATCGAGGCGGCCGATGCCGCCTAGAGGTTTGCCCGGCCCTTCGCACGAGCCTGAGGCGGACGACGGGCTCTACGATCCGTTCGCAGACCTGCTGTTTGCCCTGGTTGCGGCGGTGCTGCCCGCGATCCTCGTGCTGCTGCCCGTCGTCCACCAGGCGGCCCGGAGCCCCGGCGCGCAGCGGCCGACGGATGCGGTCACGGTGCGCGGCCGGCCGGCTCAGCCCATTCTCGCGGGCGCCGACGGCCTGCGCCTCGCGGAGGACGGGCGCGCGGTCCCCCTCGACCGGATCCCCGACGATCCCGCCCTGCGCGCCCTGCTCCTCCGCCTGCGCGAGGCGGGCGAACCGCTTCTGCTGATCGTGGAGCCGAACGGTCTCGAGAGCGCCTTCGCCTTCGAGCCCATCGCTGCGGCCTACGGCCCGCCGCAGATCGAACAGGTCCGCGCGCGCTCCACATGCGCCGCGGCGCAGGAACCGGCTCTCGCCCGCGCCTGCATGGCATTCGCGACCGCGCCGTGAGGCACGGCGCGGTCATCCTCCGAAGGACGACCTGATGGGGCTCGGAGCGGCCGCGCTCACGGATCTGTCGGCCAACATCTTTGCCGCCCTTCTGCTGATCCTGCTGATCCTCCTGCGCGCCGGTTCCGACGCGCCGGCACCCGCCGTTCCGGTCGAGGCGACGGAGGCGTTGGGGAGCCGCGCGCGCGCGCCGCTGCGCGCCGGGGCGCTCGTCGAGATCCTGCGGGCCCGCGCGCCGGGCACGAAGGGGGTGAGCCTCGACCTTGTGGAGTCCGGCCTGCGGTCGCCGTCTGCCGGATTCCCGGTACCGGAAGCCGCTCCCCTCGCCGCCCTCGACCGGCTCCTCCATGCTGGAGAGCCGGGCATGCCCGTCCGCCTCTACGTGTTCTCCCACCGCTGGTACGATTCGACGGTCCGCCGGCTGGAGCAGGCGGGGCTCGCTTGGCATGAGATCACGGTGCCGCGGGCGCTGCGGGACCGGGAGGGGAGCGCGTGGTCGTCCGCCTTCCTCGCGATCCTCGAACATCGCGACGAGCGCGGCCGCTTCCGCGAGGATCTCGCCCGCCTGCTGTCGGCCTCGCCTTCCGCGGTCCTCCGCCCGGACGCCTCCGTCGCGGCAGGCAGCGAAGCGGATGGTGCAGGCGCCAGCCCCGCCAAGACGGCTGGGCTATCCGGACGCCTGTACCGGATTCTGTCCGTCGCGTTGGAAATCTTGGCCATTTCCGCAGGTGTCGTGGCGGTCCTGGCTATCGAACAACTTGTCCCGAGGTCACGTATGAGCTACCGATATCCTTCGGAATTGAGTCTCGCCGCTCGATCAACGGATGACACCAAGAGGAGACGTCATGATTGATCCGACGCCCTTCGCGCGATCCACGCCGCTGCCGGATCATCAGACGGCGCAGGCCAGCCGTGACCCGCTGCCCGTCTCCTCGCCGAAGGCCATCGCGCAGAATGCCGACGTGCGGACCGAGCGCAGCGCCGTGGCGCAGGCGGACGCCTTCCAAACCTATCTCGATCAGACCAGCATCACGCTGGTGGAGAGCACGACCAAGAAGCGGCACCTCGATGCGGCCGACCTGATCGGCCAGCAGAGCGTCTACGTCGCACCGGGTGCCGCCCTCGGCGTCTGACGCCCTCCCAGGAAAGAACGACCAACCATGACCGAGTCGACCTATCGCATCGGCGGCACGAACCCGGCGCAACCCGCCGCCTCGAACGACCAGGACCGTTCGCAGGACGCGCGGGGCTCGCGCTTCGCCTCCGTGCTCTACGGCATGCTGCGCCCGCCGGTCCTCGACTTCTCCCAGGCGTCCGGAGATTTCGAGGACGAGGCGGCGACGCCCCCTCCGATGCGCGCCTTCGTCCAGCCGAACATGTCCACCCTGTTGCGGAACGCCGAGGCCGCTGCACCCGCCTCACCGAAGGCCGGACGGGACGCCTGACGAGAACAGTCTTTTGGGAAAATCGAGCCGTCGGCGGATCACCCAACCGAATCCGCTGCCTCGCGAGCGGCTCCGCCTCCGTAAATCCCTGCTTCGTCAGGGCATGATCTTCCAGTTCATGTCGGGTTCGAACACGACCGTCGACAGGCCCCGGCCAAGCTGGATCGCCACGCCGAGCTCCCCGATGATGGCGAGACGGCTCGAGCGATCCGGCGCTGCGCCCTCATACATCTTGCGCCCGCCTCGGGTGAGCACGAAGCGCGCCTGAAGCAGGTTCGCGCCGGCGATGTCCAGGGTGAACGGCGCGAGATCGCGGACGATGAAGCGCACGAAGGCAGGGTTGCGCGCGATCTCGCGCAGATAGAGCGAGTGCGCCGCGGCCTCGCTCGCCGGGACGGCCTGCTTGGCGCACGCGCCCACGCGGTTGGGATTCAGGCCGGCCTCCAGCAGCAGAACCTGGACGTCTCGTCCAAACGTCGCGAGCGACGTTCCCTCGCTCGTGCTGAGGATATCGAGCCAGAACAGCGTGGCCGGAATGTCCGCAGGGCGCAGTTGCGCATCCGGCCAGCAGGGAGCGGTCGCCTTGGCCTCGCGTGGTTCCAGAAGTGGAAGATACCAGCTCGGAACGCCGTCTTGCGCACCGGCCCCGTCGCCACCGGCCCCGTCGCCACCGGCCCGAAGGGTCTCCATGGCGATCCGCAAGGCACGGCCGCGCGCATCGGTGCCGAGATTGCCGGTCCGCCAGCGCTCGAGCAGGTCGCGGCCCTGGTCCGCCAGGTCCGCACTGGCGGTGTCGGAGGCGGAAGCTCCCGCCGCCAGATCCGAGGTCCCGCCCGCACCGGCCGGGAGACCCTTGGTCTCGGCTCCGCCGGCTGCGAAGCCGCCTTCACCTCGCGCGTCGGCGGAAAAACGGGCCGCCGTACCGGACCGGTCGGGCGCGACCGGACGACGATCGCCACCGATCGCGTCGAGGAGCAGGTTGGTCGCCCGATTCACCTCGCCCTGCCTCGGCGGCGCTCCGCCCTCCCCCTGGGCACCCGCATCTCGGTCCCATGCCGGGCTCCCGCGCCCAGCCGTGCCGGGCAGGCGCGGGCTGTCCAGCCCCTTGCCCGCGCCGGCGGCAGGGCCGGCCTCACTCGCGCGACGGCCTGCTCCGGAGGCGCCGGGTCCGGCCGGGCTCTCCGCACCGTTGCCCCGGACGGGTCCGCCGCCCGCCCGGCCGTCGCGCACGATCGCGTTGCCGGATCCGCCGGAACCGCCCGGTTCGAACGCTGCGGCGCGGTCAGTGCCCGCGCCGGCGGCAGGGCCGGCCTCGCTCGGGCGACGGTTGCTCGCTCCGGAGGCGCCGGGTCCGGCCGGGCTCTCCGCACCGTTGCCCCGGATGGGTCCGCCGACCGCCCGGCCGTCGCGCACGATCGCGTTGCCGGGTCCACCGGAACCGCCCGGTTCGAACGCTGCGGCACCGTCGGCGCCCGCACCGGCGGCAGGGCCGGCCGTGTCCGGACGCCGACCGATCTCCCCGTTGAGACGCTGCGCCGCACCGGCGAAGACCTCGTCGAGCTGAAACGATCCCTGCCGGAGCCGATCGAGATTCAGCGCGGCGTCCCCGCCGCTTGTCTGAGCACCGATCACGATGGCGCGCTCCGGCACCGCCCCGCCGCGGTCTCCCGGCGTTTGCAACTGCACGAAGGAGCGGAGGGCAATGTCCTTGGAAAAGCGCCGGGCATAGCTCTGCAGGAACCCGACCCAGGCGTCGATCTTCGCGACGGGGATCGCGCCGTTGGCCTCGATCAGATCACCATCCGCCCTCAGCAGGATCCAGGGCTGGATCTGCGTCGTGACTGCGAGCTTCTCGACCTCCCCGAGCAGGGTCGCGGCGGTCTTGATGCGCGCGTCGATCCCGGCGACGCCGAGCACCCGGTCCTTCACCAGTTCGACGAAGCGCTCGGCCCTGGCCGCGTTCAGAATCGTCCCCTCAAGGGTCAGGTTTCCGTTCGCCGCGAGTTCGTGGGTGACGTTGACCTTCTGCACCTCGATCAGGTTCTGCACCTCGCTGCGAAGCGTCTGAAGGACCCAGAGACGGACCCGGATCGGTACGCCGGTCTGCTCCAGCGCCGCAGCCAGCGCCCGCCGCTCCACCGGGCTCTCGACGTAGCCGTTGACGTAGATGGCGCCGTCGACCTCCTGATGCGCGGTGACGGGGCGTCCGAACGGGAACCTGTCCAGGGTTTCGCGCACGACGGAAAGATCCTGTCCACCGGAGGCCGCCATCTGCCCGCTCCGCCGCAGGCCGCCGTCGAGGACGTACCAACCCATGCCGACGAGCAGCAGGAGGAGGGCGATCATGGGAGCCGCCAGGTTGCGCAGGCGCTCGGGCGTGAAACGAGCGGCGAGGCCGCGCGGCGGAACCGGCGCCGGGCGGGCGGACTGATCGAGCTCGGCTTCCGCGATCGTGGCCCATTGCGAGGTCGGGTAGCCGAGGGCGAACCGGGTCGTGCCCACGGTGACGATGTCGAGCGGCTCGATCTCCCGCCAGGGATCGTCCGGCCCGGCCGTCACCCCCGCCGCGGTCCGAAGGTTTCCGGCCGATCCGGCGATCTCGATCTTGCCAGGTGCGACCCGCAGGCGGGCGTGGGAGGCCTTCAGGCTGACGTCGACGAGCTGGATGTCGTCTTCCGCGCCGCTGCCCAGATTGTACTCACCTGCGACGAGGGAGACTTCGACGCCTGCCTGAACGCCGCTGAAGATCTTGAGGATAACGAGATCGGAAGGTCGGGTCTCGGTCACTGTGTCTCAAACCCATCCCGGACGCGGACGATGAGTCCTCGTCGTCGCACGCGAACGCCTCACCGCAGGCCTTATACTTGGCGTGAATTCCGCCAAGTCACCCACCGGCGTCAAGTAACCGTGGCTTTACCCCCCTTCTTGGAGAAAAACAGCCGTGGATGCCCATGTTCGTGGGACAAGGATGAAACTTCTGAGACGCTGAAACATACATGCACGCGCACGATCCGATATGCAGCCTCGGCGATCGAAGTTCCTGCCACGACCGCGGGTTCGGGATGGTGTTCGGTTTATGGACGAGATCGTTCCGCGGTGGCGTACAGGCGCTGGGTCATGACAGGACGATTCCTTGACGCCCTCCGACGCGGTTCACCAGATCACGGAAGCGATGATGCTCGTGATGCTGCTCTCGATGCCTCCCATCGTGGTCGCCTCGGTGGTCGGCATCGGCGTGAGCCTGCTGCAGGCCTTGACTCAGGTGCAGGAGCAGACGCTGTCCTTCGCGATCAAGCTGATCGCGGTCGCCGTGACCATCGCCGCGATGGCGGGATTCCTGGGAAGCGAGATGCTGACCTACACGACGAAGCTCTTCGACGATTTCCCGCGCTACACCCACAAAGCGTCGGCGCGGCCGTGACCGGCCTCGCCGCCGCGTCGGCGGCCTGAGCGTTCATGTCCGAGATACGCGAGATGCTTCAGGCGTTCACCCGCCCCGAGGCCTCCCCCCTCAGGGCTTCGGGCGACCCGCGGAGCGCACCCTACCGCGCCACCATGGGTGTCGAGATCGCATTCTCGTCGGCCGATTTCGCCAAGCTTAGCAGCGGAGCCAAGGCCGACCTCGCCAGGGCCGCGGTGCGCCGCAGCTTCGGGTCCAACGAGTTCATCTATCTCCAGGACGACGAGGCCAAGCACCTGTTCTTCGTCGTCTCCGGGCACGTGCGCCTGTCCTACCTGATGGACGACGGGTCGACCGTCCTTCACGGCATCCTGCCGCCGGGCGAGAGTTTCGGGGAACTCGGCGTCTTCGAGAGCAGCACCTATTGCGACATGGCGACGGCGATCGGCTGCCTGACGACCGCGAGCATCTCGGTCCAGGCCTTCAAGGCCTTGTCCGTCCGTCATCCCGACGTCGGGGACGCCCTCGCCCGCGTCGTCGCCCGGCGCTACCGCTCCTACGTCACGCTGACGCGGGACCTGAGCCTGAAGTCGCTGCCCGCGCGCCTCGCGCAATCGGTGCTCCGCCTCGCCGACGGGCTGGGCACGCGCGCGGTCGTCAAGGGGCGCCAGGTCGGCATGCTCGGGGCGGTCGTCAACCAGACCGATCTAGGCCTGATGGCGCGCGGCTCCCGCGGCAACGTCAACCGCGCCCTGAAGACCTGGGAGCGGGCCGGCTGGATCGCGATCCAGGACCGCTGCATCCTGATCCTCAACCGCGCTCGACTTGAGGGACTCTCGATGGAGGAGACGCTCTAGATGGCGACCGACGAGACATCGCCGGCGCCCGAGGCCGGCTTCGGAATGACCGATCTCGAGGAATCGCTTCGGGGTCCGGAAGGATCGGCCACGCGGCGTGAGGCGCTCCTGCGCCTCGACGGCATGGCCGAGCGCGTCCGCAGCCGCATCGGCCGCGGCATCCAGGCCGCCGAGTTCGAGAGGACGAACGCCCTGGCCAACGCAATCACCGCCGCGACGCACATCCTCTCGCGGACCGGCAACTGACGTTTTAAGACGAAGGAGAAACGACATGACAACGGGAAACCCGGCATCTCGGATTGGCACAGCAAGTTTCTATGAGACGAACGAAACGACGCGTGCAACTTACAGCACTACTCCCTTGACCGGTTACGATGGATTCGACTTGATCTGGCGCCAGAACCAGCTCCAGGCGCAAATGAAGAATATCGAGAACGATATCCGCTCCATCGAGCAGAACTCCAACCTGTCCGACACTGAGAAGATGTTCTCGATGCAGATGGCAATGAATAGCTGGTCGGCCATCAGCAACCTGCGCACGAACATGCTCAAGTCCGTCTCCGACACGCTGAAGTCGGTCGCCCGCAACGTCGCCTGACCTCGGGTGCGGCGGCCTGCGGACGCAGTTCGCCCGATAACGCTCGGGCTGGGAAAACGGCCGATGCGACGGCGATTTGATGCCGTCGCGCAAGCACGATCCCTGTGGAACCGGCCGCCAAGCCGGTTCCACAGGCACCCACTGTTCCTGCGAGGATGACGCGCGATGTCGGGCTCATCCGAAATCACACGGCAGAACGTCTCCGCCTTCAACGTGATCTCCCCCGTGGGGGCCGAGGTCGTGGAGCAGGCGCGCGGCAGCTATCGCGGCGAAGACGTCGCGCTGTCGTCCGAGGCATCGAAGCTCACGGACGCGGCCGAAGAGCTCGGGCAGTCGGTTGCGCACCGCGCTGACCGGAAGTCGCTCGGCGAACGGACCGTCCGGTCGGGTCAGGTCATCGACCCCGAGGCGATCGCGCGGCTGAACAGCTACCTCGACAAGCTCCCGGACATGCCGCGCGAGGCGGCCCTCCTCGCCCTCGTCGGGCAACTGGAGACGATGCGGAACCTGCTGGAGGGATCGGGCGGCGGGGGCGGGACGACCAAGGACGAGATCCTCGCCGCGCTCAGGGAGTTCGACGGCGACGTCACGCACCAATATGCGGGGCTGGAGGTCGCCCGCGCGCATTTCGAGGCGGTGGGCGCCGATCCCGTCTTCCTCAACCGCCTCGACGAGGCGCGCGCGGAATTCCAGAAGACCGATCTCGCCCGGGACGTCCATGCCGGCTTCGCGGTCGCCGAGGTCGCCTCCCGCGCCGCCGAGACCCTGGAGACGGATCCCGCCGCGGTGCGCGACGTCTATCGGGCGATGCTGCGCGAGACGATGCATGTCGGCCAGCTCTTCGACGCGCTCACCCGGTTCGACGTGCTGCGCTCCTTCGGCGAGGCCGTGGAGACCTTCATGACGGCGGCCGGCCGCGACCTCTCCAGCGCCGGCCCGTCGACGGATCCCGTCTTCCTGCACGGCCTGCTGACCGAACTCGGCAAGCTCAAGAAGATGCAGACGGTGTTCGATGCGACGCGCCAACTCATCCAACTCACCGACCGGGGACAGCGGCCGGCGGTCCCCGCGAACCCGGTCGACCAGACCAGCCGCATCTTGAACTTCGCCTCGCAGCCGACCGCGAGCCTCGCCGACGCGCGCCGCCTGCTCGGCGGCTTCGGCGACCGTCCGCCCGCGGTGCAGGTCACTTTCGCCAACGGCCTGCGCGGCCTGCACGCCGACATCCCCGACGAGATCATGTCCTCGGTGCAGGCCCGCGCGCAGCAGACGAAGGCGATCATGACGCTCCTCGACACCCTCGTCGCCGAGGAGGAGGCCTACGCGGACGAGTCGGCGGGCGATGGCCGGGGTCGGCCCGTCGCCCGTCGCGAACAGGGACGGGAGCCCGGCCGATGACGTTCTCGCGGATGAGCCTCGGAGCGATCGAAGGTTTCGCAGGGCAGCTCGGACTGCCGCTCAGGCCGGCGCGGGATGGCAGCGTCAGCTTCGTGTTCGCCGAGACCGGCACCCTCTCGCTGACGCCCTCGCGCGACGGCGCGCGCGTGCTCGTCAGCCTGGCCCGCCGCCCGGCTTGGCTTGGTCCGGAGCTGCTGCAGGCCGCTCTCGCCGGAGCCGGCGTCGATCCCGGCACGGGGCGAATCGTATATGCCGGCCTCGCCGCGGACGACAGCCTGGTGTTCAGCCTGAGCCTCGACGAGGCCGAGTGCGACCTTCCGACCCTCGACGCCTGCCTGCATCAGCTCGCTGCCGTCCACCGCGGCCTGCCCTGACCGGGAGGGGGCGAGACTCCCGCCTCGCTGTGCCGAACGTGACTGCGACGGCCGGCGGAGCGGCTAGAACGACCGGACGAAGCGGGGCCGTGGGCAGCGACGCCGGAACCGAAGCCATCGTAACGAGGACTTTGCCCCTGATGCAGGACCTTCATCAAGCCATCGCGGCTTTGCGCGAAGTGACCGGCCTGCCGGACCTGGAACTCGGTCCCGACCAGCACGCCGAGGTCGTGTTCGGCGAGACCCCTGTCGGCTTCGTGGGAATCGGCGCCGATCACGTCGAGATGGTCACGCCCCTCGCCGCGCTCCCGCCGGAACTCGACCAGACGCGTCTCGCCCGCCTGATGACGGCCAACTACCTCGGCGCGGCGACGGGGCCGGCGCGCCTCGCCCTCGATCCCGGCCGCCGGCAGATCGTCCTGTGCGAGCGCCTCGACCTGCGCGGCCTCGATGCGGACGGCCTTCACGCCCGCATCGTCGACTTCCTCGGCAGCGCCGCCTTCTGGAACGGCCCTGAGGGGCACGAAGCCCTCGACGGCGCACCGCTGGCGGCCGAACTGCCCGCGACCGAGCAATACCTCATCCGCGGCTGAGCCGCCAAGCAGATAGGAGAACCATCATGCCCGTCGGCCTCGGCAACGCCGCCCCCGCCTCGTCTCCGCGCACGTCCCTCGCTCCCGGCGAGACCGCGGACCTCCACAAGACCGGGACCGGCGAGATGTTCCTGCGGACCTCGCGCGGACCTGGGGAGGTCGGGGCGGCCGTCGCCGGCGGCGTCTCCGGAGCGGCGGCGACGGTGTCGACGCGGATCGGCAGCGGCGAGGCGACGCGTCCATCCGTCATGGACACCGCGCTGGGATGGATGACCTCGAAGTTCGAAGCCTTCAAGGGCAAGCTCTCGGACCTCGGCGGCAAGATCGGACAGGTCGCATCTCAGGTCCAGGACTCGAAGCTTGCCCATGTCCTCAGCGAGGCGAAACACGACGTCGTCGATTTCCTGAAGACGCGGCTGGGTATCCAGGACGACGAGCCGCCTCTGAACATCCGGCAGACGGCCGATGCAGCACGTTCGACGACGACGGATGCCGTCGCAGACGCGGCCTATGCATCGTCGCTGAAGTCCGACTGGCTCAAGAAGGTCGATGTCGACCTGACGTCGCACGCCTCGCCGGAGACGATCGCTCAGGTGAAGTCGATCGTCAGCGCCGAGATCGAGAGAACGAAGGTCGATATCACCACGTTCATGCGCCAGGACACCGCGTTCAAGGCGCTGATGAAAAATGCCGCCAACGGCTTCGCGATCAACCTAGCGATCGATGAACACGCTCAGCTTCCGGCAAACAAGACCGTGCTATTGAGCCAGGCAGACTTTACAGGCGGAAACCGAGCCCTGCAAAGCTATCCAGATCTAAATAAACAAGTGCAGATCGACAACCATAATTTCGCCAGCAGATCGGGAGAATATGCGAAGGGATTCTTCGAGAGGATGCTCGGAAAGGACGAGCAAGGGGCAAGAGACATCGTAGCCAGCTATCCCCAGTCTATCAAAGACATTTTTCGCGCCGCCATCGAAGTAGTGAGAAGCAGCGACCTTTCACCCGCCCAAGTAAAGGCGCTCGAAAACACCATGATGGCCAACTTCTTCCTGCATATCCTCAGTACTCGTATTGCGGATGTCACATTGCCGACGAGCGATTTCGCGAAGAGCCTCGGCGTTCCTACGCCTAGCCCAAGTACTCCGACACCTCTCTCAGTTGTCAGCATGACTGCTTGCTCGAAAGTGATGCAGACATTCGCGAATTCCGGAAAGATGCAGGCAAACGCCCCGCTTCATCCGGCCGTGAAAGAACAGCTCGATACGATCGAGCCGCAGATGCAACTGAACATCAAGGTCATGGCCGAGACTTTCTATTCTCAAGGTGCCGCCACGGTGTGAAGCCGATTGAATCCCAGCGGCACGCGGCCGTACCCTCGTGACCGTCAACCGTATGGGCCGGCGCCCCGAATGACCGACCTGCGCGACACCCTGCAACTCTTCCTGCGGCTGTTCGACCGGGAGTTCACCGCGCTCCTGCTCACGCTGCCGCGGGTCTACGCGTTCATGGCGACCTCGGGGCTGCTCGTGTCGACCGCGGTGCCGCGGACGGCGCGGGTCGCGGTCATCCTCGCCCTGTCCGTCGTCCCGGCCGGGGTCAACCTCCAGCACGTCGACGGGTTCGACCGGCAACTGACGAGCTATGCCGCCTACTTCGCCAAGGAGACCGCGGTGGGCTTCGTCCTGGGCAGCCTGGTCGGCTGGGTGTTCTGGGGCGTGCAGTCGGCCGGCGCGCTGATCGACAACCAGCGCGGGTCGTCGATGGCCTCGTCGATCGACCCGCTGCAGGGCCAGGAAACCTCGACGCTGGGCATCGTCTTCTCGCAGGTCTTCCTGACCTACCTCTACGTCGCGGGGGGCGTCCTGCCGATCGTCGGCCTGCTCTACCGTTCCTTCGCGCTCTGGCCGGCTCCGAGCGCGCTGCCGATCCTCACCGACCGGTTCCCGGCTCTGATGCTCGGGTCGTTCGACCACGCGATCGAGTTCGTCGTGGTGATGGCGGGGCCGGTGGTCGCGGTGATGTTCCTGGCCGAGTTCGCGCTGGCGATGGTCAGCCGCTTCGCACCCCAAATCCAGGTCTTCGTCCTGGCGATGCCGATCAAGAGCGGCCTCGCCATGTTCATCCTGATCTTCTACTTCGCGACGCTCCTGCCCTACGCCGCCGGCCAGACGTCGCTGTTTGCCCGCTACGTCTCCAGCCTCGACGGGCTGATGCGCGCCTCCGGAATGCGGCCGTGAGCGAGACCTCCGGAGACAAGACCGAGCTTCCGACCCCCAAGCGCGAGCGGGATGCGCGCCAGCGCGGGCAGGTCGCCCGAAGCCAGGAGGCGGTGACCGCGGGCTCGCTGCTGGCCGTGATCATCTACCTGTGGCTGGCCTGGGGCGACATCACCCGCCGCCTGGTCACCCTGTTCGACGTCGCCGCCGTGCTCGCCATCGGGGATTTCCGGACCAACGCCCTTCAGGGCCTGACGATCATCGGCCGGGAGATCCTCGTGATCCTGGCGCCGGTCGTGGGGATCACCATCGTGGCGGCGATCGCGGCCAACGTGCTGCAGTTCGGCGTCCTGTTCGCCTTCGAATCCCTGATGCCGAAGCTCGACAAAGTCAGCCCGGCCGCCGGCTTCAAGCGCATCCTCTCGATGAAGCAAATCGTGGAGCTTCTCAAGTCGCTCCTGAAGATCGCAGTCCTGTCGATCCTGCTCTACTACGTTCTACGCGCCGCGATCGGGCCCTTCACCCAGTCGATAGGCTGCGGCCTTCCCTGCCAGACGAATCTGATCTCGGCGGTGCTATTCCAGACGCTGATGTATTCGGGCCTCGCCTTCGTCGTCGTGGCTGTGGCGGACTTCGCCTATCAGAAGCACCACCACACCAAGAGCCTGATGATGAGCAAGGACGAGGTCAAACGCGAATACAAGGAGAGCGAGGGCGACCCGCACATCAAAGGCAAGCGCCGTCAGTTGGCGCAGGAACTGGCGACGGGGGACGGCGGGCAGGCCGCCCGCAAGGGAACGGCGCTCGTCGTCAACCCGACGCATCTCGCCATCGTGCTGCATTACGACGAGCAGGACGCGCCGGTGCCCCTCGTGACGGCCAAAGGCCGCAACGCCCACGCGGCGCAGCTCCGGGCACAAGCCGAGGAGGCGGGCGTTCCGGTCTTCCGCAACGTCGCGCTCGCCCGCGCCCTCTACGCCGACACGGCGGTCAACGAAACCATCCCGGACGATCTCTTCGACATCGTCGCCGAGGTCCTGGCCTGGGTCTCGCGCAACCGCCACTTGCTCTATCAGGAGCGCCTGCAGCACGGTGTGATCGACATGGAAGCCGGAGATCATCGCCGGGATACGGGCGCCGGCGCGGACCACGGAGCCTCTCCATGAGCCTCACGATACACGCCTGCACGCGAGCGATGGCTACTGGCTGGCCTGCCCGGGGCCGCAATGCCGAAGCGGCATGCGGGCCGCCTTCGATTGGACTGATCCTGATATCCCGATCAGTTGAGGGCCCGCCACGTTCCGTTGCTGTCCGGGTACAAGTCGATGCAATCTTCGAGCGAAGCGGACCCTGTACGGCGTCCCGTCTCGCCCAACGCATGCTTGCGAGCATCGATTTCTTCTTCAAGACTCGCACGCGAAATCATACCCGCAGAGTAAAGCCGTATGACCTCGTTGATGCTCTGTTGTCCCATAGAACCGCTCCGAAGAGGCGCGTGCAATGTGATGGATCAATGGTGAGCCCGGCGATCGGTTCCGGATGTGTTGCACTGCCGCAGGCCTTCGACCGACGTGGATCGGGCAGGCTTCGGACCGGTGACCCGTGGCGATCCTTCGAGAGCGGGCAAAGCCGTCGAGCATGCGGGCGTGCCTTGCTGCTCGCCGCATTCCTGCTGTCCGGCCCCTCGGCTCAGGCTCAGGGCGACCTGATCGGGGGGGAGTTGGCTCGACGCGAGCAGGGCATGATCGAGGAGCTGCTCAGGCTCCAGCGCCGCCGGGACGATGGCGCGACGGACCGGCGCGAACAGGAGCGCCGAGATGATCTGCACCGCGCGGAACGGCGTCAGGACGACATGCGGGAGGCCGAGCGCCGCCGGAGCAATGAGGAGCGAGACCGTGACAGACGCCGGTGATGCCTGGGTTTCGTGGGCCGGCGCGGGTCGGCGGCGACTTGTCCGATGCTTCGCGGCCGGCTTGATCGCCGGCTTCCCGGCCGTACCCGCCGTCGCGGCGGATCCGCTGTCCTCGACCGATCCGGCGAGGCGTTCGTTGCCACCCGTCCCCCTGGTGCCGTTTCGGCCGCTCCTGCGCTCGGCGACAGGGGGATGCCTACCCGGATTCGCCGTGAATACGTTCGGCCTGTGCGCCCGCCATGACGATCCGCGGATCGTCTGCGATCCGGAGCCGCCCGGGCCACCCGTCTGTCGAGTGGCGGCACCGAATCCGATTCCATACGGGCCAGGTGCGGCTTTCCGTCTCGACTATTGATCTGTCCTCACCACCGAAACGCAGCAGGCGGCATCGCATGACATACCGGCGCATCGCACGCTTGGCGGCACGTTGCACATTGTTGGCTTGGTTTGCCGGCGTGGCCGAAGGCGCCTCGGCCGCCGAGCGGACCCTGCCGACGGCGCGCAGCCCCACGCAACCGTCCGGTCAGGTCCACCTCGAATGCACCAATCTCCGGCGCCTCGGCGACAATTTCCTGCTCGACCTGAAGATCCGGATGAGCTTCAGCCGCGCCGATCTCGTCTATACACGGTTCGAGAACGCGGGCCGGGGCTGGCAACGGATCGACCAGCGTCCATACGCGGACATCTCGCCGACGCGCATCACGCTCGCCGACGACGCCGCACTGACCGCCTATGTCGAGCGCCTGACGGGTGATTACTATCACATCGATCGTACCGGCACCGGAGTGTCGCTCTGGGGCCGGTGCGTACTGGTCGGCGGCCTCTGGCGCTACCTCTGAGATAGGCCAACCCCACCGGCGATCTGGACCGAGCCGTTTCGAGCGAATGTGTTCGACCGCGATGGAGATGCAGTTTCCGCGAAAACGCAGGGCGCTCCAAGCCACGTAGGCGCGCTCAGTCTTTCTGGGATACGCGAAAGCTTTGTTTTTGAGTCCAGTATCTCCACAACGCGCATCGCCGTTCGCGCTTAAGGCACAGACGACCGATCCGTGACCGTCCTGCCCGTCCTGCACTATCGCACCGCCGGCCTGCCCGAGAAGCAAGCCTTCGCTGAATGGCGGGAGGTCATGGCGCCGATGTTCGCCATCGAGCGGGCTCGCTACAGCCGAGCACTGCCGCGCGGCAGCGTGTCGAGCTACCTCATGGACGATGTCATTGCCCATCGCTGCACCTTCAATGCCCAGCACCTCACCCGTGACCAAGCGCTGGTCGCCGCGACGCCCAACCACGTTTTGCTGCAGTGCTATCGGTCCGGCGGCTTCCAGGGGGAATTCGGCGGACGGTCCGTCATGGTCGGCCGCGGGCAGGTCGCGATCTGCGACCTCGCGCGTACGGTCGACGCGCGGGCGGCCGCGTCGGACACGAGCGGCCTCGCAATCCCCAGAAGCCTGCTCGTCGGGGTCGACCTCGACCGCATCGGCCCCCGCCTCGACAAGGACCGCGAGCGCTTGCTGTTTGCTCGGATCATGGCGCTGAGCCGGCAATTACCGCGGCTCACGGTTGCCGAGACGGAGGCCGTGACGACCGATCTCTTCGCATTCCTGCGCCGCCTGTTCGATACGTCGGCGGCGGTCGATACGCTGGACGGCCAGGAGCTCGATAGCGGGGTCTTGAACCTCGCCGAAAAGGTGATCCGCGCCAATCTTGCCGCCGCCGATCTCTCGCCGGCTTCTCTCGCGGTACGGATCGGGGTGTCACGGGCGACACTCTATCGGGCCTTTGCGCCGCTCGGCGGCGTGATGCGACACGTTCAGGAACTAAGGCTGGAGGCCGTACGGGATGCCCTCGCCGATCCACTGGGTACCCGCAACATAGCACAACTGGCGACCATCTCCGGCTTCAGTAGTCCTGCCCATCTCAGCCGCGTCTTCCGGCGGCGCTTCGGTCTGACGCCGCGCGACCTACGCCACGAGCGGATCGTGCAAGCCGATGCCGAGCGGCAACGCTCGGCCGAGCCGGTGAAAGCTTGGTGGGCGCGCCTGGGGGGATAGGCTGCTATTATCGACGCGGGGTCATCCCGAGTGTTTGGCCTATAAGTGTAGGCAACCTCGGCCGTGTGTCATACCGTTTCCGTCTGATTGACTCGGCGGGTAATTCTCGTTGAGCGATAATCTGGTTAGGGTCTGTGCCACGTTTCATGGAGGCGGATATGGCTCACATCGCCGATCATCTGAGTGTTACGGAGCTGGGCCTGGCCTGCCCCCTGGAAAGTGGTCCTCCCTGAGGTATGGCTTTGCGCCCTGCTTGGAGTTGACCTTGTTTGTGGTCCACGGCCTATGCAAGTTCTAGGGCTGTGACAGCTTGGTTGGCGAAGGCTCGAGGCGTCAAGCCACCCAGGGCCGTGTGAGGTCGATCTTCGTTGTAGTGGCACCTCCATTCCTCAATGCGCTCACGCGCGTCCGCCAGCGACAGGAACCACGAAGCGTTCAGGCATTCCGCCCATAGGCGGCCGTTGAACGACTCGATGTAGGCGTTGTCGGTCGGCTTGCCCGGTCGGGAGAAGTCGATCTCGACCCCGTTCAGGTAGGCCCACTGGTCGAGCATGCGCCCGGCGAACTCGGGGCCATTGTCCACCCGTAGGCTTTTCGGTCGACCTCGCAGCCGGACCAAGGCGTCGAGCGCCTCAGTCACCTGGTAGGCGCGGAAGTTGGCTCTCGGTCTAAGCGAGAGCGCCTCTCGCGTGTGGCAATCGACGACGGTCAGAATCCGAAACGGACGCCCGTCGAAGATGCGGTCGGACACGAAGTCCATTGCCCAGACCTCGTTGGGCCCACCGATCCCTGGCCGACCCTGACGATACCGCCAAGCCCGCTTGCGATTGGGCAGCTTGGACCGGATCGACAGTCCTTCGTCCCGGTAGATCCGATACGTGCACTTGTGGTTCGCCGTTCTCCGACAGACGCTGATACCGTTCAACCAGATCGAAGACCCCAGGCTGACCCATCCGAGCCTCCCCAACGCCGATAGCATCAGGAAATCACGACACCGCCCCGCATGGAAGAGGTATTGCGAGGTGTCCGATCGGCTCTAAGCAGGCATTCGTGGGTCGCCCCACGAATGCCTGCTTCGATCTCTTTGGTGCCGCATCATTTTTTTTCGCGCGAACCGGCGGCCACTTCGCGCAATGATGCTTAGACCGGGCTCACATCCCTTAAACGGCCTGCTCCGATCACGGGCGCCCGCGGAGCGAGGCCGGCTGGCCCGGCAGGTCGAGGCGGAAGCCGGTCTCGCGGATCGCGTCGCCCGACACCGCGTACACGCCGAGCGTCCGATCGACGTAGTTGCCGACGTAGGCGTAGGCGCCCGAGGGATCGAACGCGATGCCCTGCGTGACCGCGCCAGCCGGCGCCTCGGACACGGCGCGCAGCCGCCCGTCCCCGATCGCCACCAGCACCGCCGCGCCGCGCGGCGTGTAGGCCGGGCTCGCGTGGGGGGCGGCGGCGCCCTTCACCACGGAGACGACGGCGTGGCGCCCGTCGGGCGCGATCGCCAGGGTCTCGGCGGTGTCGCCGATGCCGGCATGGTCGAGCACCACCGGGCGCGGGCCGCGCGCGCCGATCAGGCTGACCACGTCGGCGTGGCCGTCGCTCGGGACCGCGCCCGCGTTGGCCGAGAGCGCGAAGGCGCCGTCGGGCGTGACCTCGAGGCCGTAGGTGCCGGGGCCGACCGGCATGTCGAGGGTCGGATCGTAGGTGACCGCGCCGCCCCGGATCGCCAGCAAGCCGACGGTGCCGGCCTTGTTCTTGGCGACGAAGGCGCGGGTCCCGTCCGGGGTGATGGCCACCGCCGCCGCCTCGTCGCCGACATCGACCTCCGCCGCCGGCCGGACCACCGTGCCGCGGATCGTCAGCACCGTGACGCTGCGGCCCTCGCGGTTGGCCACCAGCGCGAAATCCCCGGCGCGGGCGATCGCCAGCCCCGAGGGCTGGCGCCCGACCCGGATGGTCTCGACGAGGCGCGGCGGCGCCGCGGCAAGATCGATCACGTGCAGCCGGTCGTCGGCCTGCGCGTACCAGTTCTCGCCCTCCCGCCGCATCGTCACCGCGCTGGCCACGAGCCCGAGGCGCCCGTCCGGGGTGATCTGGAGGTTCGTCGGCGGCCCGTAGACGGAGTTGGGCAGCGGCAGGACGTGGACGAGCCTCGGCCGGGCGGGGTCGGCGATGTCGACGATCGCCACCGCGTCGTGCCCGTCCGGTCCGTTCCGCGCGCCCTCCGGCGCGAAGAACGTCTTGCCGTCGAGGCCGACCAGCAGGAAGGACCCGGGCCTCTCCTGCGCGAGACCGGGCAGGACCGCCAGTACCACGTGGAAGAGGATCGCGAGACCGAGGGCGAGGGTCCGCGCCGCCCGGAAGCGCCGCGAACGGGGCAGGGCTCGGGCGGGGCTCACTTCACCACGATCCAGTCCTCCACCACCAGCGCGTCGAGCCCTGTCGTGTAGAACATCAGGATCGCGTCTTCCGCCGTGTGCAGGATCGGCTTGCCCATCACGTTGAAGCTGGTGTTGAGCAGGATCGGCACGCCGGTGAGCGCGGCGAATTCCGCGATCAGCGCGGCGTAGGCGGGGTTGCGCGCAGGTGTCACGCTCTGGAGCCGGCCGGTGCCGTCGGCGTGGACCACCGCCGGCACTTTGTCGCGCATGCTTTCGCGCCAGACGAGCGTGCGCTCCATGTACGGGCTATCGGAATAATCCTCGAACCAGTCGGGACCGGCATCCGCCAGGATCGAGGGCGCGAAGGGGCGGAACGCCTCGCGGTACTTAACCTTGGCGTTGAGCGCGTCCTTGGCGCCCATGGGCCGCGGGTCGGCGAGGATCGAGCGGTTGCCGAGCGCGCGCGGGCCGAACTCGGCCCGGCCCTGCACCCAGCCGACGAGGCCGCCGCCCGCGAGGATCCCGGCCGCTTCCCGCGTGACCGCCGCGTGGCCGATGCGCCGGGCGCGCGGCTCCCGTTCGGCGAGCCGCTCCATCGGCCCGGTCGGCACGCGGGAGCCGAGATAGGCGGTGAGCGGCCGGGCCGCCAGCGCCGGGCCGGTCCAGTCCGGATGGTCCTCGGCATAGGCCAGCCACGCGGCGCCGATCGCGTTGCCGTCGTCGCCGGGCGCCGAGGGCACGTGCAGGCGGGAGAACCCGGAGCGGGCGAGCACGCAGCCGTTGTAGGACGAGTTCAGGCCGCAGCCGCCGGCGATCACGAGGTTCTCGTGCGGCACCAGCGCCCAGGCCTCGGCCACCAGGATGTCCATCAGCTCGCAGAACACCTCCTGGCCGCTCCGGGCGAGGTCGGCCCAGCCGCCCTCCCCGAGATCGGCCGGGCGGCGCGCCAGGATTGCGGCGGCCACCGCGCGCACGGTGGCGTCGTCGGAGAACGTCAGGCGGCCGTTCCGGGCGCCGTAGAGCCGGCGCAGCAGCGCGATCAGGTCGGGGTCGGCGCGGCCATAGGGCGCGAGCCCCATGATCTTCCACTCCTCGCCCTTGAGCTGGTCGAAGCCGGCGAGATCCGTGACGAGGCCGTAGAGGAAGCCTACCGAGCCGCGGCCGCGGTGGCGGCGCACCTCGGCGATGCGCCCGGCTTCCATCCGATAGAGCGCCGCCGCGCCGGTCTCGCCCATGCCGTCGACGACCAGGGCGGTGGCGTCCGCGAACGGGCTGCCCCACAGGGCGTAGGCGGCGTGCGTGAGGTGGTGGGGGTGGCGCACCTGCCGGACGATGCGCGCCCGCGGCTCGCCGCCGCGCCCGCGGGTCTCCTGGTCGAGCGCCAGCAGGGTGCCGTAGCCGGCTCGCGCCTGCGCGATCGCCATCTCGGCGACGAAGATGCGCTCGGCCCGCTCGGGCACGAAGGAGCGGTTCAGCGCCGGCGCGTGGCGGCCGAGGGCTTCCAGGGTGAAGGCGCCGGCGCGCGCCTGCCCGTCGAGGAAGTCGGTGAACTGCTGGCCCCAGGTCGAGGCGACGACGAGTTCGGAGCCCTGCGGCACGTGCTGGCCGAGCAGCCCGACCATCCGGGACGCGGGGTCGGGCTCGCAGTTCGGCGCGCGCTTGTACTGCAGGAACCGCTCGGCGCCTTCGGCGAACAGCACCGTGCCGTCGGGCCCGACCAGCGCGAGCGCCGGATCGTGGAAGGTGGTGGCGAGGCCGAGGTAATACCGCATCGCGGGCCGGGGTAGCGCGTGCCGCCGCGCCCCGCAACGCGGCGCGCGACCGGCTCCGTCCGGGCCTATTCCGCGGCCTGTGCGAACACCGCGCCGGCGCGCGGCAGATCCAGCGTGTCCCAGGTCTCGACCAGCGCCGCGGTCAGCGCGGCGATGCGGGCCTCGTCGTGGAACGGCGAGGGGGTGATGCGCAGGCGCTCGGTCCCCCTCGGAACGGTGGGGTAGTTGATCGGCTGGATGTAGATCGCGTGGCGCTCCAGCAGGTGGTCGGCCGCCGCCTTGCACAGCTCGGCGTCGCCCACCATCACCGGCACGATATGGGTGTCGGTCGGCAGCACCGGCAGGCCGGCGGCCTCCAGCGACGCCTTGGTCCGGGCGGCCTGGCGCTGGTGCGCGTCCCGCTCGACGTTCGATCGCTTGAGGTAGCGCACCGAGGCACGCGCGGCGGCCGCGATCGCCGGCGGCAGCGCGGTGGTGAAGATGAAGCCCGGCGCGAAGCTGCGCACCGCGTCGCAGATCGCGGCGGACGCTGTGATGTAGCCGCCGACGCAGCCGAAGCCCTTGGCGAGCGTGCCCTCGATCACGTCGACCCGGTCCATCACGCCCTCGCGCTCGGCCATGCCGCCGCCGCGGCGCCCGTAAAGGCCGACCGCGTGGACCTCGTCGAGGTAGGTCATCGCGCCGTAGCGGCGGGCCAGGTCGCAGATCGCGCCGATCGGCGCCACGTCCCCGTCCATCGAGTAGACGCTCTCGAACACGATCAGCGTGTTGCGCCCGGCCGCCGCGACCAGCAGCTCTTCGAGGTGGGCGAGGTCGTTGTGGCGGAAGATCCGCTTGTCGCAGCCCGCGTGCCGCACGCCCTCGATCATCGAGTTGTGGTTGAACGCGTCCGACAGGATCAGGCAGTCCGGGATCAGCTTGGCGATCGTCGAGATGCCGGCCTGGTTCGAGACGTAGCCGGAGGTGAAGACGAGGCCGGCCTCCTTGCCGTGCAGGTCGGCCAGTTCCCGTTCGAGGTCGACCAGGGGTGAGGTGTTGCCGGCGATGTTGCGGGTGCCGCCGGCACCCACGCCGCAGCGCCGCGCGGTGTCGGTGAGGGCTGCCACCACCTCCGGGTGCTGGCCCATGCCGAGGTAGTCGTTCGAGCACCACACCGTGATCTCGGAGGTCGCCCCGTCCGGCCGGCGCCAATGCGCGGTCGGAAAGCGGCCCGCGATCCGCTCGATGTCGGCAAACACCCGGTAGCGCCGCTCGCCGTGCAGCCGCTCCAGCGCGCCGCGGAAATGGGCCTCGTAATCGGTGCCGACGCCGTGCCCGGTGCCCAGGCTCTGCGTGGGGGCGGCATTCGCGGCGGGCCGGGTCTCGGGCATGGGAGTCCTTGTCGTGGCTGACCGGGCGGCGGGGCCGTCCGGGCGCGGGATCGTCGAGGCGGACAGGGCCGCGATGCCCTCGGTGCGGTCCGCAACCCCACCGGGGTCCGGCCCGCCCGATCGTGCATCGGGTGGAAGGCGAAGAATCCGGCGGCGTGTCGGTGCGCCGCCGAGAGGAACGATACAGGCGGGTCTGGAATCGGTTCAAGGTAGGCCGGAGACAGACCTGCCTTGCATCGCCCACGACGCCATTGTGAGGCGCGGGGACGGGCTTTACGAGTCGAAGGCGACGATGGGTCGCGTGGATCATGAGCGCAGGCAACGACGGCACCCGCACGCAACGCCTCAAGGCGGCGCTGCGCGAGAACCTGCGGCGGCGGAAGGGCCAGGCGCGCGGGCGGGGGGAGGCCGACGCGTCGAGCGGCGACCATCCGTCCGAAGGCGCGGCTTCATCTCCGGAGAATTCGGCTGGGCAGGCTGTGGACAATAAGTCACGGTCAGATTCGCCCGTTCCATCGCATCGGAGTCCGAATCGAAGCGATGACGATTGAGGGTTTCCCCGCGCGATGGACACGAACGATGACGATCCGCGTGCATCACAGCATTTCGTCAGGATGGCGAGCGCATTCCTTGACGAAGTGGCGCCCGACTTTCATTGTTAGGTTTGCAAAACTGACACATTTGAGTTTGTCGAGAAGTTAAAAGGCAATTATTATCCATTCATCTACAGCATAAATTACGACAATAATCGCAGAAAACGCTACCGCCAGTGGCTTCTGGTTTGCTCGAACTGCGGTTGTACCTACAGCTTCGGTCACGAGCCGCTGCTCGCATGGGCGGAGGCACGCGGGATGACAGGCGATGACTAAGTTTCGCGTTGTCGGACAGGAATCCGGAACGGAAGTGGAGGCGGATGAGCCGCGCGCGACCCCCTCCTTGTCCGGCGGCAACGGAGGAGGCACATCAGACGGCATGGACCGCCGGGTGGCCACCCTCGAAAAAGGCATCGACAAACTGTTCGCCAGGCTCGACGACATCCAGACGTCGATTGCGGCGGCACGGCTCGACACGGAGAAGCGGTTCGGGACGCTGGAGAGCCGCTTGATCGCCATCGATACCAAGCTGGACGCCAAGGTATCGACATCCGAGCTGACCCCGATCGCGGCGAAGATCGGAACGATCGACGGAAAGGTGTCCAACATCCCGACCGTCTGGCAGATGATCGCGCTCATGGCCGCACTCCTGGCTGGCGTGAGCGGGCTCGCCATCGCGATCGTGAGGCTCGCGCGTCCCTGAAGGCGTTGTCCGCCGGTCGAGGGATGCAACACCTCCCGCGGAACGCTTAAGCCCCGGTCCCCTTTCGGACAAAACTCGCCTATAGGCTGCGATCGAGCACGAGCCCCGCTCGGCGGGAGCACCGGCACCGCGATACGGGCGCGGCGTCCCAGGGCACGAAGACATGGACCGCATCCACATCACCGGCGGCGCAGCCCTCAACGGCACGATCCCGATCTCGGGGGCCAAGAACGCCGCGCTGCCGCTGATGATCGCGAGCCTGCTCACCGGCGACACGCTGGAGCTCGCCAACGTGCCGCGGCTCGCCGACATCGCCGCGCTCACGCGCATCCTCGGCAACCACGGCGTCGATCACATGGTGGTGGGCAAGCGCCCGGGGCAGTCGACCGAGGCCGGCCAGACCATCCGGCTCACCGCCTCCAACGTCATCGACACCACGGCGCCCTACGAACTCGTCTCGACCATGCGGGCGAGCTTCTGGGTGGTGGCGCCGCTGCTCGCGCGCTTCGGCGAGGCGAAGGTGTCGCTGCCGGGCGGATGCGCCATCGGCACGCGGCCCGTCGACCTGCTGATCATGGCGCTGGAACGTCTCGGCGCGCAGATCGAGATCGACGCGGGCTACGTCGTGGCCAAGACGAAGAACGGCCTGCGCGGCGCCGAGATCGACTTCCCCAAGGTGACGGTGGGCGGCACCCACGTGGCGCTGATGGCGGCTGCGCTCGCCCACGGCACCACGGTGATCGCCAACGCCGCCCGCGAGCCGGAGGTGGTGGATCTGGCCGAGTGCCTGACCAAGATGGGCGCGCGCATCCAGGGCGCCGGCACGCCGCGGATCGTCGTCGAGGGCGTGGCGCGGTTGAACGGCGCCCGCCACGAGGTGCTGCCCGACCGGATCGAGACCGGCACCTACGCCATGGCGGTGGCGATGACCGGCGGCGACGTGGTGCTGGAGAACACCCGCGCCGACCTGCTGCACGCCGCGCTCGACATCCTCGCCACCACCGGCACCGAGATCACCCCAGTGCCGGGCGGCCTCCGGGTGCGGCGCAACGGCGCCGGGCTCGCGGCGGTGGACGTGACCACCGACCCCTTCCCCGGGTTTCCCACCGACCTCCAGGCGCAGTTCATGGCGCTGATGACGCTCGCCGCCGGCCAATCGCGCATCCGCGAGACGATCTTCGAGAACCGCTTCATGCACGTGCAGGAGCTGGCGCGCCTGGGCGCGAGGATCCGCCTCGAAGGGGATCTCGCCGTCGTCGAGGGCGTCGCGCGCCTGAAGGGGGCGCCGGTGATGGCCACGGACCTGCGCGCCTCGGTCTCCCTGGTGATCGCGGGGCTGGCGGCGGAGGGCGAGACCCAGATCAACCGGGTCTACCACCTCGACCGCGGCTTCGAGGCGCTGGAGGCCAAGCTCGGCCGCTGCGGCGCGCGGATCGAGCGGGTTCGGGCCTGATCGACCGCGCCTCCCGGCGCTACCGCGACGGGTGCTTCCCCCCTCGTGCGGCGACCGCATTCCCGCGGCGCGTTCGCGTGATGCGGGATACGAGTCCTTGTTTCGACCCGCCCGCCTCCGGCGAACCAGTGCCCGTCACGTCGGGACGCGCTACCGCTTCCAGACGCCGATGCGCTCGGTGCGGGCGTGGTCCTCGGCGGCGACGAGTTCGGGGGAGGCTTCCGGCGCGGCACGGCCGCCGCCGTTGAACAGCACCACCTCGGAGAGGTCGCGGCCCTCGACCGTGCAGGAGAAGTTCTCGCTGCCGGGGGCCGGGACGCAGGCGACCGGCCGGCCGGCGAGGTATTTCGTAAGCTCGTCCGCCTGCCCGCCGCGCACCCACTCGACGCCGAACAGGCGCATCAGCTTGCCCGAGACCCGCACGGTCGCGGTGTCGATCACCTCGGCCCTGCCGCGGACCTCGTTGGGCGCGGGCGGCGGCTCGGGGAGGTCCGTGGCCTCGGCGGTCTCCGGCGGCGCCGCCGCCGCCTCGGGGGGCGGCGCGGGGCGGGGCGCCGGCACGGGCTTGACCGCCGGCAGGGGTGCGGCGGTCTCGCCCTCGGGGATGCGGCTGGCCACCACGAGGCCGGCGGCGGCGACCGCGAGCAGAACCGCCGCGGTCCCGCCCGCGAGCCAGCGGCGGTGCTGGCGCACCGATTCGCCCTCGCCCTGCCAGTTGCGGACGCCCGCGAGGCGGCGGCCGAGGCCCGCGGCCGCCCCGCCCCACCCCGATGCGCGCGCCCGGCGGGCGGCGAGCCGCGCGGCGAGGCGAGCGCGGAACCCCGAGACGCGCCCGGCCGCCGATTCGGCGAGCGCCCGCCCCTGCTCGGTGGACCGCTCGGCGAGCGCGCGCGCGCGCTCGGACCCGGTCTCGACGAAGCGCACGGTGGCGGCCCGCATCTCGGCCGCGCCCGCCATCAGCGCGGAATCCTTCTCCGGCGCCTCCGGCGTCGCCGGCGCAACGACGACGTCCGGCGGCGGGAACAGCGCGGGATGACGCCGCTGCAGGTCGTCGACGAGCTCGGGCAGCGTCAGGGGCGCGTCCGACCCCGGATGCAGCCTCGGGCGGCCGTGGCGATCGACGACGCGGTAGCCCGGCGGGCCCTCGGACGGTTCGACCGCCGCCTCGGCGAGCAGCTCCAGGGTGCGCACGGCCACGGGTTTCGGGCGGCGGCGCGCGATCTCGGCCTGCACCTGAACCCGCAGGCCGGCGCGCTCCGCGCCGCCGAGGACGGGACGCTCCGCCTGCTCCGCCGATGCCGGGTCCGCGACTGTCATCGGGCCGGTCTAGCCGCTGGCGCGCCCGCCGGCCAGCGCGCCGACCGCCGCGCCGCGGCGCAGGACCCGGCTCGATTCCGAGACGATCACCGCCCGGCCGCCGGGGAAGCTCACCTCCAGCACCAACTCGGCGACCCCTTGCGCGCGCGCGCCGCGGGCCGGGCTGCCGGCGCGGAAATCGACGATCGCGCGCACGATGCAGCTCTCCAGCGCCGCGTCGCAGGCGGTGCGGACCGTGCGCGGCGCGTAGCGCCGCTCCGGCCAGCGTTGCGCGAAGCGGCGCTTCTCGGCGAGCAGCTCCGCCAGCGTCGTCATCCGCCCGTGGAAGCGCAGGCGCGCGCCGTAGAAGCGCGGCGCCCCGGCGACCATCGCGCCGACCGGCGCGGAGAAGACCGCGAGGTAGTCGCCGGCGAGCGCCTGCGCCTGGCCGGCCCGGTCGGACGCGCGCGGATCGGCGCCGGCCTCGCGCGGGGCCGGGCCCGTAATCGGCGGCGCGGTCGGGAAGGCGCTCGCCGCCGGCGTGCCGGCGAGGCGCCGGGCGGCCCCGCGGCGCATCCGCGGCCGTTCGGCCCGTCGGCTCGGGCCGGCCATGGCGGCGGCGTCGCGCCCGGCCTCCGCCACGGCCGGTTCCGGTGCGGCGGCCCGGCCCGGTTCCGGCTTCGACGGTGCCGGATCGGCCGGCACGGGCACGGGAGGCGCGGTCTGGGCCGGCGTGGTCTTGGCCGGCGTGGTCTTGGCCGGCGGATCGACCCAGCCCGGCCGCGATTGCGCCGCCGCGACGCCGGCCGTCGCCAGCGGCAGGATCAGGCCGAGCGCGAGGACACCGTGGCGGACGCGGCCGGAACGGGCGGGATCGGGGCGCAAGGGGTCGGGGCACATGGGGTCACCGGGTGGCGGCCTGAGCGGCCGGATCTTTCGCGGAGGCCGCCCGCGCCGCGGCGGCCGCGCCACGGTATCCCACCGGAAGAGCCATGCCATGGAAGCCGATTCGTCGGCAAGGATCGGCACCGGCAAGGCTCGGCACCGGCAAGGCTCGGCACCGGCAAGGCCGCCCGGACACGCGGCCCGGGATTGGGCGTGGCCGCGGGGTTGAGATCGGCGGCCGGACACGCCAGATTCGCGCCATCCCGGGTCCGGGCCCCTCCGGCGGTCGCGGCGTCGACCGCGATGTCGGACCCCAGCCACGCCGTCGCCGCCGGGCCAAGCCCGGTGCGACGCGAACGCGCCGAAAGGCTCGCCCGTGTCCCAGACCTCTGCCCGATCCGGCCGGTCGCCGGAGCTTCGTCGATGAACGACGGTCCGCCCGCCGCGGGGCTTCCGGGGGCAGAGCTTCCGGGGGCAGGGCTTCCGGCCGAAGGCTCGCCGAGGCGCGGGCCGTCCCCGCGCCGGGCGCTGCTGATCTGCAACCCCAGGGCCCGCAACGGCGCCATCGCCATCGAGGCGGTGCGCGGGGCCCTGCGCGCGGGCGGCATCGAGCCGGTCGAGCCGCCGCCGGGCGGCGATTGCCGGGCGACGATCGCGCGCCACGCCGGCGACGTCGACCTCGTCATCCTCGGCGGCGGCGACGGCACGATGAACGCGGCCGCCGCCGCGCTCGTCGCAGCCGGGCTGCCGCTCGGCATCCTGCCGCTCGGCACCGCCAACGACCTCGCGCGCTCGCTCGGCCTACCGCTCGATCCGCTGGCCGCCGCGCGGCTGATCACGACCGCCGCGCCGCAGCCGGTCGATCTCGGCTGGGTCAACGGGCACTACTTCTTCAACGTGGCGAGCATCGGCTTCTCGGCCGAGCTGGCCGGCGACCTCACCGCCGAATCGAAGCGGCGCTGGGGCACGCTGGGCTACGCCATCGCCGCCTTCCGGGTGCTGCGGCGCGTCCGCCCCTTCACCGTCACGATCGTGCACGACGGCGGCACCGAGCGCGTCATCACCATCCAGGCCTCGGTGGGCAACGGGCGCCATTACGGCGGCGGGATGACGGTGGAGGAGACGGCGACCGTCGACGACGGCAAGCTCGATTTCTACAGCCTGGAGGTCGGGCACTGGTGGCGCCTGCTCGCGCTGCTGCCGGCGCTGCGCCGCGGCACGCACGGGCGGGCTGCGGACGTGCGCGCCTTCCAGACCACGGAGGTCGTGCTGACGACGAAGAAGCCGCGGCCGGTCAACACCGACGGCGAGCTGACCACCCACACGCCGGCCCACTTCAAGGTCTTCCCGAAGATCCTGAAGGTCTACGCGCCGGCCCCCGCGCACCGCCCCGGCGCAGCGGCCAAGTCCCTGCTTCCTCTTTGACAAGTCCCTGCTTCCGTCCAAAGCGCCGAGTCCCCCGCGTGGATCATCTCCTCCAACTCGCCGCCGACCCCAAGGTCTGGGCGGCGCTCGCCACCCTGATCGTGATGGAGGTGGTGCTCGGCATCGACAACCTGATCTTCATCGCGATCCTGACGAACAAGCTGCCGCCGGAGCACCGGACCAGGGCGCGCCGCATCGGCATCGGCCTGGCGCTGGCGCTGCGGCTCGGGCTGCTCGGCACCGTCGCCTTCATCGTGCATCTCACCGAACCGGTCTTCTCGCTGCTGGGCAAGGGCATCTCCTGGCGCGACGTGATCCTGATCGGCGGCGGCCTCTTCCTCCTCTGGAAGGCGACCAGGGAGATCCATCACAGCGTCGATCCCGAGCAGAAGGCCGCGGATTCGGCCGGCGCCCTCGGCTTCGGCGCGGCGATCGTCCAGATCCTGCTGCTCGACCTCGTGTTCTCGATCGACTCGATCATCACGGCGGTGGGCATGACCGAGCACGTGCCGGTGATGATGATCGCCGTCGTCACGGCGGTGGTGGTGATGCTGGTGGCCGCCGAGCCGCTCTCGGCCTTCATCGCCAAGAACCCGACCGTGGTGATGCTGGCGCTCGGCTTCCTCATCATGATCGGCATGACGCTGATCGCGGAAGGGTTCGGGGCGCACGTGCCCAAGGGCTACATCTACACGGCGATGGCGTTCTCGGCCGGCGTCGAGGGGCTGAACATGCTGGTGCGGCGGCGTCGGACGCGGGCCTGAACCGAACACGCCTTCCCTCGGCATGATCGACGAGCCCGGTCAGGGCTCGATCGCGCCCGGGACGAAGGTCTCGCGGAGCGTCGCCTCCAACCGGACGGCAGCCGGGTTGGCGGTCGGCGGCGTGGCGCTGAGCAAGACGAGGCCGAGGCGCGGCAGCGGGGGCAGGCCGGTCAGCGCCGTATCGAGGACGGATAGTGCGGCGGGCAGGCCGTGGGGCGTTCGCGCCGTGACGCCGAGGCCGGCCGTGACCGCGGCGAAGAGCCCGGACAGGCTCGGGCTGCTGAAACTGACGCGCCATGGAATGCCAGCATGGTCCAGGGCGGACAGGACTGCATGCCGGAACAGGCAGGGGGCGTCGAACGCCACCAGCGCCAGCGGGTCGCCGGCCGCACGGCCGGCCCAGTCGCACGGGCCGATCCAGACCATCGGCAGATCGAGGAGACCGGCCGCCGGAGGCAACGGGTCGCCCTCGTTCCAGAGCAGGGCGAGATCGAGGTCGCCCGCCGCGAAGGCGGCGCGAAGGACGGCGTTGCGCTCGACCCGCGCCGTGATCCGCACCTCCGGGTACAGGCGCACGAACCGGGCGAGCGTGGTCGGCAGATGCGTCTCGGCGAAATCCTGCGGCAGGCCGAGCCGCACGGTCCCCGAGACGGCCGGAGCATGCAGGGCGGCAAGCGTCGCGTCGTTGAGATCGAGCAGGCGGCGGGCGTAACCGAGCAGCACCTCGCCCGCCTCCGTCGGAACGAGGCCGCGCGCGTGCTTGCGCAGCAGCGGCCGGCCGACCTGATCCTCGAGCTTGCGCAGTTGCAGGCTGATGGCCGAGGGCGAGCGGCCGAGCCGCACCGCGGCCCGCGCGTAGCCGCCGAGATCGATCCCGGCGACGAAGGTGCGCAGCACATCCATGTCGAGGTTCGTCGGCAGCATCGCAACCGTGCGGT
Organism: uncultured Methylobacterium sp.; assembly: GCF_964244095.1. Taxonomy (GTDB): domain Bacteria; phylum Pseudomonadota; class Alphaproteobacteria; order Rhizobiales; family Beijerinckiaceae; genus Methylobacterium. The sequence continues at coordinate 1,159 of NZ_CAXTHR010000001.1, read as the reverse complement.
TTTTCCAAACTTTCGATTTAAAAGTTCCTGATATTCCGAACGATCTTCACAGCCTACGGTCGGCAGTGTCAAGGGCACGGCGGATGGCCGGCCCGCTGAGGATCGCCCCATGCCGTTCGTCACCCTCAAGCTCGCCGCCGACCTCGACGGCACTGAAACCGCCCGCCTCCAAGGCGGCCTCACCGTGCTGATGGCCGAGGTGCTGGGCAAGACTGCCGAACTCACCGCCGTCCTGATCGAGCGCGTTCCGACCTCGGGCTGGACGGTCGGAGCCGCACCGGTCGCCTGCGCGGCCCATCTCGACGCCAAGGTCACGCAGGGCACCAACACCGCAAAGGAGAAGGCCCGCTTCGTCGCGGACGCCCATGCGCTGATCGCCGATGTTCTCGGCCGACGGCTGGCGCTGGCCACCTACGTGGTCGTGGACGAGGTGCCGGCCGACGCCTGGGGTTATGGCGGGCGCACGCAGGCAGACCGGGCCGGAAGGGCGTCGGCTTCCTGAGACGGCGGCCCCCGGCGGCGCCCGATTCGAGAGACCCACGCCCACGAAGAAGGCCCCGATCCTGCGATCGGGGCCTTTCTCACGCGTCGGAATTCCGAAGCGATCAGGTGTTCATCGAGTCGAAGAAGTCGCCGTTGCTCTTGGTCTGGCGCAGCTTGTCCATGAGGAACTCGATCGCGTCGGTGACGCCCATCGGGTTGAGGATGCGGCGCAGCACGTAGGTCTTCTTGAGGGCGTCGGCGGGGACCAGCAGTTCCTCCTTGCGGGTGCCCGAACGCGTGATGTCGATCGCCGGGAAGACGCGCTTGTCCGAGACCTTGCGGTCGAGGATGATCTCGGAATTGCCGGTGCCCTTGAACTCCTCGAAGATCACCTCGTCCATGCGCGAGCCGGTGTCGATGAGCGCGGTGGCGATGATCGAGAGCGAACCGCCCTCCTCGATGTTGCGCGCCGCGCCGAAGAACCGCTTGGGCCGCTGCAGGGCGTTGGCGTCGACGCCGCCGGTCAGCACTTTTCCCGATGAGGGGACGACCGTGTTGTAGGCACGCCCCAATCGGGTGATCGAGTCCAACAAGATGACCACGTCGCGGCCGTGCTCCACGAGGCGCTTGGCCTTCTCGATCACCATCTCGGCGACCTGCACGTGGCGGGTGGCCG